>MICC01000074.1 GCA_001829715.1 Sulfurimonas sp. RIFOXYB12_FULL_35_9
GGCTGAATTTATAGTTCAAAAAAATAAAAACAGCTATATAAAAAATAAAATAGAGACTATATCTTCACTTATTTATGACGAGAAAGCATGGGGTGCTTATCTTAACTCAATATCTATAAATGCTAAAAAACATAATATTCAGATACTTAACTTCGTAAACAGCTATTCTGATAACAACCACTCTTCTTTCGGTCATGTTTTAGATATCGCGCTAGAGGTCAAAGGCAATTATTTAAATACGATTCAATTTATAAACTCTCTAGAACAGAGTGAACTAGTTGTCGATATACACGACTTTAGCATTAAAGCGAGTGACGGACTAAACAGTGATATAAATATCTCAGTTTGGGGAATTGTCTATCAATGAAAACAATATTTATAATACTTATTTTTCTAAGCAGTCTTCTTTTGGCTACTGAGCTTGAATGGGTTGATGAGCAAATAGAAGCAATTAAGCCACCAAGAAAAGGTATAGAAATTTCAAATATTATGGATCCTTTTATTTTCTTGGAAAAAAATAGACCTGAAGTAAAAAAAGATACTACAGCTGCTTCAATCCAGCAACCATTAGTAAAATCTTCTGTAGACAACATAAAAGCTGATGAAAATGGCACTAAAAAAATCGACTTTAATTTAACCGCAATTGTAAATACATCGGCTATGATAGATGGACAATGGCGCAGGATAAATGATAAACTTGATGGCAATTATACGGTAGTTGAGATGAGTAAAAATACAGTGACTCTGAAAAAAGGCGATAAAGAGCGTATCTTATCAACCAATAGCAAAACACCGACTATAAAATTTAAAAATAAGTAGGGCAAATATATGAAACTTATAAAAAGAACAATTTTTTCAATGCTTCTAGGATTTCTACTATCTAACAGTGCTTTTGCTGATTGTTCTTATGAACTCTTCAGCATCAGCTCTACAAAAAATACTAAAATTATAGACTTCATAGAAGAGCTTAGTGATGTGTGTGAGTTTAGTATTATTGTAACAGATCCAAATGCCCAAAAATTTTTAAACAGCAATCTAAATAAAACAAATCTAAATAACTTGACTATTGATGAAGTTTTTCAACTGATATTAAAAGAGAATAATCTTGCATATACGCTAGAAAACAATATTTTAAAAATTTCATATCTTGAAACAAAAATGTTTAGTATAGATTATATTCTTTCACAAAGAAAAAGTGAATCGAAGACAAATATAACACTTTCATCAGAAGGGGCAGGTAAAGCTACTACTACTGGAGCTAGCGCAGCTACTAAAACTGCAAATCAAGATATGGGTGGTGGCGGTGCCGGTAAGTCAGGTATGAAAGTAGATAGCTCTGATGAAGTGGCATTTTGGTATGAATTAGATTTAGAACTTCAAAAAGTTTTAAACAGACCTCAAGATGTCTATATAGCTGAAGCCCCGATTATAAATAAAAATGCTGGCATTATAACTGTTACGGCAACAACAAAACAGATGGATAGGTTGGAGAAATATCTTAAAAGTCTTCAGGATAAAGTTCAACTTCAAGTCTTAATCGACGTTCAGCTCTTGTCCGTAACATTAAGTGAAGGAAAGACTACCGGTGTAGACTGGAGTCAGCTTTACGCGCTTCAAGATATGGATTTGAGCATAGATAAGCTTTTTCATAAAAATATATCAGAATTCGAAAATAATAAAATTACGACCGCAATCGCAGGAGGCGGTTCTGGCGAAAACTCGCATCTTATAAAAATAAGTGCAAGCGGAAAGCTAAATGAAGTTATTAAGTTTCTTAAAACCCAAGGAGATGTAAATTCCATCTCTAATCCAAAGGTTTTAACGCTCAACAATCAAGCGGCACTTATAACCGCAGGTACAGAGTACTTCTATAAAATAACAAGTACTGAAACTTTAGCAGGCGGCACAAGCGGTACGCAAAGTTCTAGCGAGGATATTCAATCAGTTTTTGCGGGTGTTTTATTGGATATAACTCCAGAAATTTCAGGTGACAATACTATTACACTAAAGATTAATCCATCTCTTTCTGAAACTGCATCTGATATATCCCTTGTAGAAGCTGCAGATAGAACTATGCCACCGGATCTTCGCCGTCGTCAGCTCTCATCAGTTGTAACTGTTAAAGACGGAAACCGCATTATTTTAGGCGGTCTAATTAATACAAGTAGCCATATGAATACAAATAAGATTCCGATTTTAGGAGATATTCCTATTTTAAACTATCTATTTAAATATGAAGATAAACAAAAAGTTGTTCAAGAACTTGTTATCGTAATACAACCACATATTATAAGAAAAGATAAAAAAGATCTCTCTTTATCTGATTTAGGATATCAAGGTCTTTCAGAAAAAACTCTACTTAATGCTAAAGATGCGATTATTACTACAACAGATCACAAAAAAGAGGAAAATTGAAGCCAAGTGTTTACAAAAACTCAAGAGATGTTTTTTTGGATGTAGTGAACGTTAACGACTATATTCAACTTGAAAGAATATCAAATATTTATCAATCTTTTAAAGATTCAATTGAAAAACCGTTTAAAATGATACTTTTGTATGGAAAGCCTGGTACAGGCAAGAGTATGTTTTTATCAAAACTATATCACTCACTTCAATATTCACAAAAAATATGTCTATATAAAACACCTATTTTAGATGAGAGTGAATTTTTCAAAACACTTGCTCAAGATCTGTACAATTTAAAATATAACAATGAGTTAAATTTTACGCAGTTTATGAAAGTAGTAGAAAATAGAGAACTAGGCACAGCAATACCGTTAATTTTACTGGACGAAGCACAACTCTACTCTATTGCCATGATGGAAAAAATCAGACTTTTATCAGATACTAGAAAGGTAAAGTTTATAATTGCTCTTCATAAAACGGAGAAAGAAGATATCGTTGCAAAAGAGCATTTTAAGTCTAGGATTTGGGAGAGTATTCAACTTGAGAATGCTCCGGCTTCAGAGTTAAGAATATATATTCAAAAAAAATTAATGAGAGCAAACTGCATAGATACAGCAGATATGTTTACCAAAAAATCAATTAATTTAATTCATAAACTAACAGATGGAAATTATAGAAATACAAATAAGCTGCTTTATACTCTTTTTGATATATACATGTACTATAAAGATAGTAATCCAAGCAAAATAAAAGGAAGTGAAATTTCAACTAAAATTATAGAGATGTCTGCAATTCATACAGGATTGATTAATGCTTAATGTACATGATTTAGAAATAAGACATAAAAAGTATAAGCTAAAATTATTAATACCGTATTTTGTGATATCTGCTGTTTTAATGGTTATGTTGGTCTCTATGATTTTTTTTCTCTCTTATAATTTTGAGTATAAAATAGCACTTGAAAATGAAAAACAGCTTCAAAATCAACCAACTGTTATGCAAGAGGTTGTAAAGCCTATAGCTAAAAATGAAAATATAACTGTGGTTAAAGATGAGAATTTAACCTCTCTTGAGGAAGTGCAATTGCAGCCTGCGGCTACTAAAGAAAACATCCAAACTTCACCTATGCAAACAGAAGAAAAAATTGAAGAACAAGAAAAAGTTATACTCTCTCCATCATTGAATTTTATCAATAATATAAAATCACAAGCAGCCAAAAAAGAGAATAGTGTTATACATGAAGAGATAAAAAAACCAGCTCCGCAGATGCGCAAAAAAGAAGATACATCAGCGTTTAAGATAGAAGAGGTAAAACAAACGGCGGTTCAGCCACAAAAAAATCAAGAAGAGATAATTCCTCTAAAAGTTGAAGAAGTTTTAACAACTACACCAAAAATAGAGAATAAAAACAGCATTAAAATAGAAAGAAAGAACGATGATGACATTAGAGATGTTTTAAATAGGTTTAATATTAATCATAATCCTGCTTTGAGCCTTTTTGTCGCAAAAAAATATTATCAGATGGATGAATATGAGCAAGCTTATAATTATGCTTTAATAACAAACGGAATAAATAACAACATCGAAGAGAGTTGGATTATATTTTCAAAATCGTTAGTAAAAATGAATAAAAAAGATGAAGCGGTTGAGATGCTTAAAAAGTATATTGCTCACTCTCACTCTTCACAAGCAAAACAGCTTCTAGAAGAGATTCAAACAGGAAAATTTAAATGAGAAAATTACTATTAACAATGCTTATTGCAGCAAGTTTGTACGGTGATATTAAGAATGATATGTTAGAACTTTATCAAAATAAAGAGTACGAAAGCGCATGTGAACTCGGTTTTAAAAATTATGTCCCATATTTAAGAGATGAAGAGTTCATCTCACTTTACGGATTTGCCTGTTTAAAAATTGATTATGTGGAACGTCTTTCTATCCCGATAAATATACTTAAGCTATCACAGGAATCACGCTCAAATGCGGCATATTTTTCTATCATACTTATGCAAAAGAAACTTCTCTATCATGCCTTGATAGATAATTATGATATATCATCTTTAAATATGCCTACGACTGATTATGTTTTATCAAAAGTTTTTGATTTATATTCAAAGCATAAAAAAGACAAACAACAAGAGTTTTATATTTTTGAAGATGAAAAAGACAATCAGCTTAAATATAAACTTTATCTTTTAAAAGATGCTAGAATAGATAAAATGGTAATTGAAGAGTTTCATGATTCTTTAAGCATTAAAAAACATATTTACTGGTAGGAAATATTATGGATAGGATAACATCAGATTTATTGGCTAACGGCTCTATTATGAGGAGTCAAGTTGATAGGTTGATTGCTAAAGGTCTTGCTAGTAACCTCATTCTTAGAGATATAACAATATCCGGGTTTATGACTATGGATAGGCTTATTCGCTTCATTGTCGACAAAATTCAGAGCGGTGAATATGACTTATCTATCATAGAAGATTATGACTATATTCAAGAAAAAGATGTGCTTTTCAAATTAGCCCAAAAACAAAATATTCTGTTTCTTGATTTAGATTCTATAGATATGGATTATAAACTTACAGAGAAGATATCGCTCTCTCAACTTAAAAAATATAATGCCTTGCCTGTTTCTGAAGATGAAATGAGCATAACAATAGCCTTTAGTGATCCTTTGGATATTCAAGCTCAAGAGTCGCTGCAGAGACTTTTTCCAAGAAAACCGATTAAAATGGCAGTTGCAACCAAAAAGCAGATTGAGTCATATCTCTTCAAAGTAGAACTAAAAGACAGTGTAAAAGGTTTAGTAAAAAAAATCAGAGATGAACTGAACTCTATTAATTCCATAGATGAACAACAAGAAGCGTCTTCCATTTTACTGCTCATTGATGTTATCTTACATGCTTGTATTAAAAATCGTGCAAGTGACGTACATATTGAGCCTACCGAAAAAAACTGCGTTGTACGTACTCGTGTTGACGGAAAACTTATAGAGATATTTATTTTTGAGAAAGATATTTATCCTCCACTTGCCTCAAGGCTAAAACTGCTCTCAAATCTTGATATTGCTGAGAAAAGAAAGCCGCAAGACGGGCGTTTTTCGACATTGGTGGGTGCAAGAGAGTATGATTTTCGTATATCTACTCTTCCTGTTTTATACGGTGAGTCTATTGTTATGCGTGTTCTTGATAAACAAAAAGCACTTGTTAAACTTGAAGATGCAGGAATGGACAACGCAAGTTATCAAAAATTTTTAAAAGCACTTAAAACTCCTTATGGCATTATACTCGTTACCGGTCCAACCGGAAGCGGTAAAACGACTACTCTCTACGGCGCATTAAATGAACTTAGAAATGTTGAAGATAAAGTTATAACCGTTGAAGATCCGGTAGAGTATAGGATGAATCTTATTCAGCAAGTTCAGGTTAACCCAAAAGTAGGGTTAACATTTGCTGCGGCTCTTCGCTCAATCTTAAGACAAGATCCGGATAAGATTATGATTGGTGAGATTCGTGATTCTGAAACGTTGGAAATTGCGGTAAAAGCCGCACTTACAGGACACTTGGTAATTTCTACACTGCATACAAACGACGCTATAAGCGCAATTACCCGTATGGTAGACATGGGTGTAGCCTCATATCTAATTAGCGGTTCTTTAGTCGCGATACAAGCTCAAAGACTTGTAAGAAAAATTTGTCTTAACTGTAAAACAGAGGATAAAATTCCGACATCAGCAGTTGAAGATTTAAAACACCTAGTTCCGCCAAATAGCAAATTTTACGTTGGAAAAGGCTGTAAAGAGTGTAATGAAACCGGCTATATGGGTAGAGAGATGATTTGTGAAGTTTTAGTCGTTGATGAAAAGATGTCATCTCTTATTGCAAAAGGCGTATCAATGGAAATTCTACATGCACAAGCAGTTCAAGATGGATTTGTAGGACTTTTTGAAAATGGAATCAATAAAGCTCTTGATGGCATAACTAGCTTGGAAGAAATTTTAAGAGTAGCAAAATAGTGAAATACTTTGTAGCAACAATACTCTCAAAAGGCAAAAAAGAGCAAGTAGGAATACTGGCTGAAGATAGAAAAAAGGCTAATGACCTCGCAAAACTAAAGCATTCTGGAATTATAATTAAAATTGTAGAAGAAGCAGAGCCTCTAGAGTCACAGTTTAAAAGATTTAAAACAAATCTCTTTGGCAACATGAGAAAACGAAAAATCAGACCGGATGCTCTTATCGCCTCTATTAGACAATTAGCGGTTATGACGAATGCTGGTATATCCATCTATGACTCGCTGTGTGAAATTGCAAAATCAACTACGGATCAAAATTTAAAATTAGTTTTCGGCAAATTATCAGAAGATATTAACTCAGGGCACTCTCTTTCAAAATCTATGGAAAATTTTCGTTTTGAATTAGGTAATTTAACGATAGCGATGGTTCAACTCGGAGAGAAAACCGGTAATTTAGATGATTCTCTCTATTCTCTTGCCGATATGCTTGAAGAGATCCGAGCAAATGTTGTTAAGTTTAAAAAAGCAATGGCATACCCGAGAAATGTTATGGTAGCCATGGCAGTAGCTTTTACCGTACTGATTTCTTATGTTGTTCCAAATTTTAAAAATATGTTTGAAAAACTAAATGCAGAATTGCCTTTGCCGACTAAGATTTTATTAAAATTGGAGCATCTTTTTAACAACTACGGCTTATATGTACTTGCACTATTGTTTATATCTTTTTCTATATTTAAGTATCTTATAAATAATTCTAAAAATATTAGATATGGGTGGCATGAAGTTTTATTAAAAACATATTTGATTAAAAATATTATCATGTTTGCAACACTCAGCCGCTTCACTCTTGTTTTTTCAGAATTAATTCGTGCCGGAATTCCAATTGCTGAAGCACTTGATACAGCAATTTCAATGATAGACAATCTTCCGCTAAAAGCAAAACTCTCTTCAGTTAGAGTTGCAGTTGAAAAAGGCTCATCTTTGCATGAGGGATTAAAAGATACAAAGCTGTTTGAAAATATGATTATTCAGATGGTGAGTGCAGGTGAAGACAGCGGTACTTTAGACACAATGGTAAGCAAGGTCGCTCAGTATTACAAGATGAGATTTGATGCTATTATCGATGGTCTCTCAGAGGCGATTGAGCCGATTATGCTGCTTATACTTGCAAGTATGGTTATTTTACTAGCTCTTGGTATTTTCTTGCCTATGTGGGACATGGGAAATGCAGTTCAAGGAAGAAAATAGATAGAGTAAAATTTACTCTATCGTTTTTACGCTATATTTGTGAATACTTTTTGAACATCCTCGTCATCTTCAAGCTTGTTTAAAATTTTATCTATTTCTGCTTGTTGAGCTTCCGTAATAGTTATAGGTGTATTTGGCATTCTCTCTAGGTTGGCTTTCGTAATTTCAATTCCCATATTTTCTAATGTGCTATTTATAGCACCGAAACTAGTATAATCGGCTGTTACCATAACGACACCGTCCTCAGCCTCTATCTCTTCCAATCCTGCATCAATAAGCTCAAGTTCAAGCTCTTCTATGTCCATTCCGCTCTTTAGAGGAAATTCAAAAAGTGCTTTTCTATCAAACATAAACTCTAAAGAGCCTTTTGTAAGCATCTCTCCGCCATGTTTAGTTAGTATATTTTTTACATTTGCAACTGTTCTTGTGTTGTTGTCCGTCATACATTCTATAAATAGTTGCACGCCGTGCGGAGCTTTTCCTTCAAAATTTACTTCTAACATGCTTGCAGTATCTTTTGCAGTTGCTCTTTTAATAGCCGCTTCAATGTTGTCTTTTGGCATATTTTCAGCTTTTGCATTTAGAATTGCCGTGCGAAGTCTAGCATTCATATCAGGGTCTGTTCCACCCTCTTTTGCAGCCATAGTAATTATTTTTCCAAGTTTGGGAAACAGCGTCGACATCGCTCCCCATCTTTTAAGTTTTGATGCTTTTCTATATTCAAAAGCTCTACCCATCCGTTATCCTTTACATCTTTTTATATGCTTTTAAACATTTAGACTCGTTTAAAAATCAAAAATGTATAATAGCACATCCCCCTGCCAAAAGTATAGAAAACTGCAAAAAAACCCATAAAACAGCACTTTGTATTATCGCCAAAAATTATGATTTATCTTTATGGTTTTGTATAGAAAGTCAAATGTTTTTTTAGAATAAATAATAGAAGAGAGTTATAAAAACGAAGCTATTTTCAGAATTGGCATATCAAAAGGGTATTTACCCTTTTGAATCAAATAAAATACCTGTTACTTCTTTCATTTTTGGCAGGAAGTCAGCAGCTTGTTCCGCAGGAAATCTTCTTATCATTTTACTTGTTTCAGACTCTACAACCGAAACATAGAAAACATCTTGCTGATCAACTCCAAATTTTATATTTGTATTCATAGGAGCTAATGCTTTGTTTAGCTGCTCAACCAAATCTTGAACCTTCTCTTTTGAATCTATTTTAACAGATCCGCTTGTAGTTTCTTTTTGTATCTCTTTAACCAAATCAACCTGCTTCGGCTGTTGTACCTGAACTTGCTCTGCTTGCGCTGACCTCATTTGAGTTTGTTGTTGCTTTGCAACATTTGCTATGCCATCCATGACCTACTCCTTTTCTAAAGAATACTATTTATTACTCACCAAATCGACACAAGAAAAAATAACTTTAATAAAAAAAAGTAAATTTTTTGTTTTGTTTTTTTATGATACCCTTGCACTTATGAATGAATACATAAATTTAATAAGGTCAGAGCCTATATTTAGGCGGCTCTCTACGATACAGCTTATTGCATATTTTGGTGCGTGGTTTAGTAATGTTGCTATTTATACGCTTCTTTTAGAGATGAGAGTTTCAGCCGAAGTTGTAGCATTTACGGCGATGCTACATTTTCTCTCAGGCGTTATACAAGCTCCATTTTCAGGCTCTATTATTGATAGCATAAAACCAAAAAGACTTATGCTTGTTTTGATTGCATTTGAAATATTTGCAACTCTGCTTTTAGTTTTTGTAAATGATATCTCAGATTTATGGCTTTTGTATACGCTCATATTTATTAAAATGGCGGCGGCTAGTTTTTATTTTACGACCGAAATGTCACTTCTGCCAAAGCTTCTTGATGGAGAGAAATTGCAAAAGGCAAATGAGATTCACTCTATTATCTGGTCATTTTCATATACACTTGGGATGGCACTAAGCGGATTTGTTGTTTTTTGGTTTGGAATAAAGATGGCTTTTGTTTTGGATGCGCTTATGTTTGTTATTGGTTTTTGGCTTCTTTATAAGCTAGATATCAAGGTAGAATTTATTAAAAGCGAAGAGAATTTGCTGCAGATGATGGGTGATACTTTTAAGTACCTAAAAAGAGCGCCGCATGCAGTTCACTTGATGCTCATGCATGCATTTGTCGGGCTAACCGCTTTTGATGCACTGGTCGCTTTAATGGTAGATAAATATTATGCCTCTATAATTGCAACTTCATTAGCTCTTGGACTTCTACATGCTTCAAGAGCTGTCGGCTTGGTTATAGGACCTATTATTATTAGCAGATGGGTCAATAACAAAAGGCTTGTATATATTTTTATTTTTCAAGCTTTGGCTATTTGGTTCTGGGCATTTTTAATGAAAAATTTTTACATGTCAATATTTGCAAGCGTAATTGTAGGGCTTTTTACGACTACATTATGGTCTTACACATATACGCTTCTGCAAAAAAATATTGATGCTAAATATTACGGACGAATTGTGGCATATAACGATATGCTCTTTTTAAGCTCGGCAGCCTTTACCTCTTACATGATTGGTTTTTTGGCAACAAATAACTATTCGCTTGAGTTTATAACGTTTTTGATGGGTTTAGGGTTTATCTTCGGCGGAATCTATTTTGCATGGATACTAAAGAGTCAAAAAATAAAAAATATAATATAAAAAGGAAAATATATGGCATCAGGGATTTTTTTACTTTTAGATGATATTGCAATGCTCGCTGATGATGTGGCAGTTGCAAGTAAGGTTGCTACACAAAAAACGGCTGCAATACTTGGTGATGATTTGGCGGTTAATGCTCAAAAAGCTACAGGGTTTGACCAATCAAGAGAACTTGCCGTTATTTGGGCGATTACAAAAGGGTCTCTTAAAAATAAGGTTATTATTCTTCCCGTAGCATTTCTTTTAACTGCCATAGCACCTAGTTTGATAACCGTAATTCTTATCTTAGGCGCTCTGTTTCTTCTTTATGAAGGTGTCGAAAAGATAGAAGAGTATCTTTTTCATCACACACATGAAGAGAAAAATGAGGAGCTTCTTCACTCAACTCCAGAGACGATTTTGGGTATTGAGCAAGAGAAGATAAAATCAGCAATTCTAACAGATTTTATTCTCTCTATCGAGATAGTCGTTATTGCCCTTGCAGCCGTTGCGACCAAGCCTTTTATGGTACAGGTTTCTTCTACCGTAATTGTTGCGCTTGTTGCGACTTTTGGGGTATACGGGCTTGTTGCAATGATTGTTAGAATGGATAATGTAGGCTTTTGGCTTATTGAGAAGAAGCATGAGAGAAGCGGGAATTTCCTTATAAGTGCCATGCCAAAACTGATTAAAACTTTGGCTTTGGTTGGAACATTCGCCATGATTTTGGTGGGTGGTGGCATACTCGCACATAAGGTTGAGTTTTTTCATGAATACTTTATAGATGGAGTTCCTGCAATTGTAAATGATTTGCTTATTGGTTTGGTCATCGGAATTGTTGTTTTGGTTGTCGTAAAGATATTTCAGGTTTTTAAGAGATGATTTATAACTCAAAAATAGGCGAAATAGAGTTAAGCAAAGTGATTCGCCTCTATCCTGCGGCGGTTGTCGATGTGGATGGCGAAATAGCACAAATGAGCTTAGAATGGGCAGATATGAATAGTAAAAAAGTTACGGTTGCTTCGTATGTTTTAGTTTTTGATTTTACGCTCCCTAGTGAGAAAATAAGAGATAAAAAAGAGATTTACTTTGAAACAAAAGATGAACTTTTTTTAGCGATGCAAGAGGTGGCACAATTTTTTCAAGAGTGATTTCAAGCGATACTCGCAAGGTATTTTCCATAGCAATTCCTGCGGCACTAAAACATTTGGTAGATATTTTGCAAATATTTATCGATATGATAATGGTTGGGATGGTAAGCATATCTGCTCTTGCCGCAGTTGGCATGAGTATGCAGTTTATGATGATTATCAATGTGCTTATGACGCTCTATGTAGTCGGTGGAAATGCACTCATATCTAGGTTTATAGGGCAGGGGAGAAAAAGACGGGCTTCTGCACTTCTCTACTCGCTCTCAATTTTTGCGGCACTGCTCTCTGTTTTTGTAACTATTGGCGGTTACATGGGGAGTGAATATATTTATGCCATGATGGGTGCAGATGCGGATGTTGTAGAACAAGGTTCGCTCTACTTCAAGATAATCTCACTTGGAATGGTAGTTATTTTTATAGATACGCTTCTCTATAATGCACTCTCAGCTGCCGGAGATACCAAAAATTCTCTCTACATTAAGCTCTTTTCATCTGCAATTAACGCTTTTTTAAACTATGTTTTCATTTTCGGTCACTATGGTTTTGACGCGATGGGTATAGAGGGTGCTGCTTATGCTACCGTAATTTCCTACTGTTTTAATGTTTTCGCATATTACATGCTTCTGAAAAAACCGCACTCAAAGCTAAACCTGATTCCCATTATAAGAGCAAAAGATCTCATAAGAGCATGGCATGTGGGATGGGGTGCGGCACTGGATCGCGGAGTATCAAGCATCTCATTTCTATTTTTTGTAGCTATCATCGCCGCATACGGAACGGTTGAACTTGCAGGGTATCAAGTCGGGCTTCGTATAGAGGGAATTGCTTTTATGCCTGGGTTTGGTTTTGCAATAGCCGCAACAGCTTTGGTTGGGCAGAGCCTTGGCGCAAAAGATAAAGCCAAAGCCTACAACATGGGTATAATAAGCGGGAGAATAGCTTATATTTTTATGGGGAGCGTTGGTCTTTTTCTTATACTTTTTCCAGAGTTTTTAGTAGGTTTTTTTACTAAAGATGTCGCAACTATTGCCGTGGCTTCTTATTATCTCATACTTGTAGGACTTGCTCAAATACCGCTAGCCATAATGTTTGTCTACTCCGGAGCATTAAGAGGGGCAGGGGCGACAAAAACCACGCTTAAAGTCAATGTTATCTCATTATGGATCTTTAGAGTTATCCCATCTTATATAGCCTATAAGATGGGATACGGAATTATTGTTATTTTTATCATTATGAATGTAGAAACGCTTATCAAAGGTATCATCTACATGTATATATATAAAAAGAGAGTCTGGCTAGATATAAAGATTTAAGAATAAAAAAATGCTTAAACATATACAATAATAAGAAAATTTTATTTACTAAGGTTAAAAAGTGATAAACAATGCCAATGAGAAATCAACTATTTTAGTTGTTGATGATACTCCTGATATTCTTAGTTTGGTTATGGAACTTTTAAAGGGCGAATATAATTTAAAACTGATTAACAATCCAAAAAAAGCTTTGGAGTTTCTTCAAAGCAGACCAAAGATAGATTTGATACTTCTTGATGTTATGATGCCTGAACTTGATGGTTATGAACTCTGCACTATTATCAAAGTAAATCCGGCTTATGCTCAAACTCCTGTTATATTCCTTACTGCATTAGAAAAAACATCAGATATTATTAGAGGTTTTGAGCATGGTGCGGTTGATTATGTTACTAAGCCTTTTATTCCTGAAGTGCTTAAGGCTAGGATTAAAACACATATTCAGCTAAAACTTCTTCGTGATGATATGGTAAAAGAGTTGGATGAGAAAGAGGAGTTGCTTGAGAGACAAAGCAAGATGAGTACGCTTGGCGAGATGTTTGAAAATGTTACGCATCAGTGGAAGCAGCCGCTTTCCATTATCAACATGAGTTGTTCTGCTTTAAAAATGAGCTACGATTTTGATGAAGAAGTAGATAGAGATGAAGTGATAAATACGATTGATACGGTTATATCTGAAATTGGTTATCTCTCTCATACGATAGATGATTTTAGAGATTTTGCCAGAAATGATGTTGAAAAAGAGAGTTTTGATATTCGAGATGTTTTTGTGCATGCAGTGGAGATCCTTTCTTTTAGGTTTGGCAAAACAAAGGTAGAAATTTTTAACAATATAGAGAGTTTTAAGTATCGCACCTATAAAAATTACTTGATTCAGATCATTATAAATATCTTAAATAATGCTATAGATGTAATGGAAAAAAACAGTTCCGCCAAAAGCATCAAAGCAGATTTTAGCATAAAAGACAAGATGGCGATTTTAACAATCTGCGATAGCGGCGGCGGTATAAAGATGGAAGATCCGGAGGCGGTTTTTGAAAAATATGTTACAACAAAAGAGGACACTGAGTTCTCCGGACTTGGTTTATACATGTGTCGCCAAATCATGCAAAATAGGCTCAATGGAGAACTTCATGCTTATAATACTGCAGATGGCGCATGTTTTGAACTGCTGCTTCCAATCGTAAAAGATGAATAATTCAACTGTTTCACGATGCAAAAAAATAAACAAATTAATAAAATTCTTTAAAAAAGTATTGATTTTCAAGGATTGAGATGAGAATAAAGTTATTTATTGTAACCCTTTTTTTTATGGCTTTTGGAGTTTTATTTGCTTCAGATTTTAGGGAGTGCTTAACAAAAGAGCAGAGGGAGTGGTTGGCTTCTCATCCAACGATTATGTACACGGGAGATCCAAATCATCTTCCTTATGAAGCTTTTGATGAGAAAGGCTTTCACAAGGGAATGGTATCTGATTATCTTGATATTATAGAGCAAAAGCTCAAAATCAAGATAAATAGAGTTCCCTCCGCTTCATGGTTGAATGTTGTGCAAAGATCTAAAGAGTATCAAGTTGATATGTTTTCTGACTATACAAATGATAAAGAGTTTGAAGATAGCCATATTCTTACAAAAGGGTTTATAAAAAGTCCGGTTGTCATTGTAAAGCAAAAGAGAGATTTTCAGCCGTTTATTTCAGATTTATCGGAGCTTAAAAAAGAGAGCATTGCGGTAGGCAAAGCATATGCATTTTTAAAACCGATTTTTGAAAAATATCCTAGCTTAAATTATATAGAGGTAGGTACTGTAGAAGATGTGCTTAAAGGAGTCTCTGTTGGAAAGTATGATACTGCTTTTGTAAGTTTAAATATAGCTACTTACAATATAACCAGACATGGGTTGCGCAATTTACAGATTGTCGGCAAATCAGATTTTGATATGGAACTTGGGTTTCAAATTGTAAAAGAGAATGCGATTTTTGCTGATATTTTAAATAGAACATTTGAGTCTATTACGCAAGAGGAACATCAATCAATTTCTAATAGATGGGCATCTGCAGAGGCAAAAAAATATATGCACTACAAGTATCTATTGATGTTATCGGCGGCAGTGGCATTTCTTATATTGCTATATTTTATTAGAAGTTACGAACTCAAAAAGAAGATTAAAAAAAGCACCTCTGAACTTTCAAAACTTCTTAAAACTTTTGATGAACATGTTATCGCTTCAGAGACAGATCTGGAGGGCAATATAACATATGCAAGTGAAGCATTTTGTAAAATAAACGGTTACACAAGAGAGGAGTTTTTGGGGAAAAGTCATAGCATGATCAAAAATCCCGACAATGAACCTCAAGTATATAAAGAGCTATGGGATACCATTAAAGCAGGCAAAGTTTGGCAAGGTTTGGTTAAAAACCGTAGAAAAGACGGTAGTTTTTACTGGGTGGATACGGTAATAACGCAGAATTATGATGAGTCTGGCAGAGTGTCCGGCTATATGGCGATACGCCATGAAGCCACCGCTAAAATTGAACTCAAAGAGTTTAGCGTAAATTTAGAAAAGATAGTGCAAAATAGAACAGATGAGCTTTATACGCTTAGCAGCCAGCAAAAAGCGATATTTGATTCTGCTACAATCGGGATTTTACTCCTTGAAAATAGGATTATAAAGCAGGTAAACAATCAAGCTTGCAAAATGTTCGGATATACGGAAGAGGAGCTTATAGGCGGCACCACTAGGGCTATTTGCGAGAGTGATGCCGTATATGAAAAAGTGCGTGATTATTATGAGATCATAAGAGAGGGTAAAATCGCATCTTGGGAGCAGAATATTATCCGTAAAGACGGAACTTTTTTTATAGCCAAGGTCAGCCTAAAGGCAAAAGATTATAAAAATCCATTAGTCGGTGTTGTTGCGACTATAGATGATATCACATTGGAACATAAGGCTTTAGCAGATATGCAAGAGGCAAAAAAAATAGCCGAAGAGTCGACAAAAGCGAAAAGCCAATTTCTAGCAAACATGAGCCACGAGATTCGAACACCGATGAGTGCGATTATCGGTATGGCATATTTGGTTCTTGAAACGGATCTGAGTATAAAACAGCGAAGCTATATCCAAAAAATTGAAAATGCGGCAAAAAATCTTCTTGGAATTATTAATGATGTTTTGGATTTTTCAAAGATAGAGGCTAAAAAGATGACGCTAGAGCATAAAGAGTTTCGTCTTGAAAATATTTTTGAGACTCTCTTGGATATGTTTATTTTTAAAATGGATGAGAAAAATCTGAATATGCTCTTTAATATCGGACAAAATGTGCCTTCTTCCTTAATCGGGGATTCTTTGAAGCTCTCTCAAGTTTTAATAAATCTTGTAAGTAATGCCGTGAAGTTTACTTCAAGCGGAGAAATAATCATAAGTGTGAAAGTGGCAAAAATTAAAAAAGAGAGTGTTAGACTTGAATTTGAGGTAAAAGATAGTGGCATTGGGCTTTCAAAAGAGCAGATAAAGGGACTCTTTACACCATTTCATCAAGCGGACGGTTCTATAACGCGAACTTACGGCGGTACAGGGCTAGGTCTTTCTATATCGAAATATTTAGTAGAGATGATGGGCGGTACGATAGGAGTTGAGAGCGAAATGGGAATGGGGAGTAGATTTTACTTTAGCGTAAAAATGGATTTGAGTGATAAAAATAAAACTATTTTAAAACACAATATGCCTCGAAAACTTTCTAGCTCATCAAATCTTCATACTGGCGGTAAATACAGCGACTATGAAAATATTGCCAACTCTATTGGCGGTGCTAAAATATTGCTAGTTGAGGATAATGTGCAAAATCAAGAGATCGCTACTGAACTCTTAAATAAGGTGGGCATAGAAGTTGTTGTTGCCAATAACGGTAAAGAGGCACTAGAGAAGATAGATGAGAGAGATTTTGATGGAGTGCTTATGGATTGTCAAATGCCGGTTATGGACGGTTATGAAGCAACAAGAGTTATAAGAGAGAAGAAAGGATTTCAAACTATTCCTATAATTGCCATGACTGCCAACAATACGCAAAGTGATAAAGAACAGTGCTTTAATGCAGGCATGAATGATTTTGTGGCAAAACCAATTGATGTTAAAAATTTTTATAATGTTCTCATGAAGTGGATAACTCCAAAAATTCCTACAAATGTGCTAAAAGCAGATCTGAAAAATGATATGAAAATAGGGATTGATAAATTAAAAATCTATGGAGTTTCACTAGATAAAGCACTGCTAAGGGTCGCAAAAGATGAGAAGATACTCTTTGGAATGTTAAAGAGGTTCTCTTCTTCTCAAAAAGACGGCATGAGCGAAGTATCTCAAGCACTAAAAAATGAGAGACTCCAAGATGCAAAAAGAGAGGTTCACACACTTAAAGGCTTATGCGGAAATATTGAAGCTGTTTCGCTTTTTGAATCGCTGCAAAAGCTTGAGTGTGAGTTAAATACAGAAATTCTAAATAGAGATTTGGTAGAATCTATGATTACAAATATAGATGAAGAGTTGCAAAAAGTAGTTGATTCAATCAATGAAAATCTTATGATTTTTGATAAGAGTTTAGAAATTAACCATGAAAAAAAAGTTATAGATGTTGATTCACAAGAACTTAAGAGAGAATTTTATATATTAAGCGATTTTTTTAAAAATTTTGACTCAGAAGCGATTGAGTCTGCACAAAATCTGGCTTTTAATTTAAGAGACTTTGTGCCTAAAGAGGAGATAGAACATATGTTAAAGGCTTCATCAAGTTTTGACTTTGAAGAGGCAAATAGAATTTTACAAAAGTTAGCGAAAGATTTCGGCATAGATGATCTATAGCAAAAGTGATGGGAGTTTAAGATGTCAAAAGAGAAACTATTAGAACTAAGCAAAAAAGCTGAGGGTTTGAAACTTCTCTACGTAGAGGATAACAAAGGTTTGCAACAACAAGCACTTAAGGTATTCGAAAAAATTTTTCAAGATGTCACGGCTTGTGATAGTGCTGAAGAGGCACTGTCTAGTTTTAAAAGAAATCAACCTCACGTTGTAATAACCGATATCAGTATGGCAAAACTTAATGGTCTTGAAATGGCAAAGATGATGAAAAAAATTGAGCCATTCACTAAAATCATAATAACTTCTGCGTATGATGACAAAGAGTATCTTTTTGAAGCTATAGATACGAATGTAAGCAAATTTTTAAAAAAGCCTATATCAATAGTCAACCTAATTGAAGCTATTGAAAAAGTTACCGATGAGATACATTTTGAAAAAAACAAAGATCTATTTGAACACTACATAAAAGATGCGTTTCAATATCAAGACACAATGTTGATTCTTATAAAAGAGGAAGAAGTTCTTATAGTAAATAAAAAGTGTTTGGAGTTTTTTTCTCAAGAATCGACGGAAAGCTTTAAAGAGTTTTTTGTAAATTTTGATGAGCAGCTTTTAAAACACAATAGCTTTTTATATAACCATGATAATGTAGACTGGCTAAAGAGCGTTAAAGAGAATAGCGGAAAATTATTTAACGTTAAAATCGCCGACAAAGAGAACAATAGCAGGCATTTTATACTAAAAGCTTATAAAATTCCTGATAAAGAGAATGTATTTATACTATCTTTTGATGATATAACCGAGCTTAACTTACTGGTGATATATGATAAAAACGCTATGCAGCAGGAGAAGCATGAAAATCAGAAAAAAATTATCTATAATATTTTAGAAGTTATAAAAAGAAATAAATCAAGCATAAAGATATACAGTTCATATAAGGGTCTTATAATTTCAAATACGGGTGTTTTGGAATATATTTCAGAAGATTATTTTATTATACAAACGCCGTATATGCAATTAAGAGCAATCAAAATAAACAACTCTCTGACAATTGAATCGGAACTTTTCCCGATTGCCGTTTTATGTGATGTCAAAAAGGTGGATTTTGAAAGCGGTCAGGTCTTTGTAAAAAAATACAGGTTTATAGAAGATATGCCGTCTCAGCGGGAGTTTATAAGAGTTGAACCCGAAGAGAATCATAAGATAACCATTTTTTATGAGAGTTGCAAGATTCTTGCAGATGTTAGAATTGTAGATATAAGCGTAGAAGGAGCAAAAGTTGTTTTATCACTTCTTCCGGCAGGTTTAAAGGCAGAAGATGAGATTGTTGTGGATATAGTATTTAAGAGCGGGGCTAAACCTCTTATAATAAACGTAAAAGCTAGAGTGAAAGTTTTAACTGAATTAAAAAGAGAGTTTGAAATGCTTTTATTCTTTGAACATGATTCAAAAGTAAAAAAACTCCTGACAGAGTATGTCGCAAATAGACAGATGGCTCTTATTAGGGAGTTTAAGAAATTATAGTCAAAAATTATCATTAGCTAGATTTTTCAATAATAAAAACTTAGGTGGTTAATTTGTCAGTGCCAATAAAAGGTTTGACAATAGAGACGAGATTTTTTTTGATATACTTCATTATAGTTATTTAGTATAAGGAATTTTTATGCGTGTAATTTCATCGTTATTTTTGGCTACGGCTTTTTCATTAACTCTTTTTGGAATGGGAGATGAGCGTGTTGCCCAACAAAGTCATGGTGGTCAAGAAAGTCATGGGGTCGTATCTGCTGCCACGTCTGGAGCGGAGGATAAAACGATAGCGGCTACTGGTACAGTAAAATCTATTGCTGCTAATCACGAAAGTCTACGTATCTTTCATGATCCGATTCCTTCGCTTAAATGGCCTGCTATGAATATGGAGTTTATAGTTAAAGACCATAATTTGACACATACATTAGAGGTGGGAGATAAGGTAAAGTTTGAATTTATCCCTGGTGAATCAGGAAATATGATTGTAAAGATAGGCAAATGAGACGTATTTTATCCCTTTCTTTGGTGATGGCAATAGGGTTTTTTGCCGCTGAAAATCTCCCGATGTCACCAAAAGTCAGCGAGGGGAAAAGTGTCTATACCCCTACTGCTCCTTCTGTTAATATCTTTGAAGAGAGAAATATCCAAAAGCAAGATCAAAATAGTACCAAGCATAGTGGTACAAAATGAGAAAAATAATCCTATTCTCGCTTATAGTGATGGTTTTTTTCGGATGTTCAACGGTGTCTCAACATGAAGTTTTTGATAGTGTAGATGCTGCCAGTGGCAAAGAAAATCTCATCTGGATTAAAACACAAAGCGAAGCCAACAGTGTCAATGAGAGTGTTAATGCGCTCCTCTCAAAGCCTTTGACGCAAGATGATGCAGTGCGTATTGCACTCATCAATAATCGCTCATTACAGCAAACGTATGAGGAGATAGGAATATCTCAAAGCGAGTTGGTGCAAGCAGGACTGATGACCAATCCCTTGTTGGGATACAGTGTAGGGCACAGCGGTGGGATAACCACCACAACATGGAGTTTGGATGTAATGTTTTTGGATTTATTGTGGATTCCTTTGCGCCGTAAACTCTCTGGATTGACACTTGAAGAGACCAAATACCGTGTGGGTGATGAGGTGCTCAAAATGACACGAGATACCAAAATAGCCTATATCGATGCTAAAATAGCGTTTGAAAAAATAGCACTATATGAAGCAGTTTTGAAATCCCATGAAGCCAGTGTCCAGTTGGCAATTCGTCAAAATACGGCAGGCAACTCATCAAAACGTGATTTTTTAAAAATTCAAGATGCGTATGCGTATGCACGATTAGAGTCAATGAAACTTGGTCGTGACTATGCGATGGCGAGAGAAAATTTAAATCGTATTTTAGGAGTATATGGAGTTCAGACGGAGTTTAATTTAGCAAAAGAGCCTTTCGTGTTAAACGCTTTTGTGCTGGAAGAGAAAGGGCTAGAAAACATGGCCATTGCCAATCGTCTGGATATGAATGCGGCAATAGCAAAAGTAGATTATGCCGCAATGCAAGCAGGCTATGTTAAAAATACACGATTGCTCAGCGAGGCTGAACTATCTGTTGAGAGTGAAAAAACTACCGATGAGAAAAAATTTAATACCTTTGGGATTAAAATTCCCATACCGATTTTTGATTTTGGGCAAGGACGTGTGAGCAAATTCCAAGCGTTGTACAACCAAAGTGTCCACCGTCTCTATGAAACAGCCGTCAATATTCGTTCGCAGGTACGAGAAGGATATGCGTCTAGCCGTTATGCATATGATATGGCACGCGAGATGAAGGAAGTTGTAATGCCAGCTAATGAACAGATTTTGGGTGAAACGCAAAAATATTACAATGGTATGTTAGACGGAATCTATGAATTGCTCGAAGATCAGCGTCGTTTAGGAAAAACAAAGATACAAGTACTCGAAGCATTGGGTGAGACTAAAAAAGCACAAGCAAATTTGGACTATGTGCTGGGAGGGAATAATCATGCAACAAAATAGACGTAATTTTTTAGGACTGGGAGCGACATTATTAGCAACTGCTGGGATGGCCTCAACACTCAAAGGGCAAGATCACGACCACGGCTTTCACAGTGATTCATCATCAAAACGCCAACTCACCCTCGTCAAAAACCCCAAACGTATCCTCTCTCCTGCTACGATTATTACACCTCGTGAGGGGAAAAGCTACAATCCCATAGTAACCCTCAATGGATGGACACTGCCGTATGAGATGAAAGAGGGTGTCAAAGAGTTTCATTTGATTGCGGAACCCGTTATACGTGAATTTTCCCCAGGAATGGTAGTGAACTGCTGGGGATATAACGGCACAAGTCCCGGACCAACACTCGAAGCAGTTGAGGGGGATAGAGTACGCATTTATGTCACGAACAAGCTCCCAGAGCATACGACCATTCATTGGCATGGTTTGGTTTTACCAAATGGCATGGATGGGGTAGGGGGATTGACACAACCGCAAATTGGGGTTGGTGAGACCTACGTGTATGAATTTACCTTGACGCAAAGTGGCACGTTTATGTACCATCCTCATGCTGATGAGATGATGCAAATGGCAATGGGGGCGATGGGAATGTTTATAATCCACCCAAAAAACCCAAAGGAGCATGCGGTAGACCGTGATTTTTGTTTTCTTCTCGCCAGCTATGATGTGGCAGCAGGTACATACACTCCCAATCCCAGTACAATGACCGAGTTTAATCTCTGGACATTCAATTCCCGTACGTTCCCCTCGATTGACAGTATGAACGTTGCCGTTGGGGATCGGGTACGTATTCGCGTGGGTAACCTCACGATGACCAACCATCCTATTCACATGCACGGACATACTTTTGAGGTGACGTGTACGGATGGGGGATGGGTGCCCAAAAGTGCACGCTGGCCAGAGGTGACGACGGATGTGGCGGTAGGACAAATTAGGGCGATAGAGTTTACCGCCAAACATGAGGGAGACTGGTCTCTGCATTGCCACAAATCTCACCACACTATGGGACCTATGGGGCATAATGTCCCTAATATGTTAGTAGTTAAACAAGATGATTTGACAGAGAAAATCAGTGATTTGATGCCTGATTATATGTATATGCCCATGGGAAAAAACGGAATGGCGGAGATGCAGGAAATGGAGGCTATGGGAATGACATTGCCGCAAAACACTCTACCCATGATGACAGGTACTGGACCTTTTGGAGCTATTGAAACGGGAGGAATGTTCACAACCGTAAAAGTACGTAAAAACAAAGCTCGTGGCGACTACAGTGACAGCGGATGGTTTCAACACCCCGCAGGGAGTGTGGCAAAAAAAGTGTAAATTATAGAGTTTATGATATTTTTAAAAGCTAAAGTGAAAGTTTTAACTGAATTAAAAAGAGAGTTTGAAATGCTTTTATTCTTTGAACATTATTCAAAAGTAAAAAAACTCCTGAGAGAGTATGTAGCAAATAGACAAATAGCTCTTATTATAGTTTATATAATCTCATTTTGCTCTTCATCCAACTTATGAAAAACAATACCCCTGTTTTCTATCTTCATGATTCTATCAAAAAATGGAAGAATTCTCTCGTCATGCGTGACGGTGATGATGGCTACATTTTGCTCAATCGCTATCTTTTTTAGCATTTTTATAACACTTATAGACCTTTGTGCATCAAGTGCGGCGGTCGGCTCATCTGCTAAGATAATCTCAGGATTGTTAGCTAATGCTCTTGCTATGGCAACCCTTTGATTTTGTCCGCCTGAGAGCTGTGATGACATACTGTAGGCTTTGTCTGCTATTTCGAGATACTCTAAAAGTTCCATTGCCTTTTGTTTTGCAGCTTTTTCGCTCACTCCGTTTGTTTGTGGAAGCAGTGTAACGTTTTCAAGAACATTTAAAAACGGTATAAGGTAGTGGGCTTGAAAGATAAAACCTATCTTTTCTCTGCGGATTTTACGAGTATCTTTGGCTGTCCATTTGTTATCGTAAACTTTCTCTTCGCCCAGCCAAATCTCTCCGCTTGTAGGCTCTTGTACACATCCAATCATCATTAAAAGAGTAGTTTTTCCAGCCCCGCTTGGAGCGATAAGAGCTACAAGCTCTCCTTTTTTTATCTCAAATGAGGCATTTTCTATAACTTTTACAAGGTTTTCGTCTTTGCCAAAATTTTTGACTAGATTTTGAACTTTTATTGCAATCTCTCTGCTCATCTCATCCTCCGATTGCCGCTGCAGGATCGGCGCTTATAACTTTTTTTACACCCACAAAAGAGGCTAGAATGGATGCTATGATAACCACGCCAAAGAGCGTCCAAGCATCCGGTATCTCAAGCACGATTCGTTTTGGAAATCTATCGTAAATTAGATGTGAAAATATATTTCCAAAGATGAAAGCGAAAACGCCAAGAAGCAGTGTCTCTTTGACAATCATGGAGACTATAAGAGAGTTTGGAAGTCCCATAAGCTTCATGATAGATATCTCTTTCATCTTCTCCAGAGTCATCGTGTAGATGATAAGTGCGATAATAATAGTTGAGACAACAACTAAAATCGCAGTAAAAAGACCTATCTGTTTAGCTGATTTTTCTATAAGATTTTTTGTAAGTATCTCTTTTTGCTGCTCTTTTGTATATACGCTTTTATGTTGCCATTTTCTTATATCTTGTGCCACTTCATCTATATCATAACCGCTTTTTACTCTTGCGACAATAGTGTTTACCATAAATGCTTCGGAGTTTTTTACACCTCTGGCTTCATTGTTTTGAATTTCTTTATTTGAATATGAAAATTGCAAATCCTGCGCATCTTTTAGACTTATATAAACTAACGGGTCGCCGCCGTTTGATACCGTGCTGTGCGTGATGCCTACAACTGTGTGGAGATTTCGTCCGAGTTTTATTTTTTCATCTAGTTTAAATCCTGTTTTGTCGGTTACTACAATCTCGTAATGGTCGTTTTTAAGCTCTCGTCCAGCTATCAATCTTTTTGGATTAATGGGATTTATTGAGCCGTAAATGTCATATCCGACTGCAACAACACGAACAGGTTTATCATGGCTTGGAAGCTGTATATTTTGAAACGTCATTGCTTCGCTTTTGTCTATACCCTCTATGACATAGATGATGTTTTTCATATCTTCATAAACTCTTGAAGACTCTGCAAAAGGTCCAAGCGTGACTTCTTGAACTATCCACAAATCTGCGCTGATGTCATCGAGCAAAATCTCTGCATCAACCATCATACCGCGGTAAACACCAATCATGATAAGGACAATTCCAAGCAACATCCCGACACCCATAGCCGTAACTATGAACTTGCCAAGAGTATGCTCAATATCTCTTTTTGCTAAGTTT
>MICC01000075.1 GCA_001829715.1 Sulfurimonas sp. RIFOXYB12_FULL_35_9
ATATTGTTAAAATTAGTTAGGATATTTCTTATGACTACCGAGAGTCTTAAAGAAAAGATTAATAATATTTTACCTTACTTAAATGAAAAACAAAAGAGGATATTTTTAGGAGCAGAAGCCAAATCCATTGGTTATGGAGGTGTTTCTAAAATACACAGGCTTACCGGTATTTCCAGACCTACTATTCATCAAGGTATAACTGAGTTAGAAAACGGTGATAGTACCGATGAGAGAGTTAGAATTTCGGGTGGTGGACCCAAACCCAAACATACCCAAAATAAAAAATTATTAAAAATAATTGAGACGTTAATAGAAGATTCTACCAGAGGTGATCCGATGTGTTCATTAAAATGGACATCTGAAAGTACCCGTCTTATATCCGAAGATCTTTATAAAAAAGGATATAAAATTTCTCATGAGACAGTTCGGGTAATTCTTAAAAAACTTGGTTATAGTCTTCAAGAGAACGACAAATCTTTAGAAGATTCTCATCCTGACCGTGATGAGCAATTTACGTATATCAATGAGCAAGTAAAAAAGTTTTCAAAAGACAACTTTCCTGTAATTTCTGTTGATACTAAAAAGAAAGAATTGATAGGGAACTATGCAAACAAAGGGCAAGAATGGCGAAAGAAAGGTTCTCCGCGAAAAGTTAATGGCCACGATTTTCCTGATCCAAAAGGGCAAGAAGTAGGCATACCATATGGTATTTATGATCAAGGTAAGAATTTAGGTTGGGTTAATGTTGGATGTGACCACGATACATCAGTATTCGCAGTTCAAAGTATACAGAGTTGGTGGACATACATGGGAAAAAAGATTTATCCTGATGCGAAAAAGCTTTTGATATGTGCAGATGGTGGCGGCAGCAATGGTTATAGAGTTCGTTTATGGAAAGTGAAGTTACAGGAATTCACAAATAAATCAGGATTAGAAATTACGGTATGCCATTTCCCAAGGGGAACAAGTAAATGGAATAAAATTGAACATAGACTTTTTTCTCATATTAGTATGAATTGGAAGGGGCGTCCATTAATCAGCCATGACGTTATGATAAATTTAATTGGAGGCACCAAAACAAAAACGGGATTAAAAGTTAAAGCCAAAATTGACCAGAAAAAATATCCAATTGGAATAAAAGTTTCAGAACAGGAAATGGAAAATATTAATATCACAAAACATAAATTTCATGGGGACTGGAATTATACTATTTCGAAAATTGAAGCTTGTGATCTATCATAAAGTTGTAAAGGTTATTATCTGACAGTCCCTAACCGTTGCAAAGGAGCAGGGCTTCAA
>MICC01000076.1:0-73357 GCA_001829715.1 Sulfurimonas sp. RIFOXYB12_FULL_35_9
TTCACGATATGGCGTGATCCACATTTTCTACATTCCATACCTTCGATAAGCAAATAGAATACCTAATTAGTCAGTGCCAGAATTTGGAGCAGCTAATCCTGTAACCGTAACTGAGATAAAATTTAATACTATGGATTTAGGTTCGGTATATATAGCTGAGCCGCTTGTAACATCCACAAGCACAATATCAGGAAACACATTTTCCGGTTCTGCAGCCGATGGCAGCACGGCTTTAGATCTTAAAGGCAAATTCTTCGGACCAAATGCCGAGGCTATCGGCGGTGCTTGGAAGGGAACATTTAATAACAGTGCTCTTAGCGGAACAGGCGTATTTAAAGCAATAAAAGGGACACAAGCACCATGAAACTTTCGTATATAAGCATTATATTACTGCTGTCTATAAACTTGTTTGGAGATACATACAAAGAAGCTCAGCAGAGTTACAATGCCAAAAATTTTCAAAAATCTTATACTCTCTTTGAAGAGCTTAGTGAAAAGTCGCCTGAAAATGCGGAGTATAATTTTCTTTTAGGGCGTTCTGCCCTAGAGCTAAAAAAGTATGATGAAGCACTCACGGCATTTGATCGTGTTCTTATGCTAAACCCGTCTCATACACGAACTCACATGGAGTTGGCACGTCTCTACTTTGAAACACAACAGTTTGAGCTGGCACAATCAGAACTAGATACCGTACTCAAAGAAAATCTCCCTGATAATGTTCGGGATGTGGCTATTGCTTTTAAATCAAGGATTAATGAGCAGATGAAACGCCATACTTTCGGCGGCGCATTTATCATCGGTGCTGGGTATGACAGCAATGCGAACAATGACATCGGACGCAAAGAGTTTATCATCCCATCTTTTAACATCCCTATCATGGGTAATGAAGAGGTGAGTGACAGCAATGTTTTTGCAACACTAGTACTTAACCACAGCTATGATTTTGGGGATAGAAAAGGGTGGACGCTAGATAACAGTTTTGTTACATATAGCAAAATAAGCAAAGAGTACAGCAATAACAACTTGGCGCTTTTCTCACTAAGCATGGCGCCTACTTGGAGTGAAGACAGCTACAGACTCTCTTTCCCGATTACCTATGACCGTATATTTTTGGATGAGAAGGGATACCTCTACAATCTAAGTTCAGGCATAAGAGGTACATACATGCTAGACGCAACTTCTGCAATCGATGGCGGATATATCTATAAAAGAGGATATTACGACAACGATGAGTCGCAAGACAGCACAAGCAATACATTTGCCGCTTCTTACAAAAAAGCATTTGGCACAAACCCGATTATGCTCTCTCTAAACTCAAGCCACACATCTACTTCTGCCATAAACAGCGGTCGTACGGATATCGAGAGTAGTGGTTATAGCTACGGTGCGGAGATAGCTAAAAAGTTTACAAACGGTATCAGAACATCTGTAGGCTACACGGGAAGTTCCATCGATTATGAGATGGTAGACGCTCTTTTTGGGACAAAACGCTCAGATACCAGAGATGAGTATGAGCTTGGTTTAGGATACGGCATTAGCAATAATATAATGCTAAATACCGCATTCTCTTATGCTAAAAACCACTCTAACCATGATCCGTTCAACTATGACAAGGTTACTGTTCTGGCAAATGCAATACTAAGTTTTTAAAATGCGCAAAACTTTGGTTCAGTTTATTGTCGCACTTTTTATAGCCATAGTTACTACGACACTCTATCTGCACCTCTCCGAGCTGTACCTGCCTTTTGAGCATAAGCTTAAAGATTTTATGTTTAAAGCCAGAGGGGAAGTTAAGGGCGATGAAAATATTGTCATCATCGATATAGATGAAAAAAGTCTAAAAGCACTCGGGCAGTGGCCTTGGAGCAGAGACACGGTTTCTACGCTTCTGCAAAATCTTGCAGAGTATGAAGTCGGGATTGTAGGGCTTGATATCGTTTTTGCAGAACCCGACAACAGCTCTCCTAAAAAAGTATTTCAAAAGCTCGGACTCCCTTTTGAAAATGTTATGGATTATGATGCACTTTTAGCCCAAACGATTGGCGATACGCCTACGATAGTCGGGTATGTTTTTGCTCTCTCAAATGATGGAATCGCACCTGAGGCGGCTCCAAAATCAAATGCTATCATTGTTGAGAAAAACAGACCGGAAAATTCATTTCTCATCAAACCATACAGAACCATTTTAAATATCCCATCCATTCAAGAAAATGCTTACTCCAGCGGCTACTTTAACACTATCCCCGACAACGACGGAGTTGTTCGCAGTATCCCACTGGTCATGCAGTATGACGGCATTGCCTACCCTGCCCTAAGCCTTGAGATGATACGCGTTATGCTGGATCAAAAAAAGATTTCCATCGTATATGACGAAAGAGGGATAGAGCAGATAGAGTTGGGCGACATTGCTATTCCTACGGATTTTTTCGGTCGCATGATAGTTAATTACCGAGGCGGAAGTAAGAGTTACCGATACATCTCCGCTGTCGATATCTACAATAAAACCGCCGATGCTTCACATGTAAAAGGTAAAATCGCACTTCTTGGAACTTCCGCAGCAGGGCTTCTAGATCTCAGAAGCACACCGTTTGAGAGTGTTTTCCCCGGGGTAGAAGTACATGCAAACGCTCTTGATAACATTCTAAACAAAAACTTTATCGCTAAACCGATTTGGGCGGTTGGTGTTGATATGGCGGCAATTGCGATTGTGGCGTTGCTGACGTTTACTATCCTTCTTATTCCCTCTGCCATTTTTAGTTTTCTCTCACTTGTTCTGCTAAATTCGATTATTATCGGATTACACTACTATTTTATGGTTTACGAGGGGATTATATTTCATACATTTCTTCTCCTCTTAAGTGCAAATATTCTTTTTGTTCTCGGTCAGGCTATAAACTACTTTTTGGAAATCAAACAAAAAGAGATGATTAAAGGCAAATTTGCGAGTAAAGTCAGCCCTGCCGTTATGAACGATATCTTATCAACACAGGGCGATGTTCTCTCGGGAAGAGAAAAAGAGATTACGGTCTTCTTCTCGGATGTACGTAACTTTACCAACCTCTCTGAAGCTATGGGAGATCCAAAGAGTTTGATTCATCTGATGAATGCATATATGGACCCGATGACGGATATCATTATAAAAACAGGCGGAACGGTAGATAAATTTATCGGCGATGCCATCATGGCATACTGGAATGCTCCGCTACATGTAGACAATCATGCCGATAAAGCGGTGTCAGCAGCACTGGAACAGCTGCACCACCTCAGAGATTTAAATGCCGAGCTTAGACTATCTCCGGAATTTAAAAATGCCGTTACCATGTCGGATAAAAAAGGCGTGCCCATCATAGATATCGGTATCGGAATCAACACGGGTGTGGCAATCGTTGGAGAGATGGGTTCAAGCAGCAGAAGCGACTATACCGTTATCGGAGACCCAATTAACCTCGGCTCTCGCCTTGAATCACTTTGTAAATACTACTCTTCAAAACTAAATATCTCAAATTTCACAAAAGAGCAGCTTGAGGGTAAATATATTTTTCGCTTTTTAGATCTTGTTACCGTAAAAGGAAAGAGCGAACCAATCGAAATCTGGCAGGTACATGACTACGATAGGGTAATGCCGATTCCCCTTTATAACGTCTCAAAAGAGGAGTTAGAAAAAGAGCTGCAACGCTATCATGAGGGCATCGCACTCTATAAAAAAGGTTTGTTTGAAGAGGCTTTAAAGATATTTGAAGAGCTTGATGCAAAAGAGGATAAAACAAACCAGACGATTTACGCAATTTACCGTGAGAGATGTTTACACTACATAGAGATGCCGCCGCAAAATTTTAACGGTGTTTTCGTACATACAAGCAAAGGATAAAAAATGGATAAAATTACGATACTAGGAGCACAGGGAAGCAGATCTGAGAATGCTTTTACGACATGTATTCAAGTTACGCAGAACACGCTTATCGATGCAGGAAACATTATGCATGCTCTTGGCGAAAAAGCAAGTCATATCAACAAAATATTTTTTTCACATGCACATTTGGATCACATTGTAGATAGTGCTTTTTTGATAGACAACAGCTTCGCAAACCGTACTGAACCTCTTTATCTTTATGGACTTCCGCAGACCATAAAAGCACTTAAAACGCATATTTTCAACTGGGAAATTTGGCCTGATTTTAGTGAAATCAACCTAACTCAAAGCGAATCTCCTGCCGTAATCTATGTTGAACTTGAATTTCATAAACGCTATGAAATCGAAAATGGAATTTTTCTAACTCCAATTCCTGCAAACCACTCCGTGCCATGTTGCGGTTATCTGATACAAAACAGCGAAGGCGCAATTCTTTATTCGGGTGATACGTTTAAAAACAGCGAATTATGGGATTTTATAAACCAACATGACTCCATCAAAGCACTAATCATAGATGTCTCTTTTCCAAACAAGTTCGCAAAAATTGCCGAAGTAAGCAAGCACCTTACTCCGCAGTTTTTACATGAAGAGTTGCAACAGCTAGAGCGTAAAGATATCAAAATATATATAAATCATCTTAAGCCTTTTTATAACTCTCAAATCGTATCGGAGCTAAAAGAGTTAGGAATTTCTGAAAATCAAATTCTTCAAGACGCAGAGCAGATCTCTTTAAATAATGGCTTGATTAAGCGTACATCTTCACACTACACGACGCAACAAAAGATTCAAAAGCTCAACAAAATAGGAACTGCCCTCTCGGCTGAAAACAACTTAGATGCTCTTTTGGAGATAATAGTCTCCGAAGCAAAAATGCTTACAAACGCCGATGCAGGGACTCTATATATTTTGGATGAGGGACATCTGCACTTTAAAGTTGCGCAAACCGATTCGCTGGGCATAAAAATGGGAGGAACAAGCGGCGCTATCACATGGCCTCCGCTTCCTCTCTATCTTGAAGACGGTTCACCTAACAAAAAGATGGTTGCCGCAACCTGTGCACTTGAGGACAAGCTTATAAATATTCCAGATGTTTATGAGGCGGTAGGTTTCTCTTTTGATGGAACTAAAAAGTTCGATACAGGCACAGGTTATCGCTCAAAATCGATGCTGGTAATTCCGCTTAAAAACCATGAATTTGAGATTATCGGAGTACTGCAGCTTCTAAATAAACATGACAGTGATACGGATGAAACGATAGCTTTTGACACTGAGGATGAAGAGCTTACACTATCGTTAGCCTCACAGGCGGCAGTTGCGATTACAAATACCACTCTAATCCAAGGTTTGGAAACACTGCTTGAAGCATTTTTACAAAGCATTATTTTTGCCATCAGTAAAAAATCTCCATATACCGCAGGACATATTGAGCGCATGGTAAAACTGAGCGTAATGATTGCCGAGGCGATAAACAAAGATGAGACAACCTACAAAGATAAGAACTTCAGCATCCAAGAGATTAAGCAGATAAACTTTGCCGCACTTATGCATGACATAGGAAAGTTGGCAACTCCTGAGCAGATAGTCGATAAATCGACAAAACTTGAGACTATCTTTGATCGCATAGAAGTTGTTAGAGGTCGCATAGAGATTATAAAAAAAGCGCTTCATGTAGAGCTTTTAAACCAGAAAATAAAATTAATAAGCGATGGAGACACCCAGCGTATAGAGCAGTCTGAGAATGAATTTATCCAAAGCCTTGCTACTTTGGATAGTTACCTTGCATGCATCGAGACAAGCAACAAAGGGACTGAATTTACAAAAGATGAGCAGATAGCTCTAATCCAAAAAATCGCAAGCGAGCCTTGGGTAGTAGAGGGTGTGAGTTACCATATTTTAAATGAGAATGAAGCCTACAATCTAAGCGTGCAAAAAGGAACTCTCACGGCAGAAGAGCGTGAGATTATAAACGACCATGCAAAAATAAGCATCGACATCTTAAACAAACTTCCTTTCCCTAAAAAGTATAAAGAGATTCCGCAAATTTCAGGAAATCATCATGAGAAAATCAGCGGCAAAGGGTATCCGCTGGGACTCAAGGGAGATGAGATAAGCTTTGAAGCACGTATTTTAGCCGTAGCCGATGTCTTTGAAGCCTTAACGGCAAGCGACAGACCGTACAAAAAAGGAAATCCGCTCTCTTCGGCTATGAAAATCATGTACTTTATGGCAAAAGACGATGAGCTTGACAGAGAGATAGTAAAGTTTTTCTACCACTCAGGGCTATATCTGGAATATGCAGAAAAACTGCTTCCGCCGCAGAGCATTGACGAGGTTACCACGGATTTTAGTTCGCTCTAAAATCTGAGGTTTTACTCTACCTCTGCTATCTTTTTATCATAATCTTGCGAGATTTCATCAAACTCGCTCTGTAATATCTCTAAAAGTTCAAACATCTTCTCAACCTCTTTTTGCTCAAGAGAGACAAGTTTTGAAAACTCGATAATCTTAAAAGTGTCGCCCTTGGTTGAGGCTTCAAGCAGTTTCTTTTGATGAGAAGCCAAAGTCTCTTCAGACTTTATAATGGATGCTTCAAGCTTTTCAATTTTTTTCTTTATCGGTGAAGTGAGCTTATTTTTATCTCTAATAAGATCTGCTTTTGCTTTTTTGTTGTCTTTGAAAGAGCTTTTTGGTTTTTGCTTAACTCTATCCTCTTCTTCCTCTTCCCAGCCCATTTTCTCTAAGAAAAGGTCGTAACCGCCGTCAAAATACTCTGCACCGTTTCTTGTAAAGATTATTAGTCTATCGCATACACGGCGTAAAAGCTCTTCGGAGTGGGTTACTACGATAACCGAACCGTCATAGTTCTCAATAGCCTTTGTAAGTGCTTCGATAGAGTCCATGTCAAGGTGGTTTGTCGGCTCATCAAGGAAAAGTACATTAACTTCCCTAGCCAAAATCTGCCCAAGCATAACACGGCTTTTCTCTCCACCTGAGAGAAGCGAAACTTTTTTGTCCGCACTATCTCCGCTAAACATCATAGCCCCTGCTATGCCTCTGATAGTCTGGGCTGAGAGCTTAGTGTTAGCAGAGTGAATCTCATCCAAAACGGTACTTGTCGGATGGAGTCTTGCAATATTTGTTTGACCAAAGTGCGCAAAAGCCGTACTTGGATGCATGTGGACTTCGCCCTCCACTGCTTTTAGCTCGCCTGCAATAGTATTTAAGAGAGTTGATTTACCTTTACCGTTTTTTCCGATAATGCCGAGTCGTTCCCCTTTTTCAAGTACAAACGAGATATTTTTAAAAAGTATATTATCAGGTGTATATCCAAAACTCAGATTTTTAACGTCAATCAGAACTTTTGCAGGCGTCTCTTTGTAATTAAAATTGAATTCCAGTGTTGAATCGTAATCCAAATCATCAAGCAAGTCCATCTTCTCCAGCTGTTTTACTTTGGACTGCGCCAAAGCCGCCGTAGAAGCACGAGCTTTGTTTCGGGCGATGAAATCTTCAAGCTCTTTTACCTTTTTATCTTGTGAAATCTTCTGTTTTTCATGCAGCTCATCGCTTGATTTTAGCTGTTCATAGTATTTGTGAGTATCTCCGGCAATAATTCTTAGATTTTTGCGCACAATTCCCATCGTGTGTGTTACCACGGCATCCATAAAATCACGGTCGTGCGTGATTAAAATAACTTCGCCCTCAAATGCCTTTAAAAAGGTTTTTAGCCATCTAAGCGAAAGGATATCAAGGTAGTTTGTCGGCTCATCAAGAAGGAGCAGATTCGGTTCTGTTACAAGCAGTTTTGCAAGATTTATACGAATCTGATATCCGCCTGAAAATGAGAGCGGATCTTTCTCCAAATCATCTTGCGTAAAACCTAAACCAAAAAGAATCTTCTCAACTCTATAGACATCATACTTCATGTCCTCTTCAAGTGCGAGTGCCGCTTCTTCTCTTAAAGTGCCCTCAGTAAATACCAAATACTGTTTTAACGTCCCTATTTTGTACCCTTTTGGTATAACTACTTCACCGACATCAGGCGTCTCTTCTCCGAGTATAAGTTTAAAAAGAGTCGACTTTCCGCTTCCGTTACGACCTACAAGACCCATTTTATTGCCCGAATTTAGTTTGAAACTAAGATTGCTAAAAAGCTCTTGTTTGCCGAAATTTTTTGATATATTTATTAGTTGTATCATATTTTATTTTTTACCTTTTTATCTTTTCTAATATCCAATGCCACTCGCCGTAACCGCTTGAGACGTTGATATGCCCTGCGTTTTCTAAAACCTTTATCTCTATACCAAGTGCTTTTTGAAGCTCTGAAGCTTCATCTTGTGTCATGTATGGGTCGTTCGTTGATGTAATGAGCAAAGACTCTTTTGCATGGAGATTTTTAGGTATCTCACATGGAAAAAAGCTCTTTAACTCTTCGATATCACATGCCAAACTCGGCACGGCAACCAAAAAAAGTCTCTCTATCTCTTTTGGTTTTATCTCGTTGCAGATATGAAACCATAAAATATTTGCGATAGAGTGGCAAACCACGATGTCTGGTTTAAACTCTTCAAGCTCTTTAGCCAACTCGCTCATCCACACATCTTTTTGTGGAAAATCAAAATTGCTAAACTTGAAAAAGCTTACACACCCGTAATCTTTTGCAATCTCTGCGGCAAGCCAACTCTGCCAATGAGGAAAATCGCTTCCGCCCCAGCCATGCAAAATCAAAGTCTTCTGTTTCACTCTCTATTCCTGTTAAAATTGCCAAGTCAACTGCACCACGATGCCAATTTTAGTGGAAGTATACCAAATATGATAAAAGAATCGGATAAGCTAAAGAACTCTATAATCAAAATTAAAAATTATAGAAAAAGGTACAAGGATGCAAAAGAGAAGCATTAAAGCAATTACCGTAACCCGACTACTGCAGGTTTTTATAGTTGCTACATTGGTTATAGTCTCTATAGTTCTATTAAGTTACAGAAGTTTTTTTCAGTTTATAGTAGAAAATAAAATCCATACAATTTCAGAAATCATACAAGCAGGTCTGACATCGCATATGAAAGCCGGGATAATGGATAAGCGAGATTATTTTTTGGATGAAATATCTTCGGTTCATGATATAAAAACTATTAAAATTATTCGTGGGGATGCGGTCATAAAAGAGTATGGCGAGTCAACCTTGTCCGAAGAGAAACTAAACAGTGATCTTAGAGCCATTTTAGAAAAAAAAGAGGTATATGTAGAGTGGAGAGATATGCAAGGCAGTGTTAAATCGGTTGTTCCTTATATCGCAAATTCTGACTGTCTGCAGTGTCATAATGTCAAAGAGGGTACGCTTTTGGGTGCTGTAGATATTGAGATGGAGATTGATGCATACCAGAACTTTGTCATAAAAAACAGTTATGTGATTATTGCGGCTCTGCTTTTGTTTGCTTTGATTGTAGTGTTTAATATGTTTCATGTCATTGAGCGTTATATAAGCAAACCTCTTTTAAATATTATCGATGAAACTGAAGATGCTTATTTTTTACATAAAAATATAGACAGCAGTAAGTACGAAAGCAAAGAGTTTGAAGATGTTGCATTAAGCGTAAATAATTTTAACAAAACAGTTATAGAAAAAGAGAATGAGCTAACATATAAAAACAAACAACTTCGACTTTTAAATGAAGAGATAGAATCAACTCTAAAAGAAACTATGCTTGCGATAGGAAAAATAGAGGAGATCCGTTCATTTCCTACAAGTCAGCATACCAAACGGGTTGCCGCACTAAGCACAATAATCGCAAAAGAGTACGGATTGAGCGATGAGCAGATAAAACTCATAGAGGTAGCATCGCCTCTTCATGACATAGGAAAAGTCGGAATTGCCGATGCCGTTTTAAATAAACCCGGCAAATTGACGCCTGATGAATTTAATATTATTAAATCCCACTCTCTTTTCGGATATAACATTTTAAAAAATTCTAAACGAGAGATACTAAAAACTGCGGCTGCTATTGCTTATGAACATCATGAAAGATATGACGGAACCGGTTATCCGCAAGGGCTAAAGGGCGAAGATATCTCTATCTATGCGCGCATTGTTGCGATTGTCGATGTTTTCGATGTTCTGCTCTCCAAACGGGTATATAAAGAGCCATGGTCAACAGAAGATGCTATCGCCTTTTTCAAAGAGCAAAGAGGTAAGCATTTTGAGCCGAAATTAGTAGATATATTGCTTGAAAATATTGATGATTTTGTACAGCTGCATAGAGATTTATCCGTATAGGTATACAGAAATTTCGTGTTATGCAAAGATTAGAATCTTTGCATATTTATGTTTAATGGTGGGCTGTTATTGCGTTATCTATCCTTGAAATTGTCTCGTCTTTACCGATTATCGCCATAACGCTGTCAAGCCCCGGACCACTCATTTTTCCTAAAAGTGCAAGGCGAAGAGGCTGACCGATTTTACCGAAGCCGATACCCATCTCATCAACCACCTCTTGCATCAGGTGATGATAATCGCTCGGAAGATGAAGCTCGCTACATGTAGCTATTTTTGCTGCAAAAGCATTTAAAACCTCTACCGCATCGCTCTTAAACGATTTGGCAACGGCTTTTTCATCATAAGAAACAGGAGCAACAATAATCTCATTTACGAGCAAAGCCATCTCTTTAATAGTCTTTGCGCGATCTTTTAGAGCATCAAGCAAAATCTCTTTTTTATCATGTGAAGCAAGCAACAAACCATGCTCCTCAAGCAAATCTGCAAGCTTGCCGTTTGGCATATTTTTGATATAGTGAGCGTTAAGCCAGTCAAGTTTTTCCGTGTTGTAGATAGATGCGGATTTGTTGATATCTTTAGGATTGAAAAGTTCTTGCATCTCATCCATAGAGAAAATCTCTTGATCTCCGTGACTCCAGCCAAGACGCACCAAAAAGTTCAAAAGTGCCTCAGGCGTGTAACCCATCTCTTTATATGCCATAACATCCGTTGCACCGTCACGTTTAGAGAGTTTTTTGCCCTCGTGGTTATGAATCATCGGCACATGGTAAAACTTCGGCACATCAAATCCGAGTGCTTCATAAACTACAATCTGCTTAGGCGTGTTTGAGAGGTGATCATCACCGCGGATAACCTCGGTAACACCCATCAAATGGTCATCAATCGCTACGACAAAGTTGTAAGTCGGCGAACCGTCGCCTCTGGCAATAACAAAATCATCCAAAATATCTTCAGCTTTAAAAGTTATATCTCCTTTAACGCCGTCACGGACGATGATTTCTCCGCTAAGAGGTGCTTTTATGCGGATAACCGGTTCTATACCCTCAGGCACAGTACCCTCAAAATCACGATATTTGCCGTTATACTTTGTACGCTCTTTGTTTGCCATCTGAGTTTCTCTGAGGGCATCAAGCTCTTCTCTTGACATGTAGCACTTGTAAGCATTGCCGCTATCTAAAAGCTGTTTTATGTAAATTGCGTAAATGTCATCTCTTTGCGACTGATAAGTTATCTCTCCGTCATGTTCCAAACCCAGCCAATGAAACGCTTTTACGATTGCCTCAGCTGCTTCTTGTGAGTTTCTCGCTTTATCGGTATCTTCGATGCGAAGAAGAAATTTACCGCCGTTTTTTCTAGCCCAGAGATAGGAAAAAAGGGCAGTTCTTAAACCGCCGATATGTAAATAGCCCGTAGGACTTGGAGCAAAACGAGTAACAACCATAAAAAAGCCTTTGTAAAATAGTTGTCGAATTTTAGGCTATTATTTGTTAAAAGCGGGTAAAAAATCTTTGTGCTTAAGTTTAATCAGTTTTCCAGATAAAATCGCTCAAATATTTTTCTATTATCCAGAGGTTTTAAAAATATTTTATACTTAAATTTAATTTTACTCTTCTCCAACAGCTCTTTTTGCGCAGATGTTGCCAGAAAATAAAGCTCACCTCTCTCTACTATTTTTTCAAACTCCGGAAATCTTTTGTTAAGCAGTTTTACAAGCAAATATCCGTTGTCGAATATGGCATTTGCAAAGCTTAAATCTACAATAACTCTTTTGTAACTATGTTTTTCAAGTTCATTTTTCAGTATTGAGACACTCTTAAATATCAATATTTCAAGCGGCGGCATGTCAAGTGTCAGCTTTTTCTTAAACATTTCAAGCGTCTCCAAATCTCTTGTTGCCAGAACTATTTTTTCTTTATCATATTTTTGAAATTTTTTTATCTCATTTCTATCGATTACACCTCTCTGATGCAATAAATTGTGAGTATTAATCATCTTAAACTTTAAATTGCTTTTTAAATACCCTACGATTTTAGACGATTTTTTTGCATTTTGCCATGACAGCTCATTTGCTTTAAATACATAATAAGGAACTATTTGTTGCGAGATATACTTTATACATGTGTTGATATGCTTTTCTACATCCTCCAATATATCCGAATCATCTTTTAAATAAACAAATTTATCAATTAAATTGGACTTTTGCAGTAAAGGTTTTAACTCTTCTTGAAATTCCTCAATCTCTTTAATATGATTTAAAATTGATAAAACTTCCATATTTTTATAGTTAGAATCTATTTCAAGAAATATATCCAGTAATTTGTCTAAATAAGGCGTAAAATCATCATGCAAAAGTTTTTGTTTATCTTTTGCCATATCTCTTACCTTTGTTAAAAGACGGTTAAGCGGCAAAATAAATGAATATTTAAGATGCTCTTTTATCGGCATGCTGTTCGAGAATGCTTCTGCATTTAAGATAATTTCATGGAAGTTTTCACTCATGCCCAGTGCTTTATATTTTTCAGGATGACGCCATATATTATAAATTTTTTCCATAAGCAAACTATTTACTACTAGAGAATTATCTATGCTTTTTATATAGTTTTCTAAAACAATTTGACACGTCATGTACAACTCATCTGCATCAATAGCATAAAAATGATCAAATTCACTGCGGATAAGAGTCTCTAATGCTTCTGTTTGAATATCGATTTTATCTTCATCACAATAGGTTTGAACCCATGTTCTGATATATTTCATCTGTTTGGCATGATCTGATTTTATTTTTTTCTCATATTGAATTTTTCTTTCATGTTCTCTTTCTAAATTATTAAAAAAATCAGAAAAACTCTCGGCACTAAAAGGTTTGTAGATAACGCCTTTGATATTTTCACTGATTTTTTTTGATATGATTTTTGTATTTATGGGTGTGGTTATAAAAATTACATCCAGTGTTTTAATCTTTCCCGTATCTATAAGTATCTCTATAAGCTCATGTCCGTTAAGTTCTGGCATCATAATGTCAGAGATTAAAAGCGATATATTGGGGTATTTGCTAAGTATCTCAATAGCTTGCATGCCATCATAGGCGATGTAAATATAATCTTCATGAAAAAAATAGTTAGAGATTTTATTTGACAACAAAATTTTGGCTGTCAATTTTGTAATCATTTTTGAGTCATCAATTATAAGTACATTTGTCGGTGTCATTGTCGAATCAACCCTTTTAGCTCTTTAAGGGTGTTTTTTCGCATTCAATTCCTTTTGTCAATTACTTAATAATTTGATTTTAAAATATTTTCCCTTGTATTCTAACAAAGATAAAACAAATTTTGAGTTAATTTGTGCAGAGGTTTATAAATAAAATGAAATAATACTGTTATCTCGCCTCACATGCACAGCTATACACTCTAAGCAAATAGCTAAAATAGTGCAAGGTTAATAAATATATTGGTAAAATACCTCTCTTAAATTTTACAGGATTTTAAATGTACAAAATATTACTACCTCTTCTTTTTAGCACGTTTCTTTGTGGGGAACCTCTTAATGGGGTGAGTGTTATGGTCAAAGGAGATATTATTACTCTCCATGATATCAAAGAGGAGATGCGCATTTCAAATGTAAATGCAGCCGCTGCAACTGATATTTTGATAAGAAAAAAACTCGAAACTGCGGAGATAGATGAGAGAAAAATCAGCGTAAGTTCTGCGGAAGTTTACGATGATATCAAAAAAATGGCGGCAGCAAATAAGATGAGTATTGACGAGCTTTATGAAGCAGTTAGAAACTCAAACGGCTTTAGTTCTACGGAGTTTAAAGAGAAAACAAAAGAGAAACTTATCTCTCAAAAGCTCTACTCCGCTATTGCTTACTCATCTATCGATATCCCAAAAGAGGACGAGATAAAAGAGTATTATGAACTTTATAAGAAAGATTTTTCACGCCCGAGTGCTTTTAAAGTTACAATATACGGCTCACAAAACAGGGACGCACTTGAAAAAAAGATAACTACTCCCATGTACAACTCTGGCGAAATAAAAGTCAATGAGCAGATACTTCCATATGACAAAATTTCACCTGAATTGGCAAAAATACTTCAAAATACAAAAGATGGCAGTTTTACTCCTATTATTAAAGAACCAAACGGCTCTTTTGTGAGTTTTTTCCTCCAAGAGACTCAAAATCGCAAAGAGTCAGACTATGAAAGCTCTAAAAATGAGATAATAAATCTTATTATGGAGAAAAAGAGAGAACAGGTTTTAAGCGACTACTTTGCAAGACTTAAGGGAAATGCGGAGATTAAAACGATTCGAGAAGTCAAATAGATGTTAAGTGATGAAAATTTTATAAAAATCGCACAGGAGATTGCAACCGCTTCAAAATGCGTCTCCAAACAGGTAGGCGCTGTAATCGTAAAAGACGGAAGAATTCTAAGTACGGGTTACAACGGCACTCCTGCAGGATATATAAACTGTCGTGAGCACTGGAGCGGCGAATATACTGCCGAACATCATGAGTGGTCAAAAACTTATGAGATACATGCAGAGATGAATGCTATCATCTGGGCGGCTAGAAAAGGTATCAGTATAGAAAATGCGACAATTTATGTCACGCTTGAGCCTTGCAGCGAATGCAGCAAAAACCTTATAGCAAGCGGAATCACGAGAATCGTATATCTAAAACCGTATGAACACACGCACTCAGAAGTAATATCAAAATTTATCAAAGACAACGGCGTAAGCATAGAAAAACTTGGAGAGTAAAAAATGAGTGAAGATAAAGAGCTGCAAGCAGAAATCGGCAAACATCTTATGCAACCTGAAAACTACGGGAAATTTGAAGATGCCGATTGTGTCGGAATAGGCATAGACCACGCTACAAAAAGCTATGTCATCATGTATATAAAAAGAGATGAGAAATTTATAACGGATGTAAAGTTCGGTACAAACGGCACGCAAGATACAACAACGCTTGGCTCTATTTTTACCGAGATGATAAAAGGCGACGAGATAGCAAATGCGATGGAGACGACTTCTACACTTGAGAATGAACTAAAAGAGAGTTACGCATCCATTCCTGCTCCAAAAGTTGATACAAGCAAGCCGGAGGGTGAGCAAGTTGAGCGTGTTTCAACCGAACATCAAGACAGTGCAAATATGGTTCTAACTGCTTTTCGTGCCGCAATGCGACATTATGAACGAAAACAAAGCGGCATAGAGGAAGAGCAGTTTGAGATGAGTATATCAAAAACATGTCCATACTCAACCACGGAGTGTCACTTTGTAAAAAAAGAGAGCGATCACTCTTAAGGTCGCTTTTTTTATCATCTCCCAACAGCGAATTTTATGATAGTATATACGAATAACTTTTTCACATCAGAGGAGTTCTTCTTATGCAATATATACGCTTTTTCAATGAACTTAATATCAAAGATGTTCCTATTGTCGGCGGTAAAAACGCTTCGCTTGGAGAGATGTACCAAAACCTGACCCCAAAGGGTGTAAATATTCCAAACGGTTTTGCCACCACAAGCGATGCTTACTGGCTACTTCTTGAAGAAAACGCCATTAAAGATAAAATTTCGGCAATACTAAATGATTTGGATATAGCCGATACCAAAAATCTTCAAGAACGTGGGCTTAAGGTTCGCAATCTTATTTTAAACTCACATCTTCCAAAAGCACTCGCTGAAGAGCTGCTTGAAGCATATAAAATTCTCTCAAACGAATACGGCTCACAAAATATCGATGTAGCAGTTCGTTCATCAGCAACGGCAGAGGATTTGCCCGATGCCTCTTTTGCAGGGCAACAAGAGACTTTTTTAAATGTCGGCAGCGAAGAGGAACTTTTAGAGTGCGTTTTAAAATGTTTTGCTTCACTATTTACTGACCGAGCCATCAGCTACCGCACAAGCCGCTCTTTTAGCCATTTCAAAGTTGCCCTCTCGGTGGGTGTACAGAAGATGGTGCGAAGCGACATCTCTTCAAGCGGAATTATGTTTACCATAGACACCGAAAGCGGTTCTGAAAATCTCATACTTATAAACTCCATCTGGGGCTTGGGTGAGAATGTGGTAAGCGGGCGGGTAAACGCCGATGAGTTTTTTATCTTTAAACCTACTCTAAAAAATGGAATCAATACCATTTTAAAACGCTCTTTGGGAAGCAAAAAAGAGAAGATGCTATACAGCGAAGATACACGCACCCTAAATGTCGTAACAACGAAAGAAGAGCAAGAGAGCTTCTCCATAAACGATGATGAAGTGATAGAACTTGCAAAACAGGCACTCCTTATCGAAGAGCATTATAAACGACCGATGGATATCGAATGGGCAAAAGACGGAAATGACTCCAAACTCTACATCGTTCAGGCAAGACCGGAAACGGTCATGAGCAAACAGAACAGAAGTATGACAAGCCAAAAATATTCACTTAACGCAAAAGGTGCAAAAATTTTAATATCGGGACGTGCAATCGGTGAAAAAATCGGTACGGGAAAAGTAACCGTTATAAATGACACGACCGAATTTGCACGCTTTAATGACGGCGATATCTTAGTCGCGGATACGACAAATCCCGACTGGGAGCCTGTTATGAAAAAAGCTTCGGCAGTTATAACCAACCGAGGAAGCCGTACATGTCATGCCGCTATTGTTGCACGAGAAATAGGCGTTCCAGCAGTTGTCGGGTGTACAAATGCCACAAAAGTTTTAAAAGATTCTCAAATAGTAACCGTTAGTTGTGCCGAGGGCGATGAAGGGCATGTGTATGAAGGCAAACTTAAGTACGATATCAAAACGATAGATATGAGCAAACTTCAACCTACAAAAACAAAACTCTTTGTAAATGTCGGGAATCCCGCAGAGGCTTTTAACTTTGCAAAGATGCCAAACGACGGTGTGGGGCTTGCCAGAATGGAGTTTATCATGAACAACTCCATCAATGCTCATCCTATGGCACTTGTTGATATGCACAAAGGAAAAAGCGTCAAAGACGAGGATAAAATCCGCTCTTTTATGACTCCATGCAGTGATGCAAAAGAGTTCTTTTTGCAAAAAATCAGCGAGGGCGTGGGAATGATTGCGGCTGCTTTTTATCCAAAACCGGTAATTATAAGAACAAGTGATTTTAAAAGCAATGAGTACCGCGGTATGACGGGCGGTCTTATTTATGAAGCGGAAGAAGAAAATCCCATGATAGGCTTTCGCGGTGCAAGCCGTTACTACGACGATAGTTACCGTGAAGCATTTATGTGGGAGTGCGAGGCATTAAAGAGGGTGCGTGACGATATGGGACTTAGCAATATTAAAATCATGATTCCATTTGTCCGCACACCTGAGGAGGGCAAAAAAGTCATAGATATTATGAATGAACAAGGACTTATTCAAGGCAAAAACTCTCTTGAAATCTATGCAATGTGCGAAATTCCTGCAAATGTAATTTTAGCCGATAAGTTTTTAGAGGTTTTTGACGGCTACTCCATCGGCTCAAACGACTTGACACAGTTAACTCTGGGGGTAGACAGAGAAAGCGCAAAAATCGCCCATATATTTGATGAGAGAAACGAGGCAGTTAAGAGAATGTTAAAAATGGCGATAGAGGCATGCAAGAAAAGAGACAAATACATAGGCATCTGCGGACAAGCCCCATCTGACTATCCTGAAATCACGGAGTTTTTGGTACAAGAGGGCATAGACTCCATATCGCTAAATCCCGATTCGCTCTTTAAGATGCGTCAAGTAGTGAGTGATTTGGAGGAGAGGCTCTCTTTATGACGAGAACCTCTTCCTAAAAAATTTCTCTGCCTCCATAACCGCAACAAGCGTTAAAGCGATAAAAAGCAGTGTTGTCCACATCTCTATACTAACAGGCGAAATACTCAGCAGCGATTGCATAAAAGGATTATACATGGATATGATGTGAGCACCTTGAGCGGCTATGACGGATATCCATAAAAATTTATTTTGAAAATGATTTATTTTAAATATAGAGTTATTTTCACTGCGTGAATTAAACGTAGATACATTTTCAAAGAGCACCATCAGAAGCAAAGTAATATTTCTTGCCATATCCTCACTATAACCCATCTCAAGCAGTGTATAAAAAAGAGCAAATGCGCAAGCTCCCATATAAAAACCGCCGACAACTACTCTGCTTAGCATTGCCTTGTTAAATATAGGCTCTTTCGTATCCCTTGCTTTGCGTTTTAAAACTCCCGGTTCAGCTTTTTCAACTCCCAAAGCCATATCTTGAAAACCGTTTGCGACAAGGTTGAGCCAGAGTATCTGAACAGGCAAAAGCGGTATAGGAATAAAAAAGAGCATCGAGAGCAAAATAAGTGTTATCTCCGCAAAGCTCGTTGATATAAGCAGGTGAATAACTTTGCGGATGTTATCGTACGCAACCCGTCCCTCTTCTATGCCGTTGACAATAGAGCTAAAAGCATCATCCGTCAAAATCAAATCGCTTGATTCACGTGCGACATCCGTACCGCTTTTTCCCATTGATATGCCGATATTTGCAAACTTTAACGCCGGCGCATCATTTACACCGTCTCCGGTTACTGCTACAAAATGACCGAGATCTTGAAATGTTTTGACTATAAGCTGTTTTTGTTCAGGCGAAACCCGTGCAAAAACACGCTTATGGGCTATCTCCTCTTTGTATGCTCCACGCTCATGCCAACGAGAGATCTCCAACCCGTCAATTACCTCATCTTTACTAATGGCAATGCCTAGTTCTTTTGCTATATAAAATGCCGTATTTGGATGATCTCCCGTTACCATTACGACTTCGATTCCAGCTTCTTCGGCAGTTTTTACAGCCTCTTTAACTCCCTCACGCAGTGGATCTGTGATGGCTGCAAATCCGAGATAAATATAACCCTCTTTGGCTATCTCTTTTTCATCGCTTAGTTTATATGCCAAAGCAATATTCCTAAACCCTTTAGCCGCCCACTCATCCACCTGTTTTAAAATATATTTCGTATCATCTTCACCAAGTTCGCATTTGCCGAGTATAACTTCAGGAGAGCCTTTTATAAAGTGCACCTTTTTACCATCAATCTCATAACTTGCCGCAGAATATTTATTTACAGGTTCATAAGGTATTTGATTGAGAGGCTTTAGTGTTTTATATTTCTCAAAGAGTGATTCATCTAAAGCAAGCGTATATCTCAAGAGTGCAACATCAACCTGATCCCCGATAAAAACAGACTCGCCCTCTTTTTTATGAAAAGTCGACTCGTTGCATAAAATCGCTACAAGAACTACATGTTCGTCAATATGTTCATCCGGATTATAAGCCCTCTCTTTCGTTACAAAATACTCAACGCTAAGGCGATTTTGCGTCATAGTTCCCGTTTTATCGCTTGCTATGAGGGTACAAGATCCAAGCCCCTCAATGGCAGAGAGTTTACGGACAATTACATTTCGTCTGCTCATAACACCGCTTGCAACGCTAAGGGCTACCGTAATTGCCACAGGAAGCCCCTCGGGTATTGCAGACACGACAAGTGCAACCGTTAAGAAAAAAATCTCTTTTAGTGGAATCTCTCGGTAGATGCCAAGCATAATGATTAAAATAGCAATTATGCCTATCATCTTTGAAATATTGATTGAAAACTTCTCCATGCGAAGAATCAACGGTGGTTTTGTCTCCTTGCTAGAGGCTAAAAGAGAGGCTATTTTACCGACCTCTGTTTGACTTGCAATCGCGCTCACTACTCCGATTGCTCTTCCTTTTGTAACTAAAGAGCCGCCATAGAGCATGTTTTGTCTCTCACCCAAAGGCTCATCAACATTGCTTGAGATATAGTTGCAGTTTTTATTTACTTCAATCGACTCTCCCGTGAGAAGCGACTCGTTTACCTGCAGTTCGTATGTTTCAAGGAGACGGATATCGGCAGGCACTTTAACACCGGATTCAAAAAAAACTATATCTCCAACGGTGATATCTTCACTTAAAATTTCAACTCTATTACCGTCTCTTAGGGCATTTACATAGGTTTTGATTACCTTTCTTAGTGCATCGGCTCTCTCGCTGGCCGTATACTCCTGATACGTTCCCACCACTGCATTCATAGCAAGCGCTGCCATTATAAATCCGGCATCGCTAAACTCTTTTATAGCAAACGAAATGGCAGCTGCGATTAGAAGTATGTAGATAACAGGGCTTTTAAACTGCTCTACAAATATCTCTAAAAGAGTCTGTTTTTTGGCTTCTTCTAAATAATTTTTTCCGTAATGTTCACTGCGAGATGCTACTTCAGAGCTGCTTAGTCCACCGATACTGCACTCTAAATCCAGCAGAGTCTCTTCTGCACTTTTTGTATGAAACATGTACTCTCTTTCAATACTTTATTGTTATTATCATAGTTCTTCACAGCTTAATTTAAACCACATTTTTTTCTATACATAATATAAAATTATGGTAAAATTCCACAGATGAAATTAAACGTGCTTCTCTCGATACTCTTTGCCATTGTTACAAGCTTTGCCGCAATCCATGAAGTGGAGCATATTCAACATAATGACAGCTCGTCATGTTTGGTATGTACCGTAAATAATAATTTAGTATCCGCCGATGCAGTGCAATTCACAGCCGATGTGGAAATTTTCCACTTTCAAGAGATAATACAAGAGAGTTCAACTTCATACTCATACAGAAAAATAAACTTCAATCAAAACCGCGCCCCTCCAAAAATATCCTAATTAACAAAATATTATTTTAATTCTGCCTCTAATGAGGCAAGCTTTTATAAAGGAACTTCGTTTTGTGCCTTAGCGGCTAGCGTAGCTTTTTGGACTTGTTCAAAAAGTGTACAAAATAAATAAAAAATATTATCAAATAGGATATGTACAACAATGAAAAAAATATTATTAGCAAGCACACTTTGTGCAGTTTTGGTTTATGGCGATGCGGCAGCTCTGCTTCCTGTAGAAAAAAGAACTTTTGATCAATCAAAATATATTCCGGATATCTCTGCAATTTTAGATTTCTCTTATGTAAACAACAGCGTAAAAGATGATGAAATCGCACATTTAGAACTTCCTGGAGTGGCTCACGGGCTTTTAGGAGAACACTCTCACGGTGACTCAAATCATGCAACATATAATGCAAAAAATGGTTTTAACCTAAACTATGCAGAAGTTGTACTCTCAAGCAGCGTAGATCCGTTTCTTAGCATGGATGCCGTTTTTCACTTTAGTGAACATGGTGTTGAAGTTGAGGAGGCTTACTTTACAACGACTGCACTGGGTCATGGGATAAGAGCTAGAGGTGGAAAGCTTAACTCAAATTTCGGCTACTTAAATGCTCAACATCACCACTACTGGGATTTTGGAGATATGCCGCTTGTTTATGAAGCGTTTTTAGGAATGCATGGCATCAATGAGCTAGGCGGTCAAATCCAGTGGACTGCTCCGACACCGTTTTACCTAATGGCAGGTTTTGAGGTGCTTCAAGGCACAAATGAACAGATGTTCGGAAACGAATCTGTAGATATAGAGGAGTTTAGCGGCGTAGAAGAGGATAAAATAAAGGGCACAAGCGCACCGTCTCTATATGTCGGATATGTAAAAGCTTCTCATGATATCGGAGATACAACAATTGCAGGAGGCGTCTCTTACGCTCAGGGCGATTCCATGATAGATCACAGCGATGACCATGAGGGTCCACATGTATTTAACGGAGATGCTAAACTTTACGGAGCAGATTTTGTAGTTCTGCACTCGCTTGATTCATACAGTTCTATAAAATGGCAAAGTGAATGGCTAGGAAGAGAACTTGATGGCATTCAGTATAATTTAGAAACATTCATAAATCCAAACATGAATAAAAAACAGAGCGGTCTATACTCTCAGCTCATCTACACGCATGACAAAAACTGGAAAATGGGCGTTAGATACGATACAATTTACAAAAATGATGTTGTAGCAAACGGCGTAAATAAAAATATGACGGATGATTTTAATAAATACTCTGCGATGGTGGAGTATCACACAAGCGAGTTCGCTCGTTTTAGACTTCAGTACAACCGCAATGAGGCGATGTACAATGAAGACGGAAACAGAGTTGATATAGATACGATTATGCTTCAAGCAAATATCTCTATCGGAGCACATGCGGCTCACAGTTTTTAAGAGTTTCTTAAAAACTTATCAGGTACGGTTATAGCCGTACCCCAAACAAAGAAGGCAAAAAATGAATAAATTTTTACTACTGTTTTTCTTACCTCTCTCTCTTTTTGCTCACCTAAATATTGCCGTAAGCTACCCATATATCGGTGCTTTAACAAAAACAATAGGCGGTGATCATATAGAAACGGTTGTTTTAGCCAAGGGAAATTGGGATCCGCACTTTATAATCCCTCGCCCCTCTCTTATCTCAAAAGTAAGAAATGCCGATGCGCTTATTATGAACGGCGGACAACTTGAAATCGGCTGGTTGCCTCCGCTGCTTAACCGTGCAGGAAACCCGAAAATAGAGCCAAATGCCAAAACATTTCTAAATCTATCGCACCATATAGGACTTATCAACAAACCTTCAAACGTAGATCGTTCAGGCGGCGATATTCATCCTGAGGGAAACCCGCATTTTCATCTAAGTCCACAAAATATTTTACTTTTGGCAAATACTATAAAAGATTTTTTGATCTCAATAGATACGGAACATAAAGCGGTCTATGAAAAAAATCATAGCGAGTTTTTATCCATGTGGAATCAAAAAATGAAACTTTGGAGCGAAAAAATGGCTAATAAAAAAGGTTTAAAGGTAATCCAGTTTCATGACAATTTAGCCTATTTTAACAACGCATACGGACTTGTAAATATAGGTACGATTGAGCCGCTCCCGGGAATTCCACCATCTTCAAAACATACGATTGAGATGATAGAGCTTATAAAAAAAGAGAACCCTTGCTGTATCCTGCATGATGTTTACCACTCTACAAAAACAGCCGAATTTATATCCGAAAAAACGGGCATAAAAGTTGTTTTAATGCCGCATGACATAGAAGCGTTGGAAAATATTAACGATTTAGGCTCACTCTTTGATCATCTCACAAGTGCTATAAAATGATAGATATTCTGCTCACTCCCATAGCCTTGGTTATTATTTTAGTTATGCTTCACTCCTACTTCGGCATGGAGATCCTAAAACGCGGCATTATCTTTACAGATCTTGCAATTGCGCAGTTTGCAGCACTCGGTTCATCTGTTAGTCTTGGCTATTTTCATGAGGAGTATTTCTATCTTTTAACTCTAAGTTTTGCGCTCTTTAGCGCATTTCTTATAGCGTTCGCTTCTACAAGAAAGCTGCATCTGGAGGCTTTTATCGGGATTCTTTATGTTTTAGGCGCAAGCGGTATTATGATGGTTCTCTCCCATTCGGCTGAGGGAATGGAACATTTTAAATCTCTTTTAGCCAGCGATATACTCTTTACGCCTCCGAGCGAAGTTCTTAAAAGCGGCATTATCTACTCATTTATCGCTCTTGCGTTATACTTTTTATATCCAAAACTCGACGGTTTTTTAAAAGAGCTTCTCTTCTTCTCGCTATTAGCCATAACCGTGACATCTTCGGTCGCACTGGCGGGAGTTTTTGTGGTTTTCGTACTTCTTATAGCTCCGCCGTTTGTAGCTATTTCATTAGGGTTTAAAAGACCTCTGCTTTATAGCTTCTTTTTTGGATGGTTTTTTGGCATAAGTGCAATCGTCATCTCCTACTTCTACGACTTGCCTACAGGTTACAGCGTAGTATTTTTAGGCGCATTTCTAACGGCAGTCGTAGTTTTAGGAACATCAAAAAAAGAAAAAATATGAAATTTCCAAGCGAGTGGACACAAAAAGAGTTTTTGCAAAATAAAAAGGTGCTTGAAGCCGAGGGCATAAAAGTCCTTCTTATAGATACCATCCTCTCGCCCATTGAAAAAACAGATACCGTAGTCTACAATCCTTATGAGCTAAATAAAGAGCCGCGAGGGAGTGTCTTCGTATTTTACTGTGACAGTGGAAAAAGCACGCTAAACAGGCTTGAAGAGTATAAAAAGAGGTTCCCTCTGTATAACTGCATCTCGCTAAAGGGCGGCAGAGGTTACTGGCGGATAAATATGAGTGTTTTTGATGAGTAATCATGAAGAGCATCTAGAGAAGTTCATCCAAAATTTGCATAGCGGAAATTTTTATGATGCACATGAAGATATTGAATCTCTCTGGTTTCCTAGAAGATTCGAGGAGAGCGATGAAGTGAAACTCTTAAAAGGTTTTATAAATGCTTCGGTATCTTTTGAACTTCATAAAAAAGGCAAAATCGAACCTTCTAAAAAAGTTTGGAATAATTATCTTAAATATATGGATCTCATACACTCTATAAACTCGCCATATCTGGAAAAATATCACCAAATCATAAAAGATATTGACATAATCAAGAAGAGTTTTATAAACATATAGGTAAAATTTCACCCATGAAAACACCTATATTAATATCACTTTTAACGGCACAATCCCTTTTTGCACTTGTATCTATCATTCCCGTTGAGATCGGCAAAGAGATCGGCTTATCAAACATAGCGGAAGCTTCCCTTGAAACTACAAGAGGAAATACAGACACGGACAGCTACAAAGCATCTTACAGAACTACTTATGATGACGGAGAAAATTTTGTTACATGGGCAGAGGCTTCCGGAGCATACGGAAAAGCAAATAGAGATGAAAACACAAATAAAGTTTTTGCACATGCAAGATATATACATGCGATTACTCCGGAGTTGGTAAGAGCCGAAGTATTTACACAATACCAAAATGATATGTTTATGAATATCAAAAATAAGGTTTCATACGGAACAGGTGCCAGATTTAAGGTGCTGGACTTCGAGCGTGATGCGAGAGGATATATCGGACTTGGTCTATTCCATGAAACTATCAGTTATAGAAATCCGGAGATTAATCCCTCAGAGAGAAATACCAGACTAAATTCATACTTTTCCTACTCAATAGATTTAAATGATAAAACATCTTTAGCCTATGCACTCTACTTTCAGCCGAAAGTAAATGACATCACGGATAACATCCAATCACATGAGATTGAATTAAAAGTAAATATCTATAGAGATATGTTTTTAAAATTTAACATCGCCTATACTATGGATAGCGAACCTCCTGTTAATATAAAAAGATATGATTTTACCCAAAACACATCTTTTGTTTTTAAATTTTAGTCTTTTATTTAAAAGATAAAAGGATATAAAGTGGATATAGCAAAATACACAGATTTGGCAGTTATGTATATAAGTGAGTATGGACTTAAAGTTGTTGTTTCAATAGCCATATTCATTATCGGTAAAATGGTTGTTAAAAAAATTACCGCACTTCTAAAAATAGTGATGCATAAGGCTAAAGTTGATAATACTTTGGTTGAGTTTTTATCCAATTTAATCTATTTCGTGCTTCTTATAGTAGTTATTTTGGCTTCACTGAATACTTTGGGCATAAATACTACATCATTTCTAGCAGTATTTGGAGCAGCATCTTTAGCTATCGGTTTGGCACTTAAAGATTCACTCTCAAATATCGGTGCAGCAGTGCTTATAATAATATTTCGTCCGTTTGAAGTAGGAGATTCCATAGAAGCGGCAGGAGCTTCAGGCAAAGTGGAAGAAATAAATCTCTTCTCGACTGTTATGGTAACACCTGATAATAAAACAACAACCATTCCAAACTCTAAAATCATAGCAAGCAATATCACAAACTACTCAAGCAAGCCGATACGCCGTGTAGACCTTGTTTTTTGCATAGATTACCGCGATGATTTAAAACTTGCAAAAGATATAATGATGCAGGCTATAAAAGATGACAGCAGGATTCTAGAAGAGCCTGCCCCATTTGTAGCCGTTGGCGAGCTTGGCGAGAAAAGTTTGAACTTTGTGTTTCAAGTTTGGGTAAAAACAGAAAACTATTCAATCGTTCGTTTTGATATGCTTGAGAAAGTCAAGCTTGCATTTGACACACATGGGATATCTATCCCATTTCCCAATATGAATATTCCTTTAATCAAGTAATATTTAGCTCTGCTTTTTTGCGACTTCCCCAAAGATATAAAAAATAGCTTGCTAAAAGTGCGATAAAAGTCGAACTTAAGAAAAGCTGTGCCGGATAGAGTTCATACACATATCCGGCAATGAGAGCACCTAAAAAAGCTCCAAAACCATAAGTTATCCCCGAAAAAAGCTGTTGTGCCAAAGATTTGTGTTTATAAAGATAAAAAAGATAGCTTATCGCCGCCGAGTGAAATAGTGCAAAACTGAGTGCATGCAGAGCTTGCGAGAAAAACAAAATAGTTATATTTTCCGGAAATATAAATAGCAAAAGCCAGCGGAAGGCTGTGATAAAAGTCGTTGCTTGAAGAATCAAAAGCAGGTTTTTGCGAAGTAGCGATCCTTGGAAATAGAGCATAAAGATTTCAACAACTACACCAAAACTCCACAAATATACCGCTATATCCATGCTCACTTTATGATCTGTCACATAGATAGTAAAAAAGTTATAAAACGAACCGAAACTTACCTGCATAAGAGTAAGCCCAGCCCATAACCTCCAATCTTTTAAAATATCTATATCATTTTTTGACTCTTCGCCCTTATCTAAAAAAGTGTCCGCTCTCTTTGCTATAACAAACGCTGATAAAGATGTAATAAAAGTTAAAACCAAAAGGTAAGCAAGTGCGACATTTGCGGAGCTTAAAAACTTTACTAAAACAAGTGCAACCAAAATAAAACCAACCGAACCAAACAGCCTGATTTTACCGTAATCCTCTTTACCGAGATACTTCAAAGATATAAGCTCAACATACGGAAGCACTATGCTTAACCCGATTCCCAAACTAATATTTGAGAAGAGCAGTTTGTAAAAGCTATCAAGCGAAAAGTAAAATGAGGTGGCGCTCAAGCACATAATGAATAGTGCTATGTTAAAAGCACTTCTATTGATTTTAAGCCCTTTTATAAAAGCAAAAGGAACCGCAAACCTCACTAAAGGAGCAGCCGCAAATATAATGCCTATATCGCTTGCGGAGTAACCCGCCATAGATAAAACCTTTGGCAAAAATATTATATACACGCCAATAATTGAGAAATAAAAGAAATAAAATATTGCTAGTAAGAATGACATTCGTGATTATATACTAAAGAGATAAAATATATGTTATACTTACAATAACTTAAAGTAATATTAAAAAATAAGGAATGGTTTCGAATGTTAAAAGAAATGAAGGATGAAGATTTCATTGTATCAAAAACAGACCTTAAAGGTCGTATTGTATACTCTAATCAAATCTTTATGGATATGGCGGAATATACAGAAGATGAGCTTTTGGGAAAGCCTCACAGTATTATTAGACATCCGGATATGCCAAAAGCGGTTTTTAGGCATCTATGGAACGTAATCCCTACAAAACAAGAAATCTTTGCTTTTGTTATCAATAAAACTAAAAACAATAACGATTACTGGGTATACGCAAATGTAACGGCAACGGTAGATATTAACGGTAAAATCGTAGATTACTATTCCGTCAGAAGAAAGCCAAATCCAAAAGCTCTAGCAGTCATCATACCTCTGTATAAAAAAATGATGGAAGTAGAAAAGAGTAGCGGTATAGACGCATCATTTAAGGTATTAACAGATATTTTAGCAGAAAAAGGAGTAAGTTACGATGAGCTTGTTATCTCTCTTCAAAACCAATAAAAATAAACAAAGACATGAGCAAATGCATGATTTAGTCATCAAAGTTCTAAGAGAAGCCGCTGATGGAAAGCTAAACGGCAGAATTACAAACATACCAAATGATAACTCAAGAGAATCCGCATTTGCATGGACGATTAATGATGTATTAGATCAACTTGAAGCATTTATGAGAGATGTTGAAACATCCATAGAGAGCGCATCCATAGGCAAAACATACAGAACAACGAATCCGGAAGGCTTACACGGAATCTTTCGTACAACATCAGAAAAATTAAAACTGGCTATTTCATCTATTGCAGTCGGGTATGAAACTAGAATCAAAAGCAAACTTTCAGACGATCTTAGCACTTTGGGCGGCGGTATCGGAGCCGGGCTTGAGGTTATACAAAAAGATATCGTCGTTTCTCAAAATGGCTCAGATGAAATTTCACAAGTTTCACAAAGGACAGCAGATCTCTCTTCAAAAAGCTTACACAGCGTACAAGAGATAAGCCAAAAACTAAGTATTCTCATGAATTCTATCTCATCTTCGCATGAAATAATCGTAAATCTTGAACAGAGATCTCGCGATATCTCTAACGTCGTAGGACTTATCAAAGATATCGCAGATCAGACAAATCTTCTTGCACTCAACGCTGCTATTGAAGCAGCTCGCGCAGGCGAACATGGACGAGGATTTGCGGTAGTTGCAGATGAAGTTAGAAAACTGGCAGAGAGAACACAAAAAGCAACTCAAGAGATAGAGATAAATATCTCAACTCTTCAACAAGAAGCAAATGAGATGAAAAGCAGTTCCGACAATATTTCAGAAATTGCCGGAGAGTCAAACGAGGTGATACATGAGTTTCAAAAAACTTTTGAGGAACTAAACTCATACGCAAACAAATCATCTGATATCTCTATAAAAATCAATAATCAGCTCTTTACAACACTTGTAAAAGTAGACCACATCATATTTAAATCAACTGCATATTCATCCGTACTTAATTCTCACGGAGATAAAAAATTCGTAGATCATAGAAACTGCCGCATGGGTAAATGGTATGCCGGGATTGGGCAAGAGAAATTTGGACATACTAAAGCCTTTAAAGAGATGGATTCTATACATGCAAGCGTTCATGACTCTGTTTTAAGAAATCAGGAGTACGTACAAAGCGGTAGCGTACTAAAAGGAGATCATCCGACTGTCATTTTTAATAACTTCAATGAAATGGAACGCTCATCAGATATCCTCTTTCACAAGTTGGATGAAATGGTTGAAGAGTATATGAAAAATAGTAAAAAATAATTATTTACTTACTATTTACTTATAATTAATATAATTTTAAATCTCAAATATGTTTAACCCCTTTCGTACTTGAGATGTATATAACCTATAAATTATTTTTAATTATCCACTCCTTCTCCCCTTTTGGGCTGGATAATTATGTTACACTTCATTTATGAAAAAAATCCTTTTAACAACACTAAATTCAAGATTTACTCACACATCCATAGCTCTGCGTTATCTTTATGCAAACTTAAAAGAGTTGCAGAATGATGCAAAAATCATAGAGTTCAGTATCAATGATGCCATCCAAACCATAGCGGAAAAACTTCTTACCCACTCCCCGCAAATCATCGGCATAGGCGTCTATATCTGGAACGCTTTAGAGGTGCGTGAACTTATACATATCATTAAAAAAATCTCCCCGAATACAAAGATAGTTCTCGGCGGTCCGGAAGTCTCACATGAACCCTTTAGGGTTAACCTAGATAGTGCAGACTTTATCATTCAGGGCGAGGGAGATGAAGCATTTTACAGATTATGCAGAGATATTTTTGATGGTCTAGCAAACCAAAGAGTTATAAAAATGAGTATGCCATCTCTTAAAAATGTAGAATTACCGTACAAATTTTACACCGACGATGATATAAAGAACAGATACATTTATGTTGAAGCTTCACGAGGTTGCCCTTTTGAGTGTGAATTTTGTCTCTCTTCGATGGATGAAAAAGTAAGGGCGTTTGATATAGAACTGTTTTTAAGTGAACTTGAACTTCTTTGGAAGCGAGGTGCAAGAAACTTTAAGTTTATAGATAGAACTTTTAACCTCAATATAAAAACGGCGAACAGACTGCTAGACTTTTTTTTGGAAAAAGAGGAGATGTCGCCATACTTTGCACATTTTGAGGTTGTGCCTGATCACTTTCCTGAGTCGCTAAAAGAAAAAATTGCTTCCTTTCCGCATGGCGCATTGCAGCTTGAAATCGGTATACAAACTCTAAATCCCGATATTGCCAACAACATTTCAAGACCGTTAAAACTTGATAAAATCAAAGAAAACATCCGTTTTTTAGAAAATGAAACCAATGCGCATATCCACCTTGATTTAATAGTAGGCTTACCAGGTGAGTCTTTAGAGAGTTTTGGAGCAAATCTTGACGAACTGGTAAGTCTGAGCAGCTGTGAGATACAAATCGGCATACTAAAAAAGCTATCAGGAACCTACATAAATCGTCATGATATAGAATACGGCATGGTTTATAGCGATATTCCTCCGTATGATGTTCTTCAGACCTCAACACTCTCTTTCTTTGATATTCAGATTATGAAAAGATTTTCAAGATTTTGGGATCTCACTTACAACAGCGGTAACTTTAAAGAGAGTGTAAAACTGATTTGGCAAGATGAGAGCGTGTTTGAAAATTTTTATGCTTTTAGTTTATGGATTTACACTCAAACGGATTCGACATGGCAGATTTCACTTCAAAGGCTCGGAGAGCTTCTATTTAAATATCTTTGTGAAGTAAAAAAAATAGATGCAAAAGATATTGCAAAAAATATGTTAAACGATATGATGAAACTAGAGGGCAGAGTAGTTCCAAACTACCTTAAACCTTATGCAGAGAACATTGAAAAAAATAAAAAACACGGAACATCGGGTTTCAATAAAAGGCAACAGTAATATTTGATTTTTTTTGATATAATTATCACATAAGCGTGGGGTGGATAATTTTATTATTTTATGGAATAAGAATATAATTTATGCCGGCTATATTAAAGAGAAAGGTTGTTGATGTTCTTCAAAAAAAACAATAAGCTCATTGCCGATTTAGAGGCTAAAGAGAGGGAAATAGTAAATTTAAAAAATGAGCTTGATGGTGCAAATCTAAAAATCTTAGATTTAGAGAGAAAAATGAACATCAACAGTGATGAACATACTCTTAATGAACTCATTAAATCTCTGGTAAATGGTTTAACTGACTCTTGTTTCAGAGATTTATCGGGATTGCAAGTCGATTTAAGCAATAACCTAAACGAACTTCAAGATATTCATCAAAGAAGTGACCAAAGCAATGAAAATGCGAATAGTGCATTGGTTGATGTAAATACTCTATCCAACACAATGATATCTTTGCTAGAGCACATAACAAACACTTATGATCAAGTAAATATATTAAATACAAATGTTGAAAACATCTCAAGCGTAATTAGTCTAATAAAAGATATCAGTGATCAGACAAACCTTTTAGCACTAAATGCGGCCATCGAAGCTGCCCGTGCAGGTGAGCACGGAAGAGGCTTTGCAGTTGTCGCAGATGAGGTGCGAAAACTTGCTGAGAGAACGCAAAAAGCGACGAGCGAAGTTGAGATAACGGTACAAGGTTTAAAGCAAAATGCTCAAGAGATACATGAACACTCAAAATCAATGGAAGATCTCTCATCGGACTCAAATAAACAGGTAAGCTCTCTTCATGAAAAAATGCTAGATCTGCTTGGCAGTTCCAACGTTATAGCCAATGAAAATCAAAATATTACAAATGCTATATTTATGGCGCTTGTAAAACTTGATCATCTGCTATTTAAGTCAAATGGATACAAAGCCGTATTTAAAAATCAGGCTGATGCCCATTTTGCTTCAGATTCCGAGTGCCGTTTAGGTCAATGGTATAATAGCGGCATAGGAAAAGAGCATTTCAGCAAAACACCTAGCTACTCAAAACTAAGCATACCACATAAAGAAGTTCATGACAGCATTAAAAAAGCTATAGATTGCGTAACAAAAGGTACATGTACGCAAGAGGCAAAAAATGTAATGACTTACTTCGTAAATGCAGAAAAAGCAAGCGGTGAAGTAACACAAATATTAAGCAGTATGCTTCAAGAAGAGAGAACTTCAAGACATAAATAACTCTAAGCTCCTCTGGAGTTTAGCCAAATGGTCTTGAATACCGTAATTTAGGGCTTTAAACTTGTTTTACGTTTTCAATTGTAACCGTATCGTCACAGTAAAGAGAAAAATTAAACTCCAAATTTACTTTGTCACCATCTATTACACTCGCATAATATTCTAGTGTTGTACTGGCTTTATTGTGACCGAGTAAACCTGCTAATTCATTTATACTCACTATCTTACCTTGAAGCATTAAGGTTGCAAAAGTATGACGGGTCGCATACATTCTATATCTTGGAACACCGCTATCTTTTACAACCTTATTCCAATATCGTTTTAACTTATCGGCATCGTCCATATCTCCAAAAATAAAGATATTATTTGTCTGTATCTTTTTGACTTCATCTAAAATCAATTTAGAGTAAGGAACTTTTCTAACTGCATTAGCTGTTTTTCCGTTTCCTATAATGCCTTTACTTCTAGTTCTTTTAATATGAATATACCCATCATCTTTAAAATCACCGATTTGAAGTCCTAAAATTTCACCAACTCTCATTCCCGTATTGAATGCAATCTCTAAATATACTTTCATCACTCCAGAGGCTACACTAAGAAGCTTTCTTACCTCTTCTTTGGTGTAATATTCAATTTCCTCTTTAGCTTCTTTTTTGAGCTTTATATTAAGTGCTGGATTGAAATCTATTACTGCGTCGTCAACTGCTAATTCAAAAATCTCATTGATACAACTTTTATAAACTTTGAGTGATGATACTTTCATATCTAATGAAATCAAATATCTCTTAATGTCTAGTCTCGTTATGGTGTCAATATTGCGACCGTTAAAAAACTGAATAACTCGTAAAAAATATTCTTTCTTTACTAAGTAACTCCGATTTTTATCTTTCTGCTCTAAAAATATACCACCGTAATACTCGAAAGTTTTAGGTTTTTTTTTGTATATTTCACCTGTTGCAATTTTAATATCAAGAGCTGGTATAATCTTGTCTTTTACTATTTTTATGTTTTGAGGTGTGTCTTTTAACTTAGTGGACTTTTGTTTTCTCACACCATCAACATAATAATTAAGCCATATTACAGAGCCTCTTAAAAAATATGTTGTCATTCCTTTGTTACCTTTTTTAGTGGTAACAGCCTTACTATGAAACAAAATCATACCTTTTTATATTAAAAATTTATCTAAGTCAATTTCATCAGAAATTGAATTGATAGGCTTAATGCTATTATTGAACTCTTCAACATCAATATAAATTCTCTTATATCCATTTATTTTATGAGCTGCAAGGTCTTTATTTTTAATCATGGTTCTAAGATATGAACTATCTATGCCCATATCTTCGGCTACCTTTTGGATAGTTTGAAATCTACTCATTTTAGGCTACCAATCTGCCAGCGATATTAACAGTAAAATTTTCTTGTCTCAAATAGAGCAATTCTTTATCGTCCCAAATTTCCATAATTTTGTCATTATCAATATTTGAAAGTATTTTAAGACTGTTGCCTTTTCGTACTTGCGTAAGACCATAGAGAGAAAAGCGGTGATTTAACATTCTGTAAAGATACATAGGAGCAGTTGACCTACTTCCACAAAATCTGTTTATGCGGTGCTTGATATACCAAGCATTGAGATATTCATCTTTTGTTGTAATCTCTTTTTTTGACATAGGAAGTGTTTTATTTATATATTTCATTATGTAGCTCGTTGCACTTCTGATATTTTTTTCAAACTTGTTCGACTTTTGATTAAACAAGTGGTAGAAAGCTTTTTCAACTCGTTCGATGCGTTCTTTTGGAATAAATAGAAGTATATGCGTGTGCGGTGTACCGTCTTTGTGTGGCTCATTCACACGATAATACATGCGTTGCATTTTTGTAAGCTCTTTTAATGAGCGGTCTTGTCGTAATTTAGCCAACATCTTTGTTAATATTTTTACTGACTCTTTAGGCTCTACACCATTATATTTAGGGTTTCTGATTAACTTACCGTCTCTAGTAGCTTTCATTATGTGAAATTCACTAGGCAGAGTAAGAGTCAAAAATACGGGAGTTAAATTTGCATTCGTTGCCTCACGCTCTAACGTATTAACACGATTTTGGATTTCACCGTAATATCTGTGTGGGCTATGATTTGATGAAACAATACAATCTTTTAAACTGAATTGTTGACCCGTAGAGTTATCTTGTATATAGCTATAATCTAAAAAGATACTTTGAGCTTTTATCTTTGCTTTTGTCATAGCTAAGTCATCGTTAGTCAGCCCGTATATTCTCGAGATGTCCACAACTTTTTTATAATTAGTCAAGAGGGCTTTCGCCTCCTCTTTTTTTGTTCGTCCCTCACAAATAAAGGAGGAGGCAGTCGCCCATTTTTCTAACTTCATAAAATTACTCATTATCATCTAATGGAATATAATTAAATGAGCCTTTGAGGCAATCTAGCATTACATTGTAATCCGTGAGGTGCAACGAGCCAAAAGCATTTAAACCTAATAATAATCTATGAAATTCATCTAGTTTTCTATGCACCGTAGAGCAGTCAATTTCTGTTTTTTTAATATCTTTTTGTGTATCATTCATCGTTTCTTTCCTTCTAGGCTTGGAACACGGTAGGGAGTTTTTATCTTGCAGGATGGACTCTCTATGCGTTCTTATTGTTTAAGACTTCAAATAAAACCACTATTAGTGCAAATAGTATGTGTTCATACTCTATCATCTAACTTTTTTTAAGACACGTAAAAACTTACCGGCGATTTAGAAATAAAACTGCATTGAACGCTTACCTCTTTACCTATTTGAGCTTCATACTGTTTCACTTGCTCGTCTGGTATGCTGACATCTTGCATATCATGTTTAACAGAGCCGTTAGAGAGTTTTGTTTCAACCAATAGCTGTAATTTATGTTTACCAGTACTTACAACCTCGCCCGTCTCTTTATCTTTAAAGTCAGGGTTTTTATACAATGACATTAACTTGCCGTGAATTGATATTTTCATTTTTCATCCTTCATATTAAGATTAAATTTTTCGAGAACAATATCATTATATTTTCCTTGAACAGCATTAAACTCGTCTTTTTTATCCATATTTCTAGCTATTCTACGAATGCATGCAGTTGCAGAATCCATAAGATTTAAAGCATCAAATTTATACGAAAAATCCATTCCTATATAAACATGATTTGTTTCTTTAAACTCATTTATCGCTAGTGATAACTCTAAATAAATCTTCATAAGCTTTTCAAAATCATCTTCTGAAACAGTTTTGGAAAACATTGGATTACTATCGGATATTGGATTTGGCAAGAATATATCTTCAGAATTAAGAATATATTTTAAATCAGATAATAATTCCTGAACTTTTGGAACGGATGAAAGATAAGACTCAACTAAACTAACTTCCATTAATGAAATAATCATGGATGTAACGGTTACATCATCTTTCTTGCATTGATGTTCAAATTCAGCTTTTAAGAGATTTGGGATTTGTAAATTAAATCCAACTTTTTTGTTTTCGGCACCTTGTGCTTTTTGTAGAGCTTGTTTGTACATGTGTACTCCTTATATTATACGTACATTAAATATGTACATTAAGGAATTGTATATTTTTTTAGAGTGAATGTCAAGCTTTAGAAAACTAACGCCTCGATTAGTTGTCATATATTACAACTTTTAAGCTCGTTGTTATCCCTATCGTTCGTTCCTCTCTATGACGGGAGTTTATTTTTATAAATTGTGTATAATAGTTAGAAAGGAGTACTATGAATTTATCAACCATCCCATCGGATAACTTATATAAGTTTATGTCTATTTTTGGTTTAGTTTTGATTGTGTCGTGTATGACTGTTTATATGTTAATGCATGATTCGTGGACTGAACAAAAATATAAACTAGAACTAAAAATAGAAGAAATGAATGTAAAAACGAAGCACCAGGGTGATAGTATTGAATTATTTGATATTGACTCGTGCAAAGCTAATCCTAAAGATTGTCATGACAATTTTAAAAAAATAGAAAAAACTCAAAGAGAACAGGAGATTGATAATAGTCAAATTATTGTTCTAAATAAATATCTTAATGAAAGATTAAAAGAAATCACCAGTTATTCTTATGCTCTCTCTTTTTTAACTTTGTTTGGATTTTTGATATCTACAGCAGGATTCATTCTATGGTATTATAAATTGCAAATCTATCAAGATGCACTGATTATTAAAGAATATAAGAAACAAATATAACATAATTAGATGTAGATAAAAATGTAACCGTAGTGTCACAGTAAACAGCTAAATTCATAGTAAAACTGTTACATTACACCCCTAAAAGCCCTTGTTTGTGGGGTTTTTCAAACTCCTCTGGAGTTTAGACCTTTTGTTACTGCCTCGTTTATCTCTTTTTTATATTCAGGATTTAGCCTTCCAAGTTCTCTATCAAAGTAAATTATTATGTCTTTATTTGTATGTTTGTGTCTGCATATCGTAAAAAGCAAATCTGCATAAATATCAAAATCAGGATGAGGTCGCATCCCAAGTTTTTTGTTTATAACTCCGTAATATTTTGTAATCAATTGAACGGCTTCCAATAGTTCGGCGGCATCTGATTTTTTATTTTTTATTACATGTACCAAAGATTTAAAATCAGGCGTTGTTGAAGTGTTACTCTCATATTTTTCTATAGATGGTTTTTTTTTATTTGCATTATCTTTACTAGGTTCTAAAAATAGAAAAAACATTAAAACTGCTAAGATTACAACCAATCCCATTATAGATTTAATGATTAATTCTGCTTCCATTACGCTACTTTTTTTATAGATTATATCACACTCAATAAGGCTTACCAAGTAAAAGTTATAAATTTAAAAAATAAATTAAATGGCTAGTATAGTTTAATGTGGTGGACAGTGAGGGATTTCAAGCTTAGACGCTCAGAAACTCCAGAAATAAGGGTTTCTAGCTGTTTGTCGGATAGCGAAAGTATCATAGTTTCTAGCCTTAGTATCATAGTAAAATTACGCTGAATTTTACAAGAATTAAGCAAACAATAAAAATACTATGCAGAAATTCGATTTAAGTTCAATTCAATTTCATTTACAATTTTACTTAATTCTTCTTTGCTGATATCATTTTGCACTTTTTTTTCTGTACCGTTAGAGTGATTTCTTATTCTCTCCAGTTCTCTTCTTTCGTCTTCTTCTTTCTTTATCTGTCTACCCATTGCCGCAGAATAAAATACATTAAGCTTTAAAGATTTTCTATGTTTCATAATATCTTTCCATGAGCCTTTGCCGAACAAATAAGTGTTAAGTGTGTACACTCCAGTATTAACACGAATTAACACTTCATTATTAACAAGTTTCGTTAGATTATTATTGACAAAGCTTAAACTCTTATCAAGCTCTTTTGCTATTCTCTCTTTAATAGCTTTGTTGATAATTATTTCTTGTTCATAGTTAACATATTTAAGCAATGCGTACATTAAATCGCTACTAATATCTAACTTATAAAAATAAGCGATATCTTCGATATATAGCTTAATATAACTGGGCTCTACTTCTGCTTTAAATTGTGCTATCTGTTCTCTTTCTACTGTTTCGCCTAACTCATTTATTGTTGTATTTGTTTCAAGATAAGCTAATGTTCTTTTCATTTTTTCCATAATTTATTACTCCTGTTGTTGTGTAATGCGATTACTCGCTTTTAAGTAATAATGCTCTAATGAAAAAAAATCAAAGAAGTGTTAAAAAATGAGCAAAAATAGTAAAAAATAGTAAATCATTACTCAAATAGAGGAAAAACATTCCTCAAACTGAGGAATGTACTTACTCAAACTGAGGAATGTTTTTCAATTAAAAAAACCTTTATAAAGCCCTAAAAATAGGGTTAAAAAAGGTGTTAAAAAAAATACAATTCCCTCTATTATATTTTACGCGTGATTTATCACGCATTACCGCTTGCGGTAATCCATATATTAATCAGCTTGAAAAGTCGTATAATGGTCTGTAATATCTAAACGACTATGCCCTAGCTCTAAGCTAGTTATCCCTTTCGCTTCGTCTTCGCTATGTCCGCCCTCTCTTAGCTCTTCCATACGTTCTTGAGCAAAGTTATATCTAAGCCCGTGCGTTCCGCTCCACTCTTGCCCTGTTGCTTCGACTGCCTCTTTTAACGCTTCTCTATAATCACTATAATTAGCGTTATAACCATTTTCTATCGCTTCGCTTACTCTTTGTATCAACTCGTCGCTCAAATGCGTTGTAGTGTAATCTATGCCGCCCTTACTATCATGCACGGTAAGCGTGTTATCTTCGTTTACGCTCCACTTGCCGGAGTTTATAGCGTCGTCGGCTCTTAAACCTGCCTCATGTTGAAGCTCGGCACTCAAAGTGTAAGGAGTGTGTTGCATTTCGTCTTTGATTGCTTGTGCGTCTTCGTAAGCTCTGTTTATATGCTCAGAATGTAAGCTATAAGCCTCTTTTAGCTCTGACTTAATATCTTGTATAGCTTCTCTGCTTAAATCGCCTATACCGTCCTTTTGTAAGTTGTCAGCGATTTTGTTCATAGTAGACACATAAGTATTAAGAGAACCGCCGCTTATCTCTTGTGCTTTAGCTTCCAAAAAAGCTTTAGCACTATCTGCATTAATATTATTAGCGACTTTACCCTCGTAATTTTCATTGACAAAATTAACGAACTGCGTCGTAACACTTCGCATGTTTTGAACTTCTTTTATGGAGTGGGCTTTATCGCTTACATTGTGTCCATTCGCACCTTTAATGCCACTACTCGCTCTCGCTTCCGATTTACTTTGTCCTATGCCGTTGGCATTTGACATAACTCTATTTATGATACTATTCGCACTCGCTCGTGAAGCATTAAACATTTAAAACCTCTAAAGCATTTCGTAATGTTTCTCTGCTTACTTTTACTTTGAAATGCTCTTTAGCATAGTTGCTTAACTCTTGATATGACGCCCCACGATTTCTAAGCACTTGAAGCTGTGGCAGATAATCTTTATATGTTTTTATCTTGCTTTGTTGTTTAACTTTCTCTTCTCTCGAGAGTTCAATTTCAGAGAATTCTGAAAATACTTTTAAAGCTTTGTTGGGGCGGTCATTGTTTTTAGCAGCGTAACGATAAACCAATTCAAGCAATTGATCAAGAACGATATTCATATCATTAACATTAGCAGATAAAGATATTCTATCATTAAGATTTTTAATGCCTAATCTTGCACTTGCTTCTAATTCTAAAAATTTTTTACTCATTAATAGGTTCTCCTTTAGATTTATCCTTTTATCGCATAGCGATAAAAGGATGAATCTCCTAGAAGAAGATTAGAAAATATCTAACAGTTATTTAAAGGTAATTCAATAAATAAACAAGCTAAAAACACAGAAATGTACTCTGCTATAAAGATAACTTTATAGAATTTTTTTAGCTTGGCACCCGTATGCGTTCAGACAGATTTCTTTTTATTGGAAGAATAACCGGGATAAATTTTTTCACAAAAAAACTTTCAAAAAAGAGGGTGCGAATATGCTTAAAGTTTAGCGGACTTTGTCGGCGACTTTGAGGTGCATTTGACTAAAAAAATTTGTAGTAGCTTGTATTGGTTTATTTTGTATAGTGATTGTCATTTTTGCACCGTTAATATCGTAGAGCGGATAAAGCCCCGACTCAAGGCTATGATAAGTTATATATACTTTTGCAAAAAAAATTGCAATAAATACAAAAATAGCAAAAAAGAGAAATGCAAACAACAAAGAAAGTTCGTAAACATGGGAGTATTGCGTTAAGAAGCGTTAGCTTCTTGACGCAAGGTATTCTTGCAATGGGGTTGCTATTGTTGATAAGTAACGCTATTAACTATTTCTTGCTTTAAATTTATATTAAAGCCTTTTGCATACGTATCAATGGTTAACGCCTCGCCTTTGTGTTTTGAATGTCCGACGATCTCTTGAATTATTAATAATTTTTCAGGAAAATTATTAATACATTCAGCGATAAAATTCGCTCTGCAAGTATGTATAGTTTTTGTGTGTCCTTTCTCAATTACTCTATAAAGCTCTCTTAACATTTTTTTCTGCATAGCTGAACTTGACTTACCCGGGAATAGCGGAAAGTTTGTATGCTCAATAAGTCCTATAATACTCGTATGTATCGGAACTTTTCTCGTTGCGTTTGTTGATTTTCCAATTTTAACATTGAAATATTTAATGCCTTCTTCTTCTTTTATGTCTTCATTCGTTAATCTATGCACGTCGTCAATTCTCATTCCAGTATACATAAGAATTTTTAAAGTCGTTGCAACATTTTCTTCATAATCAAATTGTAAAATATTATTAACTTCTTGGTATGTGAAGTTTTCTTTAACAACCGCTTCTTCTTTCAAATTTTCAAGTGCTTTTACATTATTTTCTTTAATAAGTTTATAATTAATTGCAAATTCAATAAAAGAATTAATGTACATGAAATGATTATTGATAGTTTTATTCTTAATTTCAGCAGATTTTAAATAATTTCTAAAAGCTTTAAAATCGTCAATAGTTATATCGTCAATCGCTTTTTCTTCAAAATATCTTTGAAGTTTTTTAAATGTACCTGCATACGCTTTATAAGTTGAGTGCTTTACTTTGTCTAGTTCTTTTTTTTCTTGAATAAATTTAGCTTCCAACACAAACCAGTTCAACGGCAAATGATTACGATTATTTGCAAATTCATTTAAAGTTTCGTGTGCTTGTTTCATTTTTCGCATTTCATTTTCAATTTCTAAAACTTCTTTATGCGTTTTTAAAGCGTCAAGTCTTCGACGCTCAAACTCTTCTTCTGTATCGTACTCAAAAATATATTCATAGTCGCCAAATTTTAATGTATGCAACAGCTCTTCCTTTGACATTATATTTAACAATTTCTTACGCTGTAAAGCTGTTTTAAGCTGTTGCGTTTGAAGTGATATTCTATATAATTTTTTATTAATCCTTTTACGATAGTAAAAAATATTATCAACTTTATACAAATTTTTTGCAGTATCATACTTTTTCGCAAAAGTATCATAGTTTGTCTTTATAGCTAATTTAAAATCAGTAGAAGCACCTATTTCACGGGGTTTTGAGGGGTTTTGTAAATGGTGGTGGACAGTGAGGGATTTGAACCCTCGGTAGGTTTCCCTACGCTACCTTTCCAAGGTAGTAGATTAAACCGCTCTCCCAACTGTCCGGTGAAGAGCCGAAATTCTACACTTTTAAGACTTAATTTAAGCAATACTTTTATAAAAGTGTCTGGTAAAACACTCTTGATAAATCATTACATCAAATCGCTGTAGTCATACTTTTGCAGATCTATATATAGTTTTTTGCCTATGGCTATGATTCGAGAGTCATCTTTTGAGTATTCTTTAAACTTCTCTTTTATTTTTGATATTTTTTTCTTTGAAAAGTCTCTACTCTTTAAATATTTGTTTAATGACATCAATCTTCTGTTTTCTAAAGGCTCTTCCGAGCTATTCTCTTCTATCTCTGCTTCGAAAAGTTCCTCTTTATTTTGAGGAGTGCTTAATATAAATTTTGAAGAGATAGCGTTGATAATACTTTTTAGCTGCTCATCTTTTTCTTTATAAATCTGCTCAATCTTTATTCTCTCTTCTATAAGCATCTTCTCTTTTTGATCTCTTAGAGTTCTGGTTTCGCCCTCAAGAGTTTCAACTTTTTGCTGTAGTTTAATATTTTGGTCTTCTAAAAATTTATAATATCTCTCATCTGTATGATTGAGTGATTTTTTGCTATCTGTTTTTCTTAATACTGCTTGAATTTTATCGTCATCACCGAGCATAACAAGCTTTATTCCATCCTCAACAACGCTTTGTAGAGAACCTCTTCTTATGCGATTATGAATTGCTTCTCTTGATACGCCAAGTTGCTCTGCAGCATCTGAGATAGATAGTTTTTGCATATAAATATTCCCTTATCTCATATTCTCAAAAACTAAAGGTGCTTCCCACTCCATAGAGCGAATCGCTGAGATTACTTTTTGCAAATCATCTATTTTCGCCCCTTTTACTCTTATTGAGTCACCCTCTATTTGAGCCGTAACTTTGAGTTTTAGGTTTTTTATCTCCGCAACTATTTTTTTAGCCTCTTTTGACTCAATATAATCAACAATCTTAAAAGTCACCTTTCTATTGTTTCCGCTTGCATTTTCAGTTTTTGCCTCTTCCAAAACCTTTGAAGAAAGTTCTTGGTTTAGAAGTTTTGCTATAACTATATCTTTAAGTGCATCGAGCTTGTTATCGCTTGATGCTACTAACACCAAAAGCTTATCTTTCTCTTTATAGTCAATCTCGTAAGTCGTACCTTTAAAATCGTAACGGTTTGCGACCTCTTTATCGGCGGAATTAACAGCGTTTTTAAACCTCTGCATATCTATCTTTGCACTTATATCAAATGAATACTCTTTTGCCATTACTAACACTCCATATTTTTAAAACTAACAATAATTAATTATATAACAAACAAAATCTAAAACAACTTAAAAGCTTAAACCGCCGCCAAAATTAGAAAAAGATGGATCCATATAGCCAAACATGACACTTCTTGCTCTTAGTTTTTCTATATCTGCTTTGCTTGAAATACCTTGCGGGCAGACAAGCGTGCATGCATTGCAAAGCGTACAATCCCAAACACCGTTTATCTGAACAGTGTCAATCTTCTCTTTTTTATTTAGCTCTCTCTTATCACTAACATATCTCCAAACTCTTGTTAGCGAAAACGGCCCTAAAAACTCACTGTTTATTGCATAAACCGGACAAGCACTATAGCAAGAGCCGCAAAGTATGCAATTGCTCTGTACTTCATTTAACTTTTCATCTTCATGTGAGAGTAAAACACTGCTTGTGATAGAACTCTGATATGCTTTTGCCTTTGCATTAAAAGCATAAGCCTTATCCATGTCTACAACCAAATCACGAATAACGGGAGTGTTATTTAGAGGCTCAACAAAATCGCCATCTTGCACATGGTAAGAACAGGCTAAAACTTCTCTGCCATTTACTCTTACCGCACAACTTCCGCAGACGCTGCTTCGGCATCCACTGTTATATGCAAGAGAGCAGTCTTGCGTAATTTTTATCTCATTTAATGCTTCTAGCAGAGTTTGATTTTTTGCCTCAATTTCATAACAAACAACACTATCTCTTTTGATATTAATCTTCATAACAAATCGCTCCGTTTTTATCTATTATCGAATGAGCTTTGAATTTTTCATCATCTGCTGTTGGAAAATCAACTCTAAAATGTGCTCCTCTGCTCTCTTGCCTGTTTATTGCAGAGATGATAATAAATTCGGCGAGTTCAAGCATATTTTTAAACTCTAAAAACTCTATGAGATTTGTGTTATATATTTTTGTTTTATCACTCAGACCCATCTTTGGTAAAATACTTTTTATCTCTTGGACTTCATTCAAAACATTTTGCAGAGCGGTTTTATCCCTTTTTATTCCGACATTTTTATAAAACAGATCTCCTATAAATTTCTGCTTTTCATAAAAATTTATCTCATTCGTATACTCTTTTATCTCTGTGATTTGCTCTTGTAAAACTATTTTTCGCTCTTGCAAATCTAGATTTTTATCAGTGTTTTTTGCATACTCTGCCGCATTTTTTCCGACTTGCCTGCCAAATACTACAAGCTCTAAAAGAGAGTTTCCGCCTAGCCTGTTTGCTCCATGAACTCTATGGTTCGCACACTCTCCCACCGCATATAGTCCGGCTATACATGTAGAGGAGTTTTCATCTACGTCTATTCCGCCCATCGTATAGTGTGCTGCAGGTTTTATGGGAATTAGCTCACATGTAGGATCAATATTTTCATACAGTTTCGCAAGTTTTGCCTCTTGCGGAAGCTCTTTTTCTATAAATTCTAATCCTAAATGGCGAATATCTAAAAATATATCTTCCCCTTTTGCTATCTCATCATCAATAGCTTTTGAGACTTCATCGCGTGGCAAAAGTTCATTGACAAACCGCTCACCTTTTGAGTTTAAGATATATCCGCCTGCGCCTCTAGCACTCTCGGAAATTAAAATGGAGGAGTTTTTAAGAGCGGTGGGATGAAACTGTACAAACTCCAAATCACTCGCTTTTGCTCCTGCCCTTAGTGCTGTTGCTATGCCGTCGCCGGTAGATGAAACAGAATTTGTCGAGTAGTTATGGTAAATCCTGCTATATCCGCCCGTTGCTACGATAACGCTTTGCGCTTCATACGTTTGTACTTCGCCGCTTCTTTTGTTTAAAACACTGACACCGTAAACAAAAATTTTCTCTTGAGCATCTTTACATGTAAGAAACTCTAAGAGATATCGCTCATTTAAAATCTCAATTCCCTCTGCCAAACATCTGTCATAAAGCGTGTGAAGAATCTTTAATCCTGTATAATCTTGTGCATAACATGCTCTTGGAGCATAAGCACCGCCTAGTTTTCTTTGAGCGATTTTTGACTCATTAGTTCTGCTAAAACCAACACCGATACTATCAAGCCACGCTACTGCATGAGGAGCTTCTTGACACATATATCGCACTGCATTTTCATCTGCCAAGCCAGCGGCAGATTTAAGCGTATTTTGTACATGTAGCTCTATGCTATCGCCGCCATCTTCTGACAAAACGGCATTTATACCGCCTTGAGCCATACATGTCTGGCTTCTTGTCGGGTACTCTTTTGTTATAACCGTTACTTTCGCACCGCTCTCTTTTGCACTAAGCGCGGCAACAAGCCCTGCTCCGCCTGCTCCTATAATTATCACACTTTTCATTTTTTCACCATATTTCAATTTTCCTACACCACAAGTGTTAGAGCATAATATCTTGCAATCCTCAAACCACCGGCTATTATAACAAACCAAACAAACCTAAGCCTAACTACTCCGGCAACCAGTGTTAGCGGATCTCCGATTATAGGAAGCCAAGATAAGAGAAGTCCATAGTATCCATAACGATGCCCATAGTTGTACGAGAGAGTTCCTATTTTTGAAGAGAGAAGTTTTGTTTTAGTTTTTTCATAGAGCCAAAAGCCAAAAAAATAATTAACGATTATTGCAACTATATTTCCGCTTGAAGCAAATATCAAAGCGGATGCTACAGGCATATCGTTTGCCAAAGCCGTAACAAATGCTACTTCAGAACTAAATGGTAAAATTGTCGCTGCTAAAGCGGCAGATAAAAAAAGTATAAATTCTGCGATAGGGTCTACCTCGTAAATGCTTTTATATTTTCCACAACACCTGCAATAAGTCTCTCTCTTGCTTCAACACTCGCCCAAGCGATATGAGGAGTAATATATAGATTTTCTTGATTTTTTACTCTTAAGAGCGGATGATTTTCTCTCATCGGTTCTTTTTCCAAAACATCTAAACCAAAATAGATATTTTTTGTTTCAACAATGCGTGCGACAGCCTCTTCATCGACAATTCCGCCACGTCCTAGATTTAAAACAACTGCCCCGTTTTTACAAGTTAATAACTGCTCATAACCCAAAAGATTGAGAGTTTTCTCATTTAGCGGTGCATGTATGGAGATGATATCACATGTATTTAGAAGCTCATCCAAATCTACTTGTACAAAATCAGTTGAGCTGTTTTTGCCGCTTGTTGAGTAGTAGCATATATCTGCACCGAATGTTTTTGCAACATTTGCGACTCCACGACCGATAGTTCCCAAACCGATAATTCCCCACTTTTTGCCTTTTACTTCAAAAAACGGTTTTGTTATATCCGTAAAAATCGGGCTTTTTGAATAAGAACCGCTTTTAACAAATCCATCATAATATCCGGAGTGTCCAACAAGATAAAAGAGCATTGAGAATGTATGCTGTATGACCGAATCGGTTGAATAGCCTGAGACATTTTTAACTTCAATTCCTATTTCTTTTGCAGCTTCAAGGTCTACATTATTCATGCCCGTCGCCGCAACACAGATAAGTTTTAACGATGGAGTATTTAACATGAGAGCTTTGGTTATAACAACTTTGTTAGTTACTATAACAGCTGCGTTAGCGATTCTCTCATGTGTCTGCTGCAAAGATGTAGTCTGATAAATATCGACATCGCCTAGTTTGAAAAAAGCACTTAAATCAGTATCTCCGAAAGTAAGAGCGTCAAGTATTACTATCTTCACTTCGTGTCTTTTACTTTGGTTATAAGATCTCTTGCTTTCTCTAGAGCTTTTTCTACTTTGTCAAAAACAAGTGCAACTGCAAGCCTTCTGCCCTTATGAGCTTCAGGTTTACCGAAAATTCTCACAAAACTATTGTCGCTAAAGAGTGTCTCATCTACATCTACGACTGGAGCGTAGCTGTGAACTTCCGACTTAAATGCGGCACTTGCACCTTCGCCGTAAAATGTAAATCCTAAAGGAAGACCAAGCACTGCTCTTAAATGAAGCGCAAATTCACTTTGAGACTGCGTGATGAGTGTTACCATTCCCGTATCATGTGGACGAGGTGAAACTTCTGAAAAGTAAACTTCATCCCCTTTTACAAATAGTTCAACACCGAATATACCGCGACCACCAAGCCCATCCGTAATAGTTTTAGCCATCTCTTGCGAACGTTGTTTTGCAACCTCACTCATCTGCATCGGCTGCCATGAGAAAACATAATCTCCGTCTCTTTGCTCATGTCCGATAGGCTCACAAAAAACAGTCTCTTTACCGTTTCTAGCGGTAAGCATCGTTATCTCATAATCAAAATCAATAAACGCCTCAACTATGAGTTCGCTCGCATCGCCTCTTGCTTCCTTTGCCATTTCCCATGAAGCATCTATATCATCTATGCTTTTTGCAACGCTTTGACCATGTCCCGAACTGCTCATAACAGGTTTTATAACACATGGAAAGCCCATACGAATTGCTGCTTCTCTTAAACCCTCTTTTGTTGTTACAAACTCATACGGTCCTGTTTTAAGCCCCAAAACCTCAGCAGCAAAAGTACGGATATTTTTTCTATTCATGGTTTTGCTTACGGCACTTGCGTTTGGAATAACGTTATACCCTTTGTCTTCTGCGGCAAAAAGAGCGTCTATGCTTATAGCCTCGATTTCAGGAAGTATAAAATCCGGTTTTTCACGCTCTATTATCTCCAAAAGAGCATCTTTATCCTGCATATTTACCACATAACTTCTGTGTGCTACATGATGTGCCGGAGCGTTTTGGTATCTATCGACTGCTATAACTTCAAGACCAAGTCTTTGAGCTTCAATAGCTACTTCACGACCTAGTTCGCCTGAGCCGAGTAACATTATTTTTTTTGAGTTTGATTTTAGAGGAGCAGAGAAACGCATAATAATTCCTTCATTGATATGAAGGAATTATATCAAATAAAACTTATCGTTTTATACCTAGTAAAGTTTCAAGAAGCGTATCTGAAGTGGTAATCGTTTTACCGTTTGCCTGATACCCTCTTTGGATAATAATAAGCTGTGTCAGTGACTTTGAGAGATCCACATTCGATGCTTCAAGTGATGCCGATTGCATAAATCCACGTCCTGCCGTTGCAGCAGTTCCGATAATGGGATCTCCGGAGTTAGCGGTTTGAGTATAAACATTTCCGCCCTCGGTTGAGAGACCCTCATTATTTGTAAACTTTGCCATACCGATTTGTGCTAGACCGAAGCTTCTGCCGTTGCTGAATGAGCCTACTAACGTTCCGCTTTGATCTATCCTGATACCGACGATATCTCCGCCCGTAAATCCATCTTGGCTTATCCCTGATGTTGATGATTTAGCATCAAAACTTGTCATACCGTCAAACTTATTTGCGGTTCCTAGTTCAAGTGAAACCTGCTGATTTGGCGCAGAGCCGTTGTTTGCGCTGAAAGAAACATTTGGCGGATTATATGTTGCTAAAGATCCATCATTGTTAAATCGTATAAAACCCATTTTTTCATTATACGGTTCTACAGAGTTGATTGTTGCAGGTTCAGGCACACTTATCTTCATGCTCCATTCGCTTCCCGTTGATTCATTTACGGCAATTTTTCTATACTCCGTTCTAAGTGTATGTTTTGAACCGAGTGAGTCAAAAACATCTATACTTGCCGAGTGTGTAGCGGCATTAAACGCTTGTGAGAATGCCGCTCCGGTGCTTCCCACGGGAAGAGTCGCATTGAGTGCTTCCATATTTCTGGTGAATCGCTCATTTTCAGTAATCCTAGCACCGACGACACTATCCGCATCCATACCCGTAATGGCAAGACTCATATCATAATCACCTGTTGCACCGCCAGGGTTTCTTATCTCAAACTTACCTTGAGCATTGACAGAAACTTCAATATTGTTATTAGATGCGCCTAAGTAAGGTATAGTGGTCGCTACGTTAGCAGGTAAACCGCTTATACCTGCTCCAAATCCACCTAAAACCGTTGTGTCTAAAGTAATATTAGCACCTGAAGCATTTGTAATAATAAGTGTAGCTCCATTTGTCGTAGCAGTTACGCCGGCCGGCAAACCAACAGCTGCATTTATAGCGTTAGCATATGCAGTTGCTACACCTGCTGCAGTAGTAGCGTCGGGAATATTTCCTATATTAACCGTTACACCTGCTATTGAAAAATCGTGAGTTTCATCAACCCCCACTACACTCGCCGTAGCCGTGCTTGTAAGTATATGTGCCGTAGGATTAATACCTCTTGCCTCATTTTCTAACGCTTCACGTAAGTCTGCGATAGTCGTAAAAGTTTTATCATATCCTGCACTTGTTGCAGCACTCGTCGGATCATACTGATATCTGTATGCTGTGGTTACCACGGTATTTGCCAATGTGTTAAATCCACTATTTGCATTTCCTGCCGTTAAACGGATATTATGTGATGAATTGGCATCTAAATTTGTATTTGTAAGCGTAATAGTATTGTTTAGCATATCGTATGAAGCACTTACACCCGTAACGGAACCTTGCGCATTGATGGCTGAAACATAGCGTGCGGCATTTTGCAAAGGAGTTTCATAACCGGTACCGCCTGAGGTAGTTACCTGCTTTGTTGTTCCGTCATCAAGCGTAAATGTCAAACTTAGCTCATGCGGAGTTCCGCTAACTGCTACTACTCCACTTGCACTTCCGTTGTCGTTTTCCAGATCTGCGACAACCATTGTAGCACCTGCGGCAATAGGTTCAAAAGTAAGAGTATCTCCGACTGCGGTAAGCGTTGCGACTGCACCCACAGCTGTTGCCAAGTCTGCATAAGTTGTTACGGCATCTGTATTAAAAGGTGCAGAATAAACTACTCCATTAATCTCAACACTTATGGTATCACCTGCTACAGGCGCTCTGTCAAACGTTAAAACTACAGAATCCTCAATAGCTCCACCGGTTGTCGTAGCAGTCTGAAATCCTGCCCAGATCCCTTGTCCTGCTTGAAGACTAAACGCTTCTCCGCTATCGTTAAACATAACTCCCATGTCATCCGCTTCTATAGGGTTTCCGTTTGCATCGAGTGCAGGCGGAGTAGGAAGTGCCGGTGCAGGACCGGATGCAACTTTATATGCAGGTGAATAGGTATTTGTCAACGGACCGGAATTAAGATTTGCCTTAATAACCACCTCAGCCGTAGGTTGTGCAGGAGTCGTAAGCCCCGGCGGAATTTGAATATTTTTTATCGGTGCAGTTGCATCCACAAATCCCGTAACCGGATCTCTCAACCATCCTTGCACGATAAAGCCGTTATTATCTACAAAGTTTCCGCCTGCATCAAATTTAAAGTCGCCGGAACGAGTGTATTTGTAAGTATTGCCACCATCGGGAGAGATGATAAAAAAACCGTCTCCTTGAATAGCAACATCGGTATTTTTATCAGAACTTTGCACTGAACCTTGCGAGAAGATGCGTGTCATAGAGTCTATAGTAGATCCAAGCCCGACTTGCACGGGGTTTTTACCGCCAATATCACCTTGCGGAGCTGTAGCGATTGACTTTGTTTGTGCTAAGAGGTCTGAAAAGTTGGCACGAGAGTATTTAAAACCTACCGTATTAACATTTGCGATATTGTTTGATTCAACGTCCATTGCGACTTGATGTGATTGTAAGCCAGCTACACCTGAATAGAGTGATTTTAACATGTTCAATCCTTATTTTATTATCTTTGAAACCTCTTTTAGCATAAACTAAATCAAGGTATTTTTTTAAATAGTAACTAAAAACAGCATTTAGTGTTCCAACTATTTTGCATCCATATCTAAAGCTTTTTGTAACATCTCATGTGCCGTTGTTATGGATTTTGAATTTGCATCATAAGATCTTTGCATAACGATCAACTCGGTAAGTGCCGTCTCGATTTCAACATTTGAGCCTTCAAGTTTATAGTTTGTAATATCCACACCCTTAATGTTGCTTCCATCCGGATCTTGAAAGAAAATTGCTTTACCGCTATTTGAAGACTCTGCGAATCTTGTACCGCTTACCTTTTCTAATCCACCGTCATTGATGAAATGATAAATAGCCAATGTAGCCACACTGCTTTGTACTCCATTTGTAAAAGCTGCCACCACTTCACCATTTCTGTTAATATCATAACCCACAAGTTCTCCCGCTTCTTTTCCGTTTGATTCGCTTGAGGCTCTAATCGTATCGTTTATAGAAATAACCCCGTCATATCCTGTTCCTAAATTGACAACAACACTGGCACCGTTATTATCAATAGCCGGAAGAGAGTTTGAGATAAGTTGCCCGGCTTCATCAAATGCGACTACTCCAGTTTGTGTATCGTAAATCGTCTCAGGCTCATATGTAATTGCTTGAGTCTCCGAATTAACCACTGTTACCAAATTGTTACTTTGTGCAGTTGCGACAACATTCCACTGTGTTCCGGGTGAGACTTGCGGATCTGCTTTGCTAAATTCTAATCGTATTGCATTATTATTGTTTTGAGGATCTATGGCTTTACCGCTCATTACTCTTACGGTATCTTCCAACCCTATATTCGCATAAAATTTTACTTCCGTTGTAGGTTGTACGGCAACTTGCAACTCTTGAGGAAGACTAAGTTTTTGTTGGCTTTTTGCATCTCCTAGAGGTATTTCTGCTAATGTTTCAACTAGCACTCCGTCTTCTATGTTATTTCCGATAGTTCCTAAAACATAATAGCCGTCATCCGTTACCAACTCTCTATTTGCATTAAAAGTAAAAGCCCCGTCACGTGTATAAAGCGGTTCTCCTTGACCTTGAATGGCAAACCATCCATCACCCATAATCGCCAAATCCGTGCTTCTCTCGGTTAGTTGATAAACGCCTATATTTTGATTCATCGTAACGGCATTTAGTTTTGATCCAAGCCCGATATTGCTATCTACGCTTGAGAGTTGTGCATCGGTAGAGATATTTTCCTGAAAAAGTGACGAAAACTCCGCATTTGAACTGCGAAAACCGTTTGTGCTGATATTTGATAAATTATCTGCAATTATGTCAATACCGTATTGGTGTGTCTTAATCCCACTGACACCAGTATAAAAAGCTTGAATCATGAGAAAATCCTTTAGTAGATTTCTTTTACCTTGCTGAGTTCAACATAACTTGAACCCACTTTTACATAACTTGTAGCTCCGTCAAACTTAACCGACTCTATAGGATATGCTCCCATTCTCGTTGTAAGTGCTTTGCCATCAGGGTTTGTATATGCCGCGCTAACATAATAAACACCGCTTGTAAGTTCACTGCCGCTTGTATTTGTTCCATCCCACGTAAACTTATATACACCTTTAGGATTTGTACCGACATCCAATGTTTTTAAAGTATTTCCATTGACATCCGTTATCTGTATATCTCCCTGCTCTATATCATCCGGAAAATAGACCTCAAAAGTACTGTCAGATCCCTCGTCCAGTGTAATTGCGTTGCTTCCAAGATCAGCTGTCTTACCGATTGCGGCAACAGTGCTGAACTGTTGTGAAGTTCCGAGTGCCGCAGCTAAAGTTTCTAAAGCCTTATTTGTATTTTCGCTCGCCTCTAAACCTGCCAACTGGGATGTTTGAGTTAAAATCTTATCACTGTCCATAGGTTCGGTCGGATCTTGATTTTGAAGCTCAACTAACAGTAGCGTCATAAAATCATCTTTGCCCAATACCGTTTTATCATCTGTTTTTTTTGCACTAACATATTCTGCGTTTGTTGCCGCATTTAAACCTTCTGATGTAATTGCCATAATAAACTCCTTTATCTAGTAAAAATTTTTATATATATCTAGGAACAATAATCTCTAAAGAGCTTAGTATCTCTTCATGTGCCTCTTCATTTTCAAAATAGCTGTACTCTGTGTGAGCTTTTTGCTCATTTTGTCTCTTTTGCTGCTCTGCGCCGCCGCTTTGGTTATCTGCGTAACCACCTTGTTGAGAAGTATCACTAAAATTTAATGTAGCATTATTTATTCCACTATTACTGAGCTGTACCCTTAGCTCGTTGGAGTTCATTACTAAAGTATTTATAGCTGCATTGTTTGAAGAGAGATTTACATGTAGGTTCTTGCCTCTTTGAACTATAGTCAAGTCAATCTCACCCAAATGTGCAGGATTTAGCTGTACTTTTACTCTCGTAAAGGGAGATTTATACTCATCTATTGCATTTTTAATATCATCGGAAAGATAACGAATCATCTGTTTTGCTTCATTGATTTTCACTTCGAAACTATCGGCTTTTTGTGTAGAGAGTGCCTCTACTTTTACATCTAACTGACTCTGCTCGCTTATAAAAGATTCACCGCGTAAAAGCTGCTCTAATGTTTTTGTATTTTCTTGCGTTACTGCTGCAGGGGCAACTTTAAGAGCAGATAAATCAGAAGTGACCGAGGTAGTATTTTGAGATGATTTTTCATCGCTAAGAAGAAGCTTGAGAGACTCATCCGACTTATCTTTTGATGTCTTTTGATCTGCTTTAGACAAGTTATTTGCCTTTGCCTGAACAATCTGCTCGGTAGTCGCATGCTCACTCACCGTTTGTGCTTTAAAAAGCGGAGTCTCTTTTTGAGCTTGTGCTACTTTTTCATCACTCTTTATCTCATTTGAGAGCTGTGTCTGCGTTATTTGCTGATTGATTGGAATCTGTTTTTCGCTTGCATGTTGGGCTTTTTTATCTTGAACTATCTCTTTTGGCAGAACTTCACTCTTTATATTTGCTGTCTCTTTTGATAAAGCCTCACTCGAAGGAGAGAGACCGACTGCACTGTCTTTATCTGTTTTTGCGACTTGTATAGTTGCTTGAGAAGATTTTTTTACCTCTTCAATACTTATTTTACCGATATCGATACCTAATTTTTTAGCAGCCTCAATTAAGCCGCCCAAAGTTTTTGGAAGCTCTTTAATCTCTGCTTTTTTATACCCATCACTATTTTGAATTATATCTTTGAGGTAATTTTTTGCATCACTTATCAATGTTTTCATCTCAGCGGATGTTAAATTTGGAGCAAGTTTAGGGTTAAGCTCTAGCAACTCTTGCTCTTCATCCGAAGACAATGCAAGAGAAGCCAGATTATCTGTTTTTAAAAGTGATTTTGTAGACTTTATGCTTTTCTCTTCAGAGCCCAAAGCTAGAACTAAAGAGCCGTTTTGAATAGTTTTACCCTCTTTTTTTTCGCTTGCTCCTCTTAAGAGATCCGAAAATGAGAGGAGAGGTTTATCTTTAGAGGCAGAGAGATTAAGAGGCGAAGATACGGTTTTGCTATTTTTCATATCCAATAAAATCATTACACGCTCCTTTTATCTTTTTACAAAGATTTTAGGAGATGTAGCATAAATTATTCCAATATTACTAAATCATAAATACCTAGCTAAAATTTTAGCAGTGGGTTAAAATTGCTCAAACATCTCAAACTGTTTTTATATTTTTTATCTGCCATATCCATCAGCTCTTCAATTAACAGTTCTGATTTTTCTCCATCAACCGGATAACTTACTGCACATGTATTTAAATTGACGCCAAAAAACTCACAAAACATCTCTTTAACGATATTCGTACCATATTTGTCAGTATAAGGAAGTATAAGAAAGTAGTCGGATTCGTTATTTACGATAGCATCGGAATTTCTCAGTATCTGCTCTATAGAATTATCTATAACAGATTTTTCAAATTTTGCAAAATCACAATAAAGCAGAGTAAAGCTCTCTGCACGATTCTCATCTAACCTTTGGGCTAAGCCTATAGTTAAATCAAGAAGTTGTTTAAAATTATCAAACGTAAAATGTACACCAGCCATCTCTCACCTCACTTTAAAAATTTAAATAAAGTATACCTAAATTTCACATTATCGTATAAGGTTTTATCTCATCCCTTGAAGCAAACGGTGTCGCTTGAAGTTCATCCTTATCAAATGTTAACGTATAACTCACACCCTCTTTTGTCTTGCAATATGTCAGTATGATTTTTGCCGCTAATTCTTTGTCTGCTTGTGTCGCACTTTTGCTTAGCATTGAGTGAGGACCTGGAAGCCCCGGTGTTTTAATATGGTAGTATTTATCGTTCTCTATATTTTGAAGATGAGAATTCTCATCTTGATTTCTTCCAATAACCAGTTTTGCACCGTCTTTTAGGCGAAGATGACGACCAAACTTCATAAGCTTAATATCTCTTACTTCAAATGTATCATGTTTTATAAAGTCAAACATCTTTTTGGCAAAATTCTCATCTGTCAGGAGACATCCTCCGCCCGGACTCTCAAAATTATCCAAACCTATCTCTTTGACTAGCTCAAGCTGTCTCTCACGATTTCTTCCAGTGATGTTTTCTAGTTTTTCTCTGTCGACCCAACCATTTATCTCAGCAATTGTTGGCTCAAGAGCTTTTGCAGAGAGAGGACGCAAAAGTAGTCCGTTACAATTGCTCTCGTTTAAAACCGTCTGCAGAGACTCTCTGTTTTGGCTCATCGGTCGCTGTCCTAAAACCTCACCGCTCACCAAAAACGAAGCACCCTCCGCTTCCATAACCCTCTTTGCCACGGCGAACATCTTTGCATGACAATCTATACATGGGTTGAAATTTTTACCGTAGCCATGCTTTGGATCAAAGAGCACATCTTGTAAAAATTCACTCTCGATATCTATAATTTTTAACTCTGCTCCGACTTGGTCACACATGCTCTGCATATGTTCAAGTCTATCTTTTGTGCTTCCAAAACCCGTGTTAATATTTACCGCCAAAACTTCTATGCCTTGGTCTATTATAAGTTTCATTGCCAAAGTTGAGTCTAATCCACCGCTAAAGAGTGCGATTGCTTTCATCTTTTTCCCTTGTATATTTGATAATTTAAATTATGAAATTATACACTACTTATCTCTTCTTCTGCCCGAAGGGCTTTGCGTTCTATTTTGAGCCGGTTTTGTGCTTGGTCTGTTTCTTTGATTTGAGCCTCTGTTGCCGCCTTGGTTTATAGGCTCTGCTTTTATGGAAGGATCAGGTTTAAAATCTTTAAGCCACACTTTTGGAATATCTTTTTTTATCAATTTTTCTATTGTTGAGAGATACTCATGTTCATCTATGCAAACTAGAGATATCGCTTCACCTTCACACCCTGCACGACCTGTTCTGCCGATTCTGTGAATATAATCCTCAGGCACATTCGGTAGTTCATAGTTGATGACATGCGGAAGCTGATCTATATCTATACCTCTGGCTGCTATATCCGTTGCGACCAAAACTCTTACTACACCATCTTTAAAATCTGCCAAAGCTTTAGTTCTTGCATTTTGACTCTTATTTCCATGAATTGCGGCAGACGTGATCCCATCTTTTTCAAGCTGTCCCGCCAAACGGTTAGCTCCATGTTTTGTTCTGGTAAATACTAGCACCTGTTTCCATTTACCCTCATTTATGAGGTGTGTTAAAAGCTCGCGTTTACGCTGGCTATCAACCGGATAAACTACCTGTTTTACGGTTTCTGAAGCTGTATTGCGGCGTGCTACTTCTATGAGTGCCGGAGAGTTTAGCAGTTTATCGGAGAGTTTTTTAATCTCATCAGAGTAAGTAGCCGAAAATAGCAGATTTTGTCTCTGTTTTGGGAGAACCGCCAATATCTTTTTAATATCGTTTATAAAGCCCATATCCAACATTCTATCGGCTTCATCGAGTATAAGAAACTCGACACTTCCCAAATCTATGCTTTTTTGAGAGAGATGATCTAGCAGTCTCCCCGGAGTAGCAATAACAATATCAACACCCTTGCGAAGCTGTGCAAGCTGCGGATTTATTTTAACTCCTCCAAAAATTATCGCCGATTTAAATTGGAGATATTTTCCGTAAGTCTCAACGCTCTCACCCACTTGTGCTGCCAACTCTCTTGTGGGAACAAGGATAAGTGCTCTTATGCTCTGTTTTGACTTTGTAGGTTTTGTTTTGCTTAAAAGTTCAAGAAGCGGAAGCGTAAAACCTGCTGTTTTACCTGTTCCTGTTTGTGCTCCGGCTAAAATATCACGTCTACCGAGTATTACCGGAATCGCTTCTTTTTGGATAGGTGTCGGCTCGCTATAGCCTTGATCTTTGATAGCTTTTAGTAAAGGAGCTGACAAACCTAGTGTTGTAAATGACATTATAATCCTGATTGTAGTATTCATACATAATAGCATAATTTATGGCAACATGGGATATAATCCACAAATTTATATCAAATACCCTCTTAGGACTTCTTATGCCAGATGATCAAATATCTCTAAAACACAACAAACACCGTATCCATCCATGTCCTAATGATAAAAAACTCTCACTTCTTAACCTCTTGATTGCTCAAAATGCTACTTTAGATATAGTTGTAGCAACGGCGGAAGATACACAAGCTATAAAAGAGGCTATAACAGCTAGCAACGTTAAAGTTTTAAACGATAAAGAATTATTAAAGTTGCCTGAACTAAGATGTAAACTCCTTATCAGCTATGATTTACCCTCAACTGCGATTCTCTACATGGCTAGAGTTGCCAAGGCTACGGAGGGTGCGATAATTTTACTCGACAAAGATGAGCAAAAACAGCTTTACCCGATAGAGACACTCCTTGGACGGGTTATCAGACAAGAGATTGTTGCAGGTTTTGAGTATGCGGTTGAAGAGAAGATAAAAAGAGAGCAAAAACCTTTTGATAGACCAAAGAGAGATGGCGAGAGATCCGAACGCAAGCCTTTTGAAAAGCCAAAGTATGACAAGCCCAAAAGAGACTCTGAAAAACCTGAGCGTAAACCTTTTGACAAACCTAAATATGACAAGCCTAAGAGAGACGGTGAGAGTTCTGAACGCAAGCCATTTGACAAACCTAAATTCGATAAGCCTAAGAGAGACGGTGAAAAATCCGAACAAAAAGCTTATGACAAACCAAAAAGAGATGATAAAAAATCAAATAAATTTTTAGGAAAAGACGAAAGCGGAAAGGCAAAATTCTCAGGTAAAAGCGGAGAAAGAAACCATCGCTATGACGGAACTCCAAAAGAGAAGTATGAAGCACCGAAAAATGTTGGAAGAAAAATATCTATAAAAGAGCGTAAACCGACGGAGGACTCTAAGCCTAACTCTTAAAAGGCACAAGTTCACCGCGTTTAAGCTGTGAAATCTTCCCCTTAAATTTACGAATGTAAAAAGCCTTCTCTTCAAAAGAGACGGTTGTTTGAAAATTTACCTTTTTATACTCTCTCTCATAATGCTTTATCAAAAATGCGATAAGTTCGGCTTTTAGCGAGGCTTCATCTTTAAGCGGAGCTATCTTTTCATCCACCGATATCGCCATAAGCGAAGGCTCATCAAATTTCCCTCTAAGTGCCAAAGTAAACTCAAATGAGTGAAACTGCAAAAGCGAAGGATCTAGTACATCCAAAATTTGATCTATAAACTCAGGATGTTCTAAAACTGTTTTGATAAGTGTTAGCTCCCACATATCTCTATGACGGCTAGCATCAAGAGTGGGTTTGTTTTGGTTTGTCTTAGTTTGGTTGGTTAGTTTTACGAATGACGGGTTTATTCCCAGTCTCTGTGCAAGATATGTTTTGTATCTGTCTTGGAGCATAGGCGAGAGGGTTTTTAGATAGCCTATCGCCTCTTGCATGCAGATCTCTTTAGCTTTTGGATCTAGAAGATTATAGAGTGATAAAATCTCATCTAAAACAAACTCTATAAATGGCTGAGGCTCTCTAAACATAGTTGAGAGTTCTTCAATCGCACCATTTTTTACCATATCTGCGGGATCTAACCCAGCTCCAAATATAACAACACCGCCACTAAATCCGCTTGCACTTAAAAGTTTTGATGCTTTGAGTGCCGCCGCTCTTCCTGCTTTATCACCGTCATACGCCATTACAACTTCAGGTTCACCCTTTCGCAAAAGTGGCAAATGTTCAGGAGTAAGTGCCGTTCCCAAAGTAGCAACCGCATTTGTAAAACCTGCTTGATGCAGCATAATAACGTCAAGATAACCCTCTGTTATAACAATCTGTTTGGTTTTATGGATACTCTGTTTTGCATGGTGGTAGGCATATAAAAGGCGTGATTTGTTAAAAAAATGCGTTTCAGGCGAATTTATATATTTTGCCTGATGTCCAGTTATAGTTCTACCGCCAAAACCGACGATAGTTCCATTGACAGAGTGAATCGGAAATGTTATACGCTCTATAAATCTGGCATATGTTCTTCCACTCTCATAGCCTACAACACCCATTTCCAAGGCTTCGCTCATATTTAAAAGCTGTGATGTTATATAGCTAATCGTAGCATTAGAATCTGGTGCATACCCAGCACCAAACTTTTCAATACTGCTTTCGTAGATACCGCGGTCTTTTATATAAGAGAGTGCCTCATGATTTTTTGTAAGCAGATATTGATACCAGTCGTTAATTTTTTCCATAAAATTGGAACGAGGCTTAGAGTTTTTGCTATCACTATAAGCAAGGGAGAAGTTATAAGATGATGCGAGTTTTTCTATTGCTTCTGGATAATTTAATTTTTCATGCTCCATAACAAACTTGATACTGTCACCGCCTGCACCACAGCCAAAACAGTGGTATATCTGTTTTGCAGGACTCACTACGAACGAAGCCGTTTTTTCGCCGTGAAAAGGACACGGAGCTTTGTAGTTTGCACCGGCTTTTCTAAGTTCCACATACGAACCTATAACATCAACAATATCAAGGCGTGCTTTTAAGGCTTCTATGGAATCTTGGATAATCATAAAGGAATTATACAAAATAGTTCGTTAAAGAGAGTTTGGATGGGAACTATGGATCTATGTCACTAAAACAGGTATTAAGGGGTACCTGTTTTAGAAGGAGAAATAAAATTTTTAGATATTTAGTAAATATCTGTGCTCGGATGATTAGGCTTGCTAATCGGAGTTTTTGTATCTTGAGCATCGTAGTGAACGATACTATCTGCTTGGAGGACACCCAACATAAATACAACACATAAAATGATTTTTTTCATTTTGTTTACTTTGGTAAGAACGCATTACGCTCTAAGTTTTAAATCGGAGGAATTTTATCCGATTTAGAAAAAAGAGTCCTTGATTTGTATCAATTTTAGAATTAATTTTATAAATTCCTAAAACAAAATGTTAAATAAAGATTGTTATGCTACAATTCGCTTTCAAATTTTACAGAAAGTGGGTGATGTGATATGCCTGGTATAGTACTACGCAGTGATGACAATTTTGATGCATCTTATCGTCGTTTCAAGAAGCAAACTGACCGTAACTTAATCGTTACAGAAGTTCGCGCTCGTCGTTTCCATGAAACGAAAACTGAAAAACGTAAGAAATTCTTAATTGCATCTCGTAAGAAAATGCTTAAACGTCTTTATATGATGAGACGTTACGAATCACGCCTATAAAACGTAAACCTTCGGGTTTATGTTTTAACCTCTACTACAACTCCAAAAATATCGACTATAACTTCCCGTACATCTCATTATAAAATGACAGAGCATGTCTATCGCTCATTGAAGCTATGTAATCGGCTATTACCCTATGCTTATTTCTGCTTTGCAACTGATCTAGATAAAACTTCGGCAACATCTTCGGCTCTTCGTTAAGCCCACTGTAAAGTCCTTTAATAGCCTGCTTACCTGCATACATCTTAATCATAATATCTTTATGCTGATAAAGTTTTGTAAAGAGCAGTTTTTTTAACTTTTTTAACTCTGTTTCAAGTTTTGAGTCAAAACCGATAGGCAGTTCAGTTTTATTATCAAGCGTCGCACATAAGATCCTGCTGTTATCCACTCTGTCTTTTGAGTAAGCAATAAGTGAGTAAACCAGATGATTAATCAGGTGTGAAATAAAACGATACCGAAACATCTCATCTTCCTCTTGCGATATTCCTTCCTCTTTAACTTTTGCCAAGATATCTCTAATGAGTTCGCTCTCTTTTAAATCATCAAAGTTTATTAGCCCAGAGTTTACACCATCATCAATATCATGGCTCACATACGCTATCTCATCGGCACGATCTACAATCATTGCTTCTATGCTTGGATGGGTATCTAAGTTAAACTGCTCATCTATTATGGAGGGTAAAAAACTTTTTTTATAAGGGTATGAGTGTTTAAGGATTCCTTCCAGTGTTGCAAAAGTGAGATTTAAACCGCTAAAGTCGTTATATCTCTTCTCTAGCGAAGAGACAACCCTGAAACTTTGAAAATTATGCTCAAAACCATTTATAAATCCATCATTTTTCAAACACTCATCCAAAGCATCCCCACCTATATGACCAAACGGTGTATGCCCCAGGTCATGAGAGAGAGCGATAGCTTCTGCCAAAGATTCATTAAGCCCCAAATGAGAGGTAATTGAACGGGCAATCTGTGAAACTTCTATGGAGTGCGTAAGACGTGTGCGAAAAAAATCACCCTCTTGATTTAAAAATACCTGTGTTTTATACTCAAGTTTTCTAAAACTCCCTGAGTGAATAATTCTGTCTCTATCCCTTGCGTACGGGTTTCTAAAATCATCATCTATTTTGTGAAATCTATCATATGCTCTCATGTTTATTACCTTTTTTATGCTTTTACTACCTGATTTCTTCCCGCTTTTTTTGCCTTATAAAGAGCATTGTCTGCTCTTTTCATCACTGCGAACGGGTCTTTGTCTTGAGAATTTTTTTGTACAATCCCAGATGAGATATTTATGTATATCGTTTTTGAGTTCTGCTTATTTCTAACTATAAAAGGGCTCTTTGCAATAGTCTCTCTTAAAATATCCGTATGTTTATAAGACTCATCCACCTCTCTTGATGGGAAAAGCAGTACAAACTCCTCTCCGCCGTATCTGTAAGCTTTTCCGCCACCGCCCACTTCTGCAAGCTTTGAAGCAACCATTTTTAAAACCTCATCACCGGTATCATGTCCGTATGTGTCGTTAAACTTCTTAAAGTGATCAATATCAATCATTGCTAGCGAATATTTCATACCCAATTTTGCCATATCTTCCACCAAAGCCCTTCTTCCCGGAAGCGATGTAAGCTCATCATAAAAAGCCAGACGATAGGATTCACGTATAAGCAAAATAAAGATAATTACCCCGATTGCTAAAAGAGACAGCTCTTTGGCATAGGAAGTTTTTATAAAATAGAATCCCATGTAAAACGTCACGGCTATAACCAAAAATGAGCTGTTATAGAGCAAATATCTATTGAACAACACCAATGCGACCATGATAAATATAACAAGAATTGCAATTATTATCGAAATATCCTCAAGAGGATAGAATGAAATTACAAACAGTTTCATCTTTAAAAGAGCGATAAAATCGGCATTCGGATAGATAACAAGATATAAAATAACAGCTATCTCGACTACAAAAAAAGCAATTTTTAAAATTCCCCATATTGAAAAAAGCCCTCTCTCCTTTAGGGATAAAAACAGAAGAAGATGCAGCGGATAGAGCATGGAAGCATAAAGAAAGAGATCTGTTGCTCTTTTGCCTCCTAAATATACAAATCCGAAATATATCAATAAAAGAGGAAGGATTATAAATATAAATCTGTTACGGTTAAAATGCCATGACACCCATAAAATAAGTGCGCTTATGGCATAAAATAGATATGGAACTATGCTAAATATGATTTTTGGTATTTTATCTTCATAAAAAAGCATAGATCCTAGCACTGCGGATATAAAAAAAGGTATAGAAATATTTAGTGCTATAGATTTTAAGGAGTTCATATATACCTTTTTATATTTGCTTATAAGTGAAGTATTAAACTATGCTTTTTTCAAAAACTCTGTTTTTAGATAGATTTTAGTACCGTTTACACGACCCTCTATATGGTCGGCAACATCCGAGGGAATAGAGATATTTCTAACCGTCGTACCTCTTTTTGCAGTAAAGCCTGCACCTTTAACCTCTAAATCTTTAATTATTACAACGCTGTCACCGGTATTTAGAACCACGCCGTTAGAGTCTTTGACTACTACGTTGCTTGAACTGCCGCCTATCGCTGCATCTGCCCAGCTTTTAACATCATCTTCCATGTAGATCATATCAACAAGGTCTTCTCTTCCAAGTGCTTTTAAGATTCTATATGACATAACTACAACCGCAGGAGTTTCACTCCACATGCTGTCATTTAAACAGTTAAAATGTGCCTCGTCCATATTATCTTGGTTTCCTATCTGATTTCTACATGTAGAGCAGATATAGACACACTGTTCGGTGCTTCCGTCTGATGGTGCGACTTCAAAAACACTAAGACCTTCACTGCTTCCACACAATTCACAAACACCACCGCTTCTACTTACTAACTCTTTTTCGACATTCATTATATTTTCCTTTTCTATTTTTTAAATTCTATTACATCTTCTTTTTTCGTTGAAGATTTATGTTTCGTATTATCGAAGGCTTTTTGCGCCTCTTCTTCATTGTAGTTTCTACACTTCTCTATCATTTCGGGATTTTGTTCAGACCCGATATTGTCACACATCGCAAAATTGAACTCAAAATTTGAGCATCCGCTAAACAAAAAAACTGTTAATAAACTATATTTCCACATATGATTACCCTTTTTTAATAATTAAATCTAAATATTTTGACGGTGTTTTTCTCATCATCTCTTGAGCAAGCCATCTTATTTGAAAGTAAGCTGCACCGCTGTCTCTGAGCGTAAAATAGTTTTTAAGGCTTCTGAGATTAAATGTAACGACCATGTCTACTTTAAAATTGTCCGTTACAACATGTTTGAAAGCATCTCCGACATTTCGTTTCTTTTTTCCCTCTTCAAGTGCATTAAATAACATTTCAGAGTTACCGTCAAACTCTTCTAAAAGCGGCAATGAACTTTTCGCTACGGCAATATCGTTAAAATTTTCTACCGTTGAGGCTTGATACTTTAGCTTATCGTATATCGCACCGATTTCGATTCTGTTGTAGGCTTCATCACATGTAACTAACATTTCAAAACCCAAAACTTTATCTATAAAGAAATTTTTATCATTTGTCGCCTGTGAAGCAACAAAAGCATTGATAACCGAACTCATGGTATAACGGGTGCTTCTAACGCTGATGGCTTGTATGCGATGTCTTGCATGTTCTTGAAGCACGCCTCTGCTAGTTCCGCGCACCAAAAAACTTAAATTTGCATGTTCTAAAATAGAGTGGTGAAAATGTGTCCAAGCCAAATCATTTAGCAAATTTGACTCTTCTATAGTGTTGATTTTCCCGCATGTATCACCATCGGGCATAGCATATTCAATAGACCTAATAGCCTCATTTTCACTATTTTCAAAAGAATCGTAACAAGTTCTAGCTGCTGCTTCAGCCACACCTATACCAGTATCTTGCATTAAGATTACTTCAGGTTTTGAGTACTCTACTCCAAAAACTGTTTCCATTGATTTATGTCCTAGATTAAACTAATAGTATTTTACAATAAAAAGCTTATTGTAGCCTCTATCTTGATATGCTAAATCCAACACCGATTTTTTTAACATGGTTGTCATAGTCTATGAGAGACTCACCATATCCATTGAAAAATTTAAGATAGAAAAAAAGATCGTCTCTGCTGGAAATCGGGTAGCTGTAATTTGACTCCAAAGCCCCCTTATCACTAAAGTTACTTCTTAGTTTTATATCTAAAAGGTGCTTTTTATACGGCAATGTAAATTTAAGATACCCATGCCCCATAACATCGATTAGCTCTGGGTTATAATCATATGCATCAGGCAATCTTGTCCAAAGCTTTAGCTCTGCAAGGATTGATTTATACTGGAAAAAGAGGCTGCTGTCCAAATAATTCCAAGAGCGCTCAGCCTCTCCTCCTCTGCCGTTAGATTCATGCCCTACTCCAAAACGCACCGCTTTTATAAGCCTGCCATCACCCATTTCCGATGTTGGAATGGTTACAAAAAATTCAGGGTTATAGTTTGACTCTCTAAAGAAGGCAGAATCTGTATAGGCTTGCCAAAAAGATCTCTGCGTATATGCAACAGAGTATATTTCGCCAAAATGAAAAAGATTTGTGGCAAAATCAAATTTTACACTCACTTGAAACTCTGTCTCTGCTTTTTCCACCCTATGCCCATTTACACTTGCATAATCGCCATCATAACGATAGCTTAGAGGTAAAATATAGTTTGAATTATGTGCTTTAAAATTATAAAGAGATTGTGCATATTGCCTTAAAGTAGTTTGAGTCTCTTTGTCTTCAGGCTTTTCAAATGAGCTATATATCTCCCTTTGCTGTTTTCGCACTTCTCTTAGTGGGCTATGTCTCTCTTGTTCATAATAAGTTCTAGAAGATACTTTGTACCACTTCAAAGCCTCTTTTTCGTTTGCTTCACACCCTTCTCCACGCTCATACATCTTTGCTAACATGTGAGCAGCGTCTGGATCGTTTATAGCCAGTTCTTGAAATGCTCTCAATGCTTTTTTATACTCGCCTGCTTCATAAAGATCAAGTGCTTCAACGAAAGTTACCCAAGCATGAAGAGAGAGTGTCAAAAAAAGCAGGAGTAGGAGCTGTTTCATAATCTATTTCTGAATCCCGTTTAAAATTGGGACAAAATCACACTCTTCAAGTTCCTCTTTTTGCAAAGATGAACCTACCTTTTTAAAACGAGTTATAATCTGTCTCGTGCCTACTTGCATAGGAGCAACCAAAATTCCGCCGTCTCTAAGCTGATCAAAGAGCTTTTGCGGTATTGCTTTTGCGGTTGCCGAAAAAAGTATTCTATCATATGGAGCGTATTGCACCCACCCACTTTGCCCATCTTCAATGCGAGTGTGAATATTATTTAATCCAAGTTTTTTAAAACGCTCTTTAGCTTCTATCATTAAAGACTCTATTCGCTCAATCGTAAAAACACCGCGAAAAATATGTGATAAAACTGCCGCTTGATAACCGCTTCCACAGCCTATCTCTAAAACTTTGTCTCCACTTTTTGGCTCAAGATATTGTGTCATCTTTGCAACCGTCAAAGGCGAGCTTATCCACTGAGCCGAACCCATAGGCAGTGCATCGAGCTTATATGCACTCTGCTTAAAACCAAAAGGAACAAACTCTTCTCTGTTTGTTTTAGCGATTGCACTCTTTACATTCTCATTTAAAGAAAATTTTTTATGGCACTCATCCGCCAATTTTGCGGTCTTTGTTGCGGTAATTCTATCCAATGCCTACATCCATATATTTTCTCATCGAAATAATCTCTTTTTCATCATATAAAACTTCTAAGCAAGCTCTATTCTCATTTCGCTCATCTTCTCCATGAGGTCTTATTATCCCACTCATTTTTGTACAATCTTTGTTTTGCGAATCGCTTGCAACCACGTAACACTGGTTGATGATAGCAAGACTATGTGTCAACGCCTTAAAATGTCCGGTTCTTAAAACTCCCCACCAAGAAGGAACTGCAATAACGTCACACCCTTCAAGTTTTTGCCAAAACTCTTTAAAACGAAGTTCAAAACAGATTAAAACACCTATCTTTATGCCCTCAACCTCAACAATCTTAAGCTCTTCATCACTTCCCTGTGACATGTATTTATGTTCATTTCCAAAACGAAAAAGTCTTGCCTTTGCCCTTTTATAAACAACTTCACCGTTATGAAAAATCTTAGCAAAGTTAAAAATCTCATCATCACTTCTCTCAAGCATCGTAAGAATAATTATCTTACCATGAGAAGCTTTTTTCAACTCTTCGTTTGCGACATCCGAAAACGCAACCGCTTTGTCATAATTTTCATAATCAAAACCTGTTAAACAGACCTCCGGAGCGACTATAAGAGATTTTTTTGCTACTTGATTCACAAGATCTAAAAGCGTTTGCAGATTGGCATCATAATCTTTAGTAGTATCAAAAAGAAGCGAGCAGAGTTTATATCCGCCCTTGCTAGAAGTCGTCATCAAAGCTTAAACTTCCTTTTGAGTAGTTCGCAACAGTTCCTTCAAAAAAGTTTGTTTTTTGGTCATTAAATTTTGAAAAATCATCTACCCATTTTATAGGATTTGTCACATTATAGAGTTTGGCAAATCCTACGCTTGAGAGTCTGTCATCCGCCAAATATTGTATATACTGTTCCAAAATGGCATCCGTTAAGCCCAATATTTGACCTTGTGTTATATATTTTCCCCATGCAACTTCAAGCTCAACTGCTTCTTTAAACATCTCTATAACTTCGTTCTTTAGCTGCTCACTGAAAAGATCCGGTCTCTCTTTTCTAAGAGAATTGATAAGATTTTGAAACAGAACCAAGTGGGTTACTTCATCTCTTTGAATAAATCGAATCATCTGTGCAGAACCCAGCATTTTTCCGCTTCTTGCAAGGGTATAAATGTATGTAAAACCGCTGTAAAAATAGATACCTTCTAAAATCTGATTTGCAAAGCACGCTTTTACGAAATTATGTTCTGTCGGATTTTTCGCAAGCTCCTCATAAACCGCTGCTATAGCATCATTTTTACTCTTTAGCATCATATCACGACGCCAAAGGTCATATATCTCTTTGGAATTTGCAGAGATGCTATCAACCATAACGGCATAACTTTGAGAGTGGAGTGCCTCTTCATACGCCTGACGAACCAATATAAGATTAATTTCAGGAGCAGTTACATAGGGATTTATATTGTCCATGATATTATTTGTTTGAAGAGAATCCATAAAAATAAGCTGTGAAAGCGCTTTGTCATAAGCATCTTTTTCGGCTTCAGTAATGTGTTTATAGTCGCTTACGTCACGTGTCATATCAACCTCTTTTGGAAACCATGTGTTGTTTAACATCATCTCCCAAAGATTGTATGCCCACTGATATTTTATATCGTTTAACTCAAATATTCCGGTAGGATTTCCGCCAAATATCCGTCTCTCGTTTACATTTTCATTTGAGAGGGGATTATATATTTTTTTTCTGTTCACAATATACTCCGAAAATTTTAGTTTTGTATTGTATCTTTATGAAGGTTTTGATTTCATAAAATTAACTTTATAAATTTATATAATTTATGAAGACCATATTTTAGTAGATCTATATTTCTTATAATAGTTTTTAAAAAAGAGGAGGACGTATGAAATTTTTTATATTTTTCATACTAACAATTATGACAATAGATGCAATCGAGTTAAAACCTTGGACAAAAAAGATAGAACGCTTAAGTGAGGAAGAGAAGAGAGTCATAATAGAAAAAGGTACTGAGCGACCTTTTATCGGTAAATATACAAACGAAAAATCAGAGGGAACTTACGTATGCAAAGTATGTGGAACTCCGCTTTACAAATCAAGTGACAAATTTGAATCAAACTGCGGATGGCCCAGTTTTGACGACGAGATAAAAGGAGCGGTTAAAAGAGTTCCTGATGCAGACGGCAAGCGAATAGAGATTGTCTGCGCCACATGTGGAGCACATTTAGGTCATGTTTTTCAAGGAGAGGGCTTTACGCCAAAAGATACAAGACACTGCGTAAACTCTATCTCGCTTGAGCTTGTAAAGAAAGAGCATGATGCAAAAAATAGCCTCTCTTATGCCTATTTTGCAGGAGGATGTTTTTGGGGAGTTGAATATTACCTAGAAAAATTAAAAGGCGTAAAAGAGGTAATTTCTGGTTTTATTGGAGGACACACGAAAAACCCGACATACCATGATGTTCTTTACTCAAAAACCGGTCACCTTGAGGCTGTTGAAGTAGTTTACGATAAAAGTGAAATTTCATACGAAGAGTTAGCTAAAGTATTTTTCGAGATACATGACCCGACTCAGGCAAACGGGCAAGGTCCGGATATTGGTGAGCAGTATATATCTGGGGTTTTTGTGAGTAATGAAGAAGAGAGAAAAATTATTCTTGGATTGATTTCTAAGCTTGAAACAAACGGCTATAAAATTGCAACAAAAATATTTGATAAAAAAGAGTTTTATAAAGCAGAGGAGTACCATCAAAATTATTATGAGAAGAAAGGCTCTAAAGCATATTGCCACGGATATACTAAAAGATTTTAAGTGGATAAAATAAGTGTGCGGAGCATTTTACACATGCCACAAGAGCATGTGTAAAAAATATCTATTACTTGCGAGTGTGTCTTTTTCTTTCGCTCTCTGTTAAGAACTTTTTGCGAATACGAATACTTTTTGGTGTTATTTCAAGTAATTCATCATCTTCAATCCACTCTAATGCACGCTCTAATGACATGTCACGAGGCGGAATAAGTTTGATAGCTTCATCTGCACCGCTTGAACGAACGTTTGACTGAGCTTTTCCTTTGATAGCATTTACAACAAGGTCGTTTGAGCGAGAGTGTTCTCCAACTATCATACCTTCGTAAACTTTAGTTTGTGGTCCAATGAAAAGAACACCACGGTCTTGAATATTAAATAGTGAATATGCAAGCGTTTCGCCATTTTCCATAGATACAAGCGCACCATAACTTCTTGACTCAACGCTACCGCTGTATGGACGGAACTCTAAAAATGAGTGATTCATTATACCCTCACCTTTAGTGTCAGTTAAGAATTGTCCACGGAATCCGATAAGCGCACGAGCCGGAATCTCAAACTCGATTCTTTGGAAACCTTGACCCATAGGAATCATAGATTTCATCTCCGCTTTTCTTTTTCCAAGTCTCTCAATTACACTGCCGCTTAACTCTTCAGGAACATCGATAACAAGGTGCTCAAACGGTTCACATTTAACACCTTCAATTTCTCTAACGATAACTTCCGGACGAGATACGCCAAATTCATAATTTTCACGACGCATATTTTCAGCCAAAATAGTAATTTGTAGCTCACCGCGTCCTGAAACTTTAAATTTACCCTCACCTACAATCTCAAGTTTCATAGCAACATTTGTCGTCATTTCAGCTTCAAGTCTGTCTTTTAGTTTATTTGAAGTAACATGTTTTCCCTCTTGACCTGCAAGCGGAGAATCATTTACAGAAAAAATAACTGTAAGTGTCGGTTCTTCAATATGCATAGGATCAAGCGGCATTGGGTTTGCAGGATCACAAATAGTATCTCCAACATCAACAGTCTCTAAACCTGCAAATGCAACGATATCTCCAGCTTCAGCTTCTTGAATTTCCATACGGTTAAGACCATGGAAACCTATAAGTTTAGAGATTTTTCCTTTTACTAGCTCGCCATCGGCTTTTGCTAGCATAACATTGTCACCTTTTCTGATGATACCGTTAAAAATACGAGAAATACCTATCTTACCGACATAGTTATCGTAATCAAGTGTAAATACCTGTGCTTGAGTATGATTTTCTCTATCACCTTCCGGCTCAGGAATATGCTTTAAGATTGTTTCGAAAATACACTGAAAATCCCCACCCTCTTCGCTCATGTCAAGTTTAGCTATACCATCACGTGCAGCAGCATAAATAATCGGGAAATCTTGTTGATCATCAGTTGCGCCCATAGCAGCAAAAAGGTCAAACATTTCATCAACAACGCGTTCTGGATCTGCTGAAGGCTTGTCAATTTTGTTAATAACAACGATTGGTTTTTTACCAAGTGCCAACATTTTTTTAACAACAAATTTTGTTTGAGGCATAACACCCTCATAAGCATCAACGAGAACTAAAACACCATCAACCATCTTAAGAACGCGTTCAACTTCTCCACCAAAATCGGCGTGACCCGGAGTGTCGATAATGTTAATTTTGTAATCTTTATAACGAATAGCCGTGTTTTTAGAGAGAATCGTAATACCACGCTCTTTCTCTAAATCATTACTGTCCATAGCTCTTTCATCATGTTGCTCATGAGTACCATATGTTCCCGATTGTTCTAACAATCCATCAACTAATGTAGTTTTACCATGGTCAACATGGGCAATTACTGCGATATTTCTAATCTTTTGCACGAGGCTTCCTTCTTTGGTTTTTTTAAAAAAATTATAAAACCAAGATAAAATTTTTTGCGATTATATCCAAATAAAAGTTATATATACGTAAAACAAGTGATATACTTGTAGATAAATTTATAAATTTGCTTTATATACTCATATTTTAAGGAGTTATATGATTTATTATCCAAACAAATTAGATCCTATATTTAATAAACTAATAGAACATGATATGCGTCCTGTTATAGTCGGCGGTTTTATTAGAGACTCCCTTTTAAAAATTGAGTCAAAAGATATAGATATAGAAGTATATGGAGCATTATCTTTTGCCGAATTAGAAAATTTGCTGCAAGAGTTCGGCGATGTAAATATCGTCGGAAAAAGTTTTGGGGTCTGTAAGTTAAAATTCAAAGAGTATGATTTAGATTTTTCTCTTCCAAGAATGGATAGTAAAATCAAATCCGGACATCGTGGATTTGAGATACATGTAGATCCAAATCTTGACTTTAAAACCGCAGCATCCAGAAGAGATTTTACAATTAACTCTATCGGTTATGATGTTATAGAAAAAAAACTATTAGATCCATTTTGCGGAGCAGATGATTTAAAAAACAGAACATTAAGAGCCGTTAATCTGGAAACTTTTATAGAAGATCCGCTAAGAGTCTTAAGAGCTGCCCAATTTTGCGCAAGATTTCAGCTTAAAATAGAAAATCAACTATTTCTTGCATGTAAAAATATGGTTTCAAAAAATATGTTGGATGAACTGCCTAAGGAGAGAATATTTGAAGAGATAAAAAAACTTCTTTTAAAATCACAAAAACCCTCATACGGATTTAAGCTCTTAAAAGAGTTCGGCATCAACATATACACAGATAATATAGATGTAGCCGATGAGATAGCCAAACAGCTGACATCAAACTCACAAACAAACTTGAGTTTGATGTTAGCGGCACTCTGTTATAACCTAAACCAAGCAGAAACAGAAGATTTTATACAAAAACTAACAAATGAAAAAGAGCTATTAAACAGCGTAGTTCGATTAATTCAATTACATAACGAAATAGATATAATATATGCGAACTCTATGAATGACTATTCTCTATACAAGCTTGCCTCAAAAATAGACATAGATAAACTTTTAATTTTAAGCAGTTCGATTTACTTTGCCAAGAATAGCTCTAAAACCTATAAAGCAGGAGAAGAGATCTATAAAAGGGTAAAGGAGTTAGATATATTAAACAAAAAACTTCCTGTTCTTTTGGGTGGAAGAGATATTTTAAAATTCGGTCTTGCCCCTTCAGAGCAGTTCTCAAAAATTCTCCATGAAGCTTACGAGGCTCAAATGCATGGGGAATTTAAAAATAGAGATGAAGCTATACTTTGGTTAAAAGAGTATTTAAAGAAGCTAAAGCTTTGAACTATCAATCTCTATAACAGTGTGAACATTTCCTCTAGGATTATAATCCGCAACAATTTTCATGTACTTCGGTTTTAATTTTCTATCTAAAACTTCATAAATCTCATTTGCGCTATTTTCATGCGATATGTGTCTCTCTCTAAAAGAGTTTATGTAAAGCTTTATCGCTTTTAGCTCAACTACCCACTCATTTGGCGTATATTCCAAATGTATCGTTGCAAAATCCGGATAACCGCTTCTAGGGCAAAGGCAAGAGAACTCCGGAAGAGTCATTTTTATAATATAATTTCTCTTATGCTCATTTGGCCAAATTTCCAAATCTTTTTCGACATCAAACTCACTGATGATTTTTTCACCGTATTTCATTACTTCTCCTTAATTTTTTTCTAAAGGTGCTAAATATTTACCTTGTAAATAATCAACTCCCGACTTTTGCATCAAATTTTTAGTATCTTCATCTTCAATCATTCTAATCCAGCTTTTAATCCCTTTTTCATGAGCCATTACATTAAAGCCGTCTATTATATTTTTGTGCATTTTTTCATTTACATCTCTAGTGTAAAAAGATCCGAATCTTACCACATCAATATCCAAATCTCTTAAATATAAAAAACTTGTATGCAATGAACCTAATCCATCAACCGCTATCATAACTCCTAAATCTTTCAGCTGCTTTAAAATTGCATTGAACTTATCCGCTTTGGGATAATATTCATTCTCACTAAAGAGCACTATAATTCTATTTTTAACATACTTATTTCTACTTAACATATCTTTTATTTTACTCAAAACAATAGGATTTCTGATAGAAGTCGCGGATAAAGAAACGGCAAATTTTTCATTATCATTTTTTTCACACATTTCTATAACTTTTTCCAAAACAATTAAGTCATAATCACTCATAAGTCTAAGCTTATCCAGCACTTTCATATAGTTTTTTTGATGTAATATTTTATCGTTTTGATTTTTTAATTTAACAAAACACTCTTTAAAAACAATGTTCTCTTTTTCAAAAATATTTTGTGTAAATATTACTAAATCTCTTCTCTTTATTGCATCAATTACGTAATATTCCAAATCACTTGGATTTATCTCATCTTCAGTATTTGATACATGTTGTTTGTGATTTTTATTTTGTAACTCAAAAAGATCTTCAATCAAATAATCAAGATCTTTTGAAAAAGTCGTATCATTTATAACAATTGAAATTTGAACTTCGATATCATCTATTTTTAATTCATCACTCTTAAGAGCCATTAGTTCTATAACTGTTTTATATTGACTCTTATTTCCCTTAAAACCTATTATAAAATCGCCGCCTTTTATACGTCCGACGGGAAAGTTAACTATATCTTTAGATTTAAGATATTCACCTATCCACATGAGTATTTCAAAAAGTACTTTATCACCGTTTTTTATGCCATAACGGCTGTTAATCTCATATAAATTATTTATGCTTACAAGCAAAAGCGTATACTCTTCAGAAGCTTTTAACTCTTTTTTTAAATATTTATATATATATTCTCTTGTAAAAGCTTTTGATATGCCATCTGTTATTTTCGTATCAAAACCTTTATATATCAGATAAAAAATAAA
>MICC01000076.1:73388-76923 GCA_001829715.1 Sulfurimonas sp. RIFOXYB12_FULL_35_9
AACGGTATTCTCTCTCTTTGGTTTGCGGAAGTAACATTACAAATTTATAATATTTTGATGTTAAACATCTAAATGTTTAACATCTTTAGCATGCGTTTCTATATAGTTACGGCGAGGCTCGACTTCATCGCCCATAAAGAGTGTAAATGTGTCACTGGCAAGTATTGCATCATCTATCGCAACTTGAAGTAAAACTCTATTTTCAGGAGTCATTGTAGTCTCCCAAAGCTGATCCGGATTCATCTCTCCAAGACCTTTATAGCGTTGAATATATGCACCTTTTTTAGCATAATCAGTAACACTGGTTAATACTTTAAGAACATCATCTTTAAAATCAAGATTCCACTCTTTGATTTTTCTATATACAAAACTAGCTTCTGCAAAATGTGGAGCAGCAAAAAGATCATCGTTTATAAGAAGCTCTTCCATTCCGTCTTTTGTTTGAACAAATATATGAATCGACTCTCCGGTAATACTTTTTGTTAAAATATTATTTCCGTTTTGAGTTAAAAATTGTTCAACTTTTTCATACATAGACTTTATATCAAGACCTATTAAATCAGGATTTTCTATAAAATGGCGAATCAAATCTACAAGTGCATATCTTCTCTCAAGTGCTTCAAGAGAACCTCTATAGTGATCTACCATTTTGAAGTATGATACTAAATCATTATGCCCGACACTCTGTTCTTCTAGTGATTCAATGCCGTTTTCAATAAGAAAATCATTCATTTGACGATCATCTTTGAAATAGATCTCTTTTTTACCTTTTTTATAACGATATAGAGGTGGTTGTGCTAGATATAGATAACCTTTTTCTATAACAGAACGGAAATGGCGGAAGAAAAATGTAAGCAGAAGAGTTTGAATATGAGATCCATCAACATCCGCATCGGTCATAATAATAATTTTATGATAGCGAAGTTTATCTTCATTGTATTCCTCACCGATTCCACAGCCCATAGCTGTTATCATGTTAGTAATCTCTTCGGATTTTAAGATTTTATCAAGTCTTGCTTTTTCAACATTTAAAATCTTACCTTTAAGCGGTAAAATCGCTTGAAATACTCTATCACGACCCATTTTTGCCGAACCGCCTGCAGAATCCCCTTCCACCAGATAAAGTTCACAGATAGATGCATCTTTGCTTTGACAATCTGCAAGCTTTCCAGGAAGTGTTCCCACACTCATGGAATCTTTTCTGCGAGTTAACTCTCTAGCTTTTTTAGCAGCTTCACGACCGCGTGCTGCCATGAGAGATTTAGCAACTATTGCTTTTGCTTCGATTGGATTTTCTTCAAAATATTTACTCAAAAGTTCATATGTAGATTTTTGAACTAAAGGTCTAACGTAAGTATTTCCAAGTTTGCCTTTTGTTTGTCCCTCAAATTGCGGTTCAGGAACACGTACGGAAACAACGGCAATAAGACCTTCACTTGTATCTTCACCGCTTATTTTTGTATCTTTCTCTTTTGCTGCACCGTTTTGTGCGTTATAGTTTGAAATAACACGTGTTAGACCTGCTCTAAAGCCTGCTTCATGTGTTCCGCCGTTTGGAGTTCTTATGTTATTTACAAAAGAGTAAACTTTTTCATCATAAGTGTCATTATACATTAGTGCAATATCAAACTCTATATCTTCTATTTTTGAACTAAATTCAAAAACTTTTGCAACTTCTTGTTTTTTATTTAAATCATTTACATATTGAGCGATACCACCTTCAAAGTGGTATGTTTGTGAAATATTTGTTCTTTCATCTTTAAAATTAATAGTGATAAACGGATTTAAATAAGCCAATTCTTTAAATCTTCGAGCTAAATATTCATACTCAAAAATTATAGTTTCGGTAAATATACTCGGATCGGGAGAAAATTCTATAGTTGTACCGGTTTTTTTAGTTGTACCGATTACCTTTAAAATTTCTTGCGGAATTCCTTTTTTAAAATCCTGCTCAAATATCTCACCGTTTCTATGAATAGTCATTTTAAGATCAGATGATAGAGCATTTACAACAGAAACACCTACACCATGGAGACCACCGGAAACTTTATAAGTATCTTTGTCAAATTTACCGCCGGCATGAAGAATCGTTAAAACAACCGTAGCAGCAGACATTCCCTCACCTGGATGCATATCTGTTGGAATACCGCGTCCATTATCAGATACTTTACATGTTCCATTTTTTGTAAGGGTTACATTAATCGTATTACAGTGTCCGGCCATTGCTTCATCGATAGAGTTATCAATAACTTCATAAACTAAATGATGCAAACCTCTATGACCCGTATCGCCGATATACATACCAGGTCGTTTACGAACTGCTTCTAATCCTTTAAGGACTTTAATATTACTAGCGCCGTAATTTTCCATCTAATACTCCATTATCACTTTTGACATAATTATGGCTATTCTATCTAATTTATTCTAAAAGAAAGTTTTACAAGCTAAAGATAGAAGATTAAGGAGTTATTTTTATGAGGACTTGTCCCTTTAAATTATAAAGAGACACTTTAATTTCTTTAGATAACGATTGGCATTACTACAGTTTTAAAATTATTTTCATTTAAAACAAAAGGTAAATTACTCTCATTTAAACCGATACTAAACTCTGAACTGTTGATACTGTTTAAAAAATCAAGAAGATATTTGCTGTTTATTGCAATAACAAATGGAGATGAAAAATTTGTTTCATAATTTATCTCTGTTTTTGCTTCAATATTATCATCACTTAACGATTCAAAAACGATAGAGTTGTTTAAAAAAGTAATTTTTACATCTGTAGAAATTGTTGTAATTTGTTTAATAGCCTCTATCATAGTAGCTTTTGGTAATGTCAGAGTTTTTGATACCTCTTTTGGAATTATTCTTGAATATTCAGGAAACTTTCCATTTATCAGTTTTGTAAAAAATGTATATTGATTCGAGTGAATTATTAAACTTGTTTCATCGTAGTAAAGTTCTATATTGTCAAAAAAGAGTTTTTGAATCTCTATAATTGCTTTTTTTGGAATAATTATAGAAAGCTCACTGTTATTTTGATTTTCTATGCTAACGACTGCCAACCTTCTCGTATCGGTGGAAGCAAAATTTATATTATTATTTTTTATATCAATCAATGCACCGTTTAATTCAAATTTAGGATTATTTGTATCAATAGCAGGAGTCACTTTTTTAAGAGATTCTATAAGCGAGTGTGAATTTATAGAGATTTGAGGTTTACCCTCGTATGTAGGAAATATAGGAAACTCTTTATAAGAAAAAGTAGGCAGTTTAAAATTTGAATTTGATTGAGATATGTACAGCATATCATTTTTGATTTCTAAATTTATATTTCCATCTTTTAAAATTTTAATAATATCCAATAATTTTTTACCGTTTGAAGTAACTGTTCCATCTTCGATTATATTTACATTATCCGTATAAATCTGCAAACCTATTTCATAGTCTGTCGCTTTTACCGTTAGTTTTGAGTTTGAAGCACCAATCAAGACATGTGATGTAATCTGCGAAGTATCTTTTTTTTCTAGAAATGGTT
>MICC01000077.1 GCA_001829715.1 Sulfurimonas sp. RIFOXYB12_FULL_35_9
TTGGAAAATTGGCGGTCGCAAAATGCGACCACAAATTTTAATATGATAAGAACAAACCCTTATGTATTTACTGAACAAGGTGTTTACATGTTGGCTACAGTTTTAAAAAGCGGTATTGCCGTAGAAGTCACAAAACAAATCATGAGAACTTTTGTTAAGCTTAAAAATCAGTCCGTACCATACTTTGACATCATCAAAAGACTTGAAAAGCTAGAGAGGGAACGAAGAAGATTGGGTTTGTGTGAATTTATCTTATCAAAAAATCATAAAGTAAAATAATATTTCAAAATGCAATATTTTTAAATCAAATTTCTATTTTGTATTATAGTTGTAGGAATCTAATATTAGCAGAGGTATGTATGTCTGATGTAGTGGTTTATAATGATGGGGAATTAGAGCTAAAAATCTCAATTAATGAAGAAAATATTTGGCTTAATCAAGTTCAAATAGCTGAATTATTTGAGACGAGTACTGATAATATTAGTCTGCATTTGAAAAATATCTACAAAGAAAAAGAGCTAGCTGAAAATTCAACTGTCGAGGATTTCTCGGTAGTTCGGCAAGAAGGTGGCAGAAGCGTTAAAAGAAACATAAAACACTACAATTTAGATGCGATTATTTCCGTGGGATACAGAGTAAGCTCGTTAAAAGCCACCAAATTTAGACAATGGGCAACATCTGTACTTAAAAACTATATCCAAAACGGTTATGCTATCAATACTCATAAAATTACAGAACAAAGATTAAATATTCTTGAAAATGATATAGCTAATATTAAATCTCATATTAAAAATAATACAATAGAGGTCAAACACGGAATATTTTTTAACGGACAAATATTTGATGCTTATGTACTTTTATCGGATTTAATAAATAGTGCAAAAGTTTCAATTATTTTGATTGACAACTATATAGATGAGTCTATATTGACTCTGTTGTCAAAAAATCAAAATGTACAATTTACTCTTTATACTCAAAATACATCTAAAAAACTACAACTTGATATAGAAAAATACAACAAACAATACCGTAATCTTGAAGTAAAAATCACCAAAAATTTTCACGATAGATTTTTGATCTGTGATGAAACCGTATATCATTTTGGAGCGAGTTTTAAGGATTTGGGAAACAAAGTATTTGCAGTCAACAAAATGAGTATGTCGGTAAATGATTTGCTAAAAAATATATAAAGGTGCAAGTGGTTTTAAGTAGTTGGTGGAGATTTTATCTCTTTGCTCGTCCCTTGGGGACAGTTTTAAAGCCTCGCTTTTTAGTAAGGCTTTTTTGTTGAGTTTGGATTTATAAATAATTTTATATTAAAAATAAGATACAATAAAAGAAAAAAGAGGTAAGGATGAGAACTATACAGCTTCAAGTTGAGGATGATAACTATGAGTCATTCTTAACTGTTATAAAAAGTTTGAAAGAGGGTATGGTCAAAAATTTCTCGGTAAAAGAGAGCGATGCCGTAAATAAGGATTTTGAACAAACAAAGGTGTATTTTCATAAATGCTTATCAGATATAGAAAATGGCAATACGCAGTTACTACCGCAGGAACAATATACCAATAAAATGAATGATTTCAAAGAAAATCTCAAGTCTAAATATGCAAATAATTAGGGATACCAATTATCTCCTAAAACTCCAATCTATGCTACTTCAATGATAAAAATATAAGAGACCTTGTATTTAAAGGTTATGTAGTGCCTTATAAGATTGATACTGCTAAAAATCAAATTATTATCGTCGGTATAAACAAATATATGGAAAAATTAATATGAGTTTGAATTAAAAATATTGCAAATTGTCATGTTTTTAAATCAAAATAAAATTTTCTGTTATGGTTTTGTATCTTTAAAATCTAGGAGCGGTGAAGATGGATACAAAAAATAAACTTATAACCAATATTGTTGTCGATGATAAAATATTTATCATCAGAGGCATTCAAGTAATGATTGATAAGGATTTAGCCGAACTTTATCAAGTCCAGACAAGCAGACTGAATGAACAAGTTAAAAGAAATATAGAAAAGTTTCCAAGCGATTTTATGTTTGAGCTAACAGATGATGAAAAAAATGAGCTTATCGCAAAATGCGATAAGCTACAAAAACTTAAATTTAATCCATCAAAAATTAAAGTTTTTACAGAGCATGGTGTATATATGCTCTCAACTGTACTAAAAAGTAAGATTGCTACAGATGTAAGTTTAACTATCATGAGAACTTTTGTTAAACTTAAAAATCAGTCCGTACCATACTTTGACATCATCAAAAGGCTTGAAAAACTAGAAACAAACGACAAAGAGACAACAGAATTACTCCAAAAAGTGGTGCAAGTGGTTTCAAGTATGCAGAGTATACATGATGAAGCGAGAGAGGGAACGAAGAAGATTGGGTTTGTGTGATTGACACCTATTTTCAAGAGTAAAAAAATATGACAAATTGCAATATTTTTTTAGTTATCTCTAATTTATGTGATAAATTAAGAAAAATATATGCAAGGAGTTAAGATGAAAAATAACAAAATCTTAGTGCAAAATACGGAAGTATCTATTAAGCAACATGAAAAAGTTGATTTTATATCTTTGACGGATATAGCGAGAGCAAAAAATCCGGATGAGCCAAAAGATGTGGTGAAAAATTGGCTCAGAAGTAAAACTACCATAGAATTTTTGGGACTTTGGGAATATATAAATAATCCATTTTTTAAAGGGGTCGAATTCGATTCCTTTAAAAATGAAGCTGGAAGCAACAGTTTTACGATGTCGCCTACGAGATGGATAGAAAAAACATCTGCCATAGGCATAATCTCTAAAGCAGGCAGATACGGCGGTACTTATGCTCACAAAGATATAGCATTTGAGTTTGCATCTTGGATAAGTGCCGAATTTAAACTATTTCTCATCAAAGAGTTTCAAAGATTAAAAGAAGATGAGATACAAACCAAATCGCTTGAGTGGGATTTGAGTAGAAGTTTGTCAAAGATAAACTACAAAATTCATACGGATGCTATAAAAGAGCATTTGTTGCCACGGACAATAAACAAACCAAAGGAGAGCTTTATTTATGCAAATGAAGCAGATTTACTAAATGTTGCTTTGTTTGGGATGACCTCAAAGGAGTGGCGAGAAGCGAACAAAGACAAAGACGGCAATGTTAGAGACTATGCAAGTGTAGAGCAACTCATAGTGCTTTCAAATCTTGAGAGTATCAATGCGGAGCTTATAAAACAAGATTTACCTCAAAATGAGCGACTGGTAAAACTCAACCAAACAGCAATCGCACAAATGAAATCACTTATAAATAACCCAACTCTTAAAAATTTAGCAGGTAAATAAACTTACATGTAAGAAAATTATTTTTAGTTAAACAACAGAATTACTCCAAAAAGTGGTGCAAGTGGTTTCAAGTATGCAAAGTATCCATGATGAAGCTAGAGAGGGAACGAAGAAGATTGGGTTTGTGTAATTTTATCTCTTTGCTCGTCCTTTGGGGACAATTTTAAAGCCTCGCTTTTTGATGAGACTTTTTTGTTGAGTTTGGATTTATAAGAGTTATGAAACAAACTACAAATATTCTAAAAAGTGGAGATTTATTCTCAGAGGCGTTGTTTTGAAATAATTGAGTTGTAAATTTTCAGAATTCACCTATTTTTATTGTGCTTTTTGATAGCATTTCTCATCTGTTTATCTAAAAAAGGTTTATTTTTTTCAAAATACTCATCAGCTTTCCTTACTAACTCATCAAGCTTTGGTTTTTGTTCTTCAAGTTTTTTCATAATTTGTTTTTCTCTCTTTGCCATTAGTTCTTGTGGTGTCATAAATTTTCCTTTAAATTTTTGCATATATATCATTAATTTCTTTTATACAATTTTCTAATCTAACAATATCATCTTTAATAAGTTTAAAAAATAGCTTTTGCTCTTTTTCTTGTGTTAAATCTTGATTTTCTAATATAGTTTTAGTATCCAATAAATAAAAGTATAAGTCTTTTAATTTTATTGACATTATTAACAAATCAGAGTCTAATCCAACATGTAGTTCTTTGTCTAAAAGCTTATTAGTATATTCGTTCATTTTATTATAAATTATTGTTTTACCTGTGATAAAAGTGGTTTGATTATCAAAAATATTCTGACTATATTCTAACATTTCATTTAATGTTTTAATTTCATAGTTAAGTGTATCAACTATAACATTAAAATATGTACGAATAATTTTTTTATTATTATCTATCTTTTTAGCATTATTTATTTTATTTATATCGTATTGGTTTATAATACCGTGTAAAGCTATCAAAGCAGAAATTGCAGCCACAAGAGGAATTAAATAATCCTTGGAAAGAGAATCAATATATAATATAAATAAAACAACTACCATTGAATGTATAATGAGTGATAATATATAATTTCTAACTCTAGAAAACATTAGTACCCTTTTTTATCCATAATTATACCGCCAAAATTCAAGAAAGAAAAATAATATTGCATTTTGCAATATTTTAGATAAATAATTACTTCTTCCCTTTAAACTGCTCTTCCAAAGCTTTTAGCTCGTCGGCGTTTTGTTGAGCTTTTTTTACCACTTCTTCAAACGCAAAGCCTTTCATAACTATTTCGTATAAATACGGCTTCTCTTTTCGCCAGTTTCTAAGTGTCATCGGTGTTACATTTAGCAATCTTGCTATGTCTTGTTGAGTTAATTTCATAAAAAAATTTTATATGATTAATTCTGTTACTCAAATTCGCAAATATCTATCTCTTTTTACTCTTAAAAAGCAAATATTTTGCTTTAATTATATAAAATCAAAAATATTTATCGAAAAATCATAAAAAAGAGCTAATAAATGTCTTTATCACTTATAGAAGAGTTACCAAAAATAGTAAAAGAGGGGCGTGCTGAAGCGGCTAGGATTTTAGAGCGGATAAATAGCGGTAATGCTCTTGCTCTTCAAACAAATGAGCTGGTTTTGCCCTCTAAAGATGTAAGCGGACTTTTTCGTGGTGAGATGCCGAGTTCAGATGAGAGTGAGTGGAAAAACAGGCTTATTTATGGCGATAATATTTTAGTCATGCAAGGACTTTTAGCAGGTGACCCGACAAGTGGGCTTGAGAGTATGCGAGGCAAAATCGACCTTATCTACATCGACCCACCGTTTGATAGCAAAGCAGACTACCGCACAAAAATCACCCTGCCAAATGTAAATCTCAGCCAAAAACCGACGGTGATCGAGCAGTTCGCCTACGCCGATACGTGGAAAGACGGTACGGTGAGCTATCTTAAAATGATCTATCCTCGTTTGGTTTTGATGCGTGAACTGTTGAGTGAAAAAGGCTCTATTTATGTCCACATTGACTGGCATGTGGGGCATTATGTAAAAATCTTGCTTGATGATATTTTTGGAAAAGAGAATTTTAATAATGAAATTATATGGTCGTATTTTGGATTTAAAAGAAAAACGGCATCAAAATTTCCACAAAAACATGATGTTATCTATTCTTATAAAAAAACAGAAAATAGAATATTTTATACACAATTTAAACCTCATAATCAAGAATATTTAAAACGCTTTAAGCCTGATGAGACTGGTAGATTGTGCAGAAGTGATGTTAATCCAACAGCAGGTGGAACGAGAAAAATATATCTTGATGAAATAGAAGGTGATATTATTGACTCAGTTTGGAATGATTTATCACCAGTAAACCCTGTTGCAAAAGAACGAGTTGATTATTCAACCCAAAAACCAGAAGCACTTTTAGAGCGAATTATCAAAGCATCATCCAACGAAAACTCCATAGTTGCCGACTTCTTCGGCGGAAGCGGTACAACTGCGGCAGTTGCCGAAAAACTCGGTCGCCGTTGGATAAGCTCCGACATTGGCAAACCGTCCATCATGGTGCAAAGAAAACGACTTATCGACAATGAAGTCAAACCTTTTCTTTACCAAAGTATCGGCGACTATCAAAAAGAGGCGTTAGAGAGTAGCCGTATGTTTAAACGCATCGGCGATTTGTCTCAAGTTGTTATCTCTCTTTTTAGCGATGAGAGCGGAAGCGGTGCGTTATCTTTTGGAAGCGAACATCCGCAAAATCTGGGCTACATCAAAGATAAAAAAACGCTTGTGTATATAGACAGTCCAAACAAGATGACGGGCAGAGCAACACTCAAAAAAGCGATAGAACTGCGTGATAATTTCTTAGGCGGTTGGGATAAAGTGGTCGTTCTTGGGTGGAACTTTGCTTATGACATAAGCTCTGCCATAAATGAACTCTCCGACAGCAGGCTTGAGATATTGGTTATTCCGCCCGATTTGCTTGACAAACTAAAAAGCAAAGCAACATACAAAAAACTCGTCGATAGCGGCAAGATACGATTTAGCTCACTCCAATACTTAACCATTAAACCCATAGAGAAAAAAATTTATGACAGCGAACTTGAAGAGCTAACCATAAAACTTGATAACTATATCTTGCTAAGTCCCGACAACATTCCGCTTGATGATGCAGACAAAAAATCGCTTCAAGAGCTTTTGGCGCATGACCCTCTTGCTCTCATAGAGTACTGGAGTATCGACCCTGACTATGACGGAGTGACTTTTAGAAGCAAATGGCAAGATTATAGAGAAAACACCGCAAACGACGGCGACCCTTTACATGTAGTTTATGAAGCCAAAATCATGGTGGCACGCAAAGAAAAAAGAGTAGTAAGCGTTAAAGCCGTTGATGTTTTTGGTTTTGAGTCTGTTGTAAAAGCGGAGGTGTAAAGTGGCAACACCCATAAATACGCTCACGGGCGACATACCTTTACAGCTTGCAAAAACTCTTACATGTAAGGTCGATGAACTTTGGCAAAGCGGAGAGTTTTTAACTCTTGTTACGCCTACTACGGCGGATTTACTAAAGTTTTGGTTTTGTGAACCGCATACGACGCAGAGAGAGATAAATTTTCATAGAGGGCAAAAAAACGCTATCTTGAACACTATTTATCTGCATGAGATTTTAAAAGTAAATAGCGTTTTAGAGATTTATGAGAAATGTGACAAAGAGCTGATACCGAAATTTAATCATACGCTTTTGGCAAAAGAGAAATATAAAATTCCGAAATACGCCATGAAGATGGCAACGGGAACGGGAAAAACTTGGGTGATGAACGCTCTGTTTATCTGGCAGTATCTAAACGCAAGAGCCGAGAAAGAGAGAAGCGGAAGATTTACTAAAAACTTTTTGCTTATTGCTCCCGGGCTTATAGTATATGAGAGATTGCTCGACAGCTACATGGGAAAAGAGAGAGAAGATGGCAGCCGTGATGTGAACACAAGCGATATTTTCAAAAACAGAGAGCTGTTTTTACCGCAAAGGTATGAGATAACAATCAAAGCATTTTTGCAAAGCAGTGTTGTAAAAAAAGATGAGATAGGTAAAAAAATCACAAGTGACGGATTTATCGCCATCTCAAACTGGCATCTCTTTATGGGTAAAGATGAAGAAAGAGAGGAGATAAGCCCGCTTGATGACCCAAGCGGAGTGATAGCCGACATTTTCCCTGCTCGCCCCGGAATAAGTGCTGGAAATAGCTTAGAACAGCTTGACGGAGCATATTTTAGCGGCGGCGAGATAGAGTATCTGGCGGAGCTTGATGATTTGGTGGTTATGAACGATGAAGCGCATCACATACATGAGAACAAAACGGCAGGAGAGATACAAGAGGTAGAGTGGCAAAAATCTTTAAATTTTATAGCCAAAAACAAAGGGAGTAAATTTGTTCAAATAGACTTTTCGGCTACACCTTACGACACGACGGGAAGCGGACAAAAAAGAGCCAAACACTACTTTCCGCATGTCATAGTTGACTTTGACCTAAACGCTGCAATAAAAGAGGGTTTAGTCAAGATGATAACGATTGATAAGCGAAAAGAGCTTTCGACTTTGGAGCTTGACTTTAAAGCACTTCGTGATGAGGGAACAAACAAAGTTATCGGTCTGAGTGACGGGCAAAAAGTGATGATACAAGCAGGGCTTACAAAACTAAAAATCCTTGAAGCAGATTTTTCTCGCCTTGACAATCCTAAACATCCAAAAATGCTTATCATGTGTGAAGAGACGGAAGTTGTCCGTTATGTAGAGGAGTTTTTGGTTGAGATAGGCTTAAGGGATGATGAGTTTATGGGAGTTCACTCAAAGAAAAACGGTGAAATTCCAAAAGAGGAGTGGGAGCGGCTAAAACAAAAACTCTTCAATATAGACAGCTATGAAAATCCAAAAGTCGTCATCTCCGTTTTGATGTTAAAAGAGGGTTTTGATGTAAGCAATGTTTGTGTCATTGTTCCGCTTCGCTCAAACCAATCTTCTATTTTGTTGGAACAAACCATAGGGCGTGGGCTTAGGCTGATGTTTAGAGAAAGAGAATTTGAAGATGAAAAAAATGAAAACCGTGTAAGAGTTTTAAAACAAAAACTAAGTCCAAGTTCTTATCTTGATGTTTTAAGCATAGTTGAACATCCTGCTTTTAGCCAGTTTTACGGGGATTTGCTCTCTGAGGATGAGTTTGGTTTTGATGAAAATGAACCAAAAGAGGGAACTTCTACGGGTGACATGATAAAAGTGGGACTTAAAGAGAACTATGAAGATTATGACATGGCATTTTTGGAGATAATCAAAGATGAAGAGGAGGAGTTAAACGCACCTGAGTTTGATGTAAATGCACTTCCGCCGTATATCTACCATAGTTTAGAACAGCTCAAATCATGGACTACAAAAGGTGAAGTTTTTCACTCTGAGGAGCTAACGGTTAAAACAACATTTGGCGATTACACTATCAGTGCAGATCTATTTACAGCCAATAGCTACAACGAATATTTGCAAAAAATATTAGAGATTTTAACGCATAAAATGGGGCAGTTAAGAGTTCGTGGAAACAACCGTGCTTTGCCGTCTATGCAAATCTATCAACCGCAGCTTTTAGGAGTGTTGGATAGATACATACGAGAGAGGCTTTTTTCGCAAAGTTTTAATCCGTTTCTTGATGAAAATTGGCGTGTTTTGATGCTTAAAAATGCAAACATTACGCCGCATATCACAAACGCTATCCAAAGGCTAATACATGATATGCAAAACTCCACGACTTACATAAAACCCGTTGTCAACAAAATCTACTTCTCAAAAGTTGCAAGTCTCAATATGAGAGCAAATTATGCGCTTGATTTGCAAAAGAGTATTTACGAAAAGACAGCATATCCGTCAAACAAAGGCGGATTTGAAAAAGCGTTTTTGGAGTATTTGGACACCGATAGCAAAGTTTTAAAGTTTATTAAAATACTTGAATTTAAACATGACTTTGCAACGATAAGTTATTTTAGAGACGACGGGCTTATGGCTAGTTACTATCCTGATTTTATGGTTGAGACTGACTTGCATGTACATTTGGTCGAGACAAAATCCGACAAAGACTTAAAAGATGTCAATGTCAAACAAAAGCAAAGAGCTACACTTGATTTTGTAAGGCGGATAAACTCTCTTGATGAAGAGCTAAGAGAGGGTAAAGCTTGGAGTTATTTGCTTTTGGGAGAAACACAGTTTTACAGCCTTCAAAAAAGCGGTGCGGATATAGAAGACATCGCAAGAAGTGCTAAAATAAACGAGAGTTCTTTAAGCGGAAGTTTGTTTGATTATTAACTACTCATAAATTTGTTATACTATTCTCTTTACAACAGAGGTAAAACAGATGGAAAATTCTCCAAAAAAGATAAGGCTTGCAACTATTTGGCTTGATGGCTGTTCGGGATGTCACATGTCAATTTTAGATATGGATGAAAAACTTATAGAGATTGCCGAGTATGTCGATGTCGTTTATAGCCCTTATGTCGATGAAAAAGAGTTTCCGCCGAATGTTGATTTAACCATAGTCGAGGGTGCGCTCAGCAGTGACCATGACATAGCTATGATAAAGAAGATAAGAGAGAACTCCAAACTTATTTTGGCTCTTGGAGATTGTGCGATTACGGGAAATATTTCGGCTATGAAAAATCTTTTTGGCAGTGATGCAGTTCTGCAAAAGGGTTATTTTGATTTGGCGGATATCAACGAGAGCAAAAAGTACCCCTCACAAATAGTTCCAAAACTACTGGATAAAGTCTTGCCTCTGCATGAAGTCGTAAAAGTCGACTACTTTCTGCCCGGCTGTCCTGTTCCTGCAGATGCCATTTACGAGATGCTAAAAGCGTTGATTGAGGGAAGAGAGATAAACATACATAAACTTACAAGGTTTGGAAAATGAAAACAATTGTAATAGATCCCGTAACTCGAATAGAGGGTCATGCTAAAATCACAATCAGCCTCAATGAAGAGGGCAAAGTAGACGATGCAAAGATACATGTAACACAATACCGTGGTTTTGAGAAGTTTTGCGAGGGCAGAATGTACTCCGAGATGCCTGCTCTTACTGCCAGAACTTGCGGTATCTGCCCCGTTAGCCATGTTATAGCATCCACAAAAGCAATTGATGAGATTTTAGCCATTACTCCGCCGCAAGCTGGGATAAACATAAGAAAAATCATAAACCTTGCACAGATACTCCAGTCGCATACGCTAAACTTTTTTCATCTCTCAAGTCCTGATTTTATCTATGGTTTTGATGCGCCAAAAGAGGATAGAAATATCTTTAAAATGATGCAAACTCATCCGCAAATGGCAAGAGACGGTATAAAGCTAAGAGCATTCGGACAAAAGATCATAGAAGAGTTGGGAGGAAAAAGAATCCATCCGACAGGTGTAGTTCCCGGCGGAGCAGCTCATAAAATCGAGTTATCTCAAAAAGAGATTATTTTAGCGCAGATTCCTGATATGCTAAAGATTGCTCAAGGCGCTTTGGAATTTTTTAAAACAAATCTACACAAGTTTCAAAAAGAGATAGACTCTTTTGCAGCATTTCCATCTCTATTTATGGCACTTACAAACAAAGATAAAACGCTTGAACATTATAATGGAACGCTGTGTTTTATGGACAGCGATGGAAATATCATTAAAGATGCTATTGAGCCGAGGGATTACAAAGAGTTTATCGGTGAAGCCGTAGAAGAGGATAGCTACCTAAAATCTCCTTACTACAAACCGCTCGGTTATCCTCAAGGGATGTACAGAGTCGGACCATTGGCAAGGTTAAATATCGCTTCCACATGTGGAACTCCTCTAGCAGATGAAGAGCTGAAAAAATTTAAAGCTCTTCATGGAGGAAAGCCCGTACTAAACTCTTTTTACTACCACTATGCAAGACTTATCGAAATCATATATACGATAGAGAAGATAGAAGAGCTGTTAAACGATGAGGAGACAATGAGCGAAAATGTAAAGGCAACCTCTAGCGTTAGCAAGACAAAAGGCGTGGGATGTTCTGAAGCACCCAGAGGAACACTCTTCCATGAGTATCATGTTACAAAAGAGGGAGTTATAACGGGAGTAAACCTTATAATTGCGACCGGAAATAACAACCTTGCGATGAATGCAGGCGTAAAACAGGTTGCTCAGGCATTTGTGGATAGCAAAAATATTACAGACGGCGCGCTTAACAGGGTGGAAGCCGTTATAAGATGTTTTGATCCTTGTTTGAGCTGTTCTACACATGCATTAGGAATTTTATCTTCAAAAATAGAGATAGTTGACCATAACAAAAAGATAGTAAAAGTTATAGATAGAAGCTGATGAGAGTAGTTGTAGGGTATGGAAATGAGTTAAGAGGCGAAGATGCTTTTGGAGTCGATGTTATAAAAGAGCTAGAAAAATTTCATCTCAAAAATACAAAACTTATCTCAGCTTTTCAACTAACACCGGAGATAGTTTTAGAACTGCTTGAAGCTGATGAGATAATTTTTATAGATGCTTGCAACAATGAAAAAAATCATTACGCTCTCGCCTGCTCTTTGAGTGAGCAGAGCCGTTTTAACCTCAGCCATCACATATCACCAAAGACTATTGTCGCTATGTTGGAGAGCTTATATGAGAAGCACCCGAACTTTTTTATCTACTCGATGATGACCGATAGTTTTAGCAAAATAATAGAATTTAAGAAGTATGAAGAGTGTGTAGATGCCGTCGTAAAAGAGCTACTGAAAAATGATTATTAGGCTTAATTTAAATATTTTTGATACTTTATTCTTCATAAAAAACATCCTTTTTAGGTGCAGAAAAGAAGTAACCTTGTGAATAATCAACTCCTAAATTTTTTACGATTTTAAAAATCTCTTCATTCTCTACAAACTCTGCAATTGTTTTCATACCGAGTTTTTTTGAAAATTCAATAATTGTTGAAACTACTAAAAGAGAATTTTTATCTCTATCTAAATTTTTTATAAGCGAACCGTCGATTTTTAAATAATCAGCTTTTAGTTTTATAAGATATGCGAAATTGCTATAACCCGTACCAAAATCATCAATAGCAACTTTACACTTATATTTTTTGATTTCATTAATGAAATAAATGACACCTTCAAAGTTTTCGATATATTCAGATTCAAGTATCTCAAATACTACTCTATCTCCGATATCGTATTTTTTAAGCATCATAAATATATATTCAAGCATTTGAGGTTCAAGTATATCTATAATAGAGAGATTTATAGAAAACTCTACTTCTTTGTCCTTAAACATCTCAAATGATTGGGCAATTACCGTTTTTGTGATATCAAAATATTGTCTTGTCTGTCTTGCTATTTCTAAAAAGAAAAATGGTGAGATTACCTCATCGCCGTCTATCATTCTTACCAAGCACTCGTATTTTTCATATATTTTGTTTGTATTATTCACTATTGGCTGAAAGTAGGTAACTATATTGTCATTTTTTATAGCATATGAGAGTTTTTTTGTGCACTTTAGATTATTTTCATACTGTCGGTTAAGCGATATATCCTCACTATATACCAAAAGGTCACTATTGCCTTTTTTGGCAATTTTAAGTGCCATATCAGCACTTAGAAGAATTTGTTGCTTGTTTTCAAAAGAGACGCCGCAACTACATGTAATAGATAGAGTCTCTTCATCAATTTCTATCTCATGTAATTTTATATAACTTAAAATATCTGATATTTTTTGAGTAAAAACCTTACTGTCCTCTCCAATTGCCAAGAGTGCAAACTCATCACCTTGAAGTCTATAAAATCTAAAATTATCATATTTTGAAATATGTTTATGAATAGTGTTGGCAACAGATGTAATTACTTTGTCGCCAAACGCGTGCCCGTAAAAATCATTAATTTGTCTAAAGTTATCTATATTAAAAATTGCTACAGCCAAATTTTTTAATTTTGCAATATCGCCGTTTAACTTAAATCTGCTTCCGTATCCGGTTAAAAAATCTCTTGTCAGCGCATTTTTAATTTCAGTTATATCGGTTTTAATTCCAATATATTCTATTATTTCACCCTCACAATTTACTATAGGGTTTATTACAGCTTTTACCCAGTAAGAAGTTTCATCCTTTTTACGATTTTGTATCTCTCCAAACCAAGGTTCTTTTAGTTCTTTGATAGTATGCCATAGCTCTTGAAACAACTCTTTTGGCGTATCATGGTGTCTTATCGTATTGTGAGATTTACCTAAAAGATCATATTTTGAGTATCCTGTGATTTTGCAAAATTCATCGTTAACATAAGTTATAATCCCTTCAGAATCAGTTTTTGATACTATAAAACTTCTATCAACTGCTTGTTTGTACTGTTCTAATAGCAATAATGAATCATCGTATTCTCTCTCTAATTTATCTGTAGAAAAGAGTATTTTTTTTATTATTTGTGTTATTAAAATTGCCATAACAACTACCGAAATAAGTAAAAAAAAGAGAAGAAAAGCAATTGTATAATGAACATATTTGAGCTTTTTATTTATCAATTTGTTTACATGAGCAAACAACTCATTTTCTACATCTTTTAGTAAATTGATAAACTCTGTAGATTTGCCGAACCAATAAGCCGGCGCAATATTAAAATCGCTGCTAAGCCTGTTTTTAATTGCGGTATCTATCATTTTCATTGTTTCATCTACTACTTCACTTTTGAGAACTCTACTATAAAAATCTAATATATTCTTTGGTGCAACAAGTTTAAAATTTTCATTATTTAATTCACATACTTTTAAATCCTCTTTAAGCGCTATAAAAGTTTCATCTAAAAAATTATTATTTGTAAAAACATCCATTAAAGCAGCTCTGGTTTGTCCTAAACTCTCTTTAACCGCGGATAAGTAAGTGTAAGCTTGAATATAGTTTCTGTTTTCTCTATCATCCATCATAGTAGGTATAGTTTCTATAAAGCTAAGAAGTTTAAATATATTTTTTGAATAGTAGCTCTTTGCATCAACCACTGACATGTACAGCAGATTTAAACTACCTCTTGATTTTATATCCTCTAAAGTGTCTACAATATGAGTGTGCTTATTTTTAGTTACTTTTAAAAATAAATCTTTTGCATTATCAATAGCGATGTTAGAATTTGCCTCTGCAGCAGATAGTTGTTCATCTTTTTCATTTAAATCATTTCTTAAAATAACTCCTACAGTTATGCCTCTCTCAATCTGCAAAAAATGGACTACTTTAGAGATAGCCTCTGCTTCTTGGATTCTATATTTTGTTAAATCAAGATTTGTTTTATCATTTAACAATTTATATAAAACCATACAAGACAGTATTATGACAAATAGCAAAGGAATAATTGAAATAAATAGCAACTTTGATTTTATATTTAAATTTTTCATATATTATTAAGTCCTAAAAACCTGCAGCATAGAGTGAAGTGTGTCCGTCATAGAGTTGAGATGTTCAGCCGCCGCTGCTATCTCTTCAACATTTCTTGCATTTTTTGAAGATATTTCATTGATTTGTGAAACTTGAGAAACAATAGATTCTACATTTTTCCCTGTTTTTTCAAAGTCACTTACGGTTTTATCGCTTGCTTTTACTGCATCATTTACAATTAAAACACTTTGATTTATCTTCCTTTCTACTTCTGTTGTGCTATTTACAAGTTCTTGAACTTCATGTGAATTGTTACTCATCTGATTGCTTACATCTACTATAGATTGAACTATGACATTGATAGTAGCGTTTATCTCTGTTAGGCTTCTTTGAGTTCTCTCTGCAAGTTTTCGCACTTCATCCGCAACTACTGCAAATCCTCTTCCATGTTCGCCTGCACGAGCAGCTTCAATAGCGGCATTTAGAGCAAGCAGATTTGTCTGGTCTGCAATGTCGGAGATAATTCCAAGTACACTTTTTACTTCGTTAGCATCATGTGAGAGAGTCTGCATTCTATCTGCAAGCTCAATTTCAAGCTGAGCAGAACTTTGGACTTTTGAAGCAAGATGGACAATCTCTTCTCTAGCGGCTCTAAGATTTTCATTTGCTTTGATAATGTCTTTTTTGCTCTCTTGTGCATCCAAGATGGCTCTTTGAATCTCATCTCTGATATTATTTGCCTCTTTAGCGGCGGCATCAATAATAACTACTGATTTCTCAACATTCTCTCCAACACCCATGGCAGTCGTTGAAAGCTCATGTGAGATGGAAGCATTTTCGCTTGAACTCTGTTTTGAAGTTTCTATGAGATCTTTTAGCGTAGCAATAAGCGAGTTAAAGCTTGACGCCATCTGAGATAGCTCTAACGGTGCGTTTTCATCGACTTTTATTGTTAAATCTCTATTTTTACTAATAACTATCAGAGTGTCTTTAAAAACTTCAATCGGTCTAGATATTGATGTTTTTGTAAGATAGAATATAAAAGATGCAAAAAGAGTTATACCGATGATTAATCCTACAGTTAAAAGTATAATATTATGAGATGCTTCTTCTATCTTTTCATCTATTGATCTGTAAACAATTTTATAAAGCTGAAGTTCAACACTTCTAAGGATGTCAATCGAGGCAGTTACATTTGCAAACCATATGGAAGCATCAATGCCAAATTCTCCGGTCGTACCTTTAGCCTGCGCTACATCAATCATAGCAAAAGTTCTATCAACAGCTTCACCCCTAAACGTATCCTCATAAAAAAATTTCAGTTCAGCTGGTACTAAAGAGATAAATTTATCTCTGTTCTCTTTATACACACTAAAGTTAGCCCCAAACATAAACAGAGTATTTCCGACAAATCTATTTTCAGTAAAAGCACCGTTTAGGTTTGCTCTCATCTGCCCCAGAGCCTCTTTTGCTGCAGTTAAATGCGTATATGCCTGAATAGTATTGCGATTATCCTTATCAGTCATTAAAGATGGAATTAGTGATGCACTATCTATAAGTACAGCAACTGTTTTTGTAAAATATACTCCAACATCAAAAGCATGAATTGAGAGGGAATCAATAGAGGCTCTCTTTTGACTCAATTCAGTCAAGCTATTTAAAACAGAACTCTCACCACCTGTTTTTGCATAAACAGTTTTAATCTCTTCGATAGCACTATTAACTTTCTCTCTTATAGATAAAATTGCATCTTTATTACCAGTGCCGCCGCTAATGCTAAAACCTACACTCAAACCTCTCTCGACCTGCATATAATGAACAGCTTTTGCTAGAGATTCTGTTTCTAAAATACGATTTTTTGTTATTTCAAGGTTATCTTTTATATCAACATCATAAAATATTCTGCCGATTGTCAGCGCTAATATAACTATTATCGGAACTATTGCTAAAATTGACAATCGCGCTTTTATACTTAGTTTTTTCATTCTATTTTCTCTATATTTATTTTCTAACTATTTTCATATAGCAATAATTACAATTCAGTTATAAATTAAAATTATAAAACTACTATAGTGGTTTGCTAAGTGATTCTATTAAAACTAAACTTAATTATAAATTTGATTATAAATTTAATATTTAAAATTTTATAAAAGTAATCAATATCAATAAGGTAGATAGGCTTAAAATATGAAATTTGAATTTTCAAAAAACGAACTAGAAGAGGTTCACAAAACGATTGGACTTACAGTAAAAAAATATCGAGAAAAAAAAGGATTTTCGCAACTCGAGCTTTCATTAGAAATGGGCAACAAATCAGTTAGTTTGATATCTGCTGCTGAACTCTATACGGATGGCAAGCATTTTAACATAGAACATTTATATAAAATATCTAAAATTCTTGATATTGATATATCTGTTTTTTTTGAGGATTTACGAAATTAGAAAATGATGCTACATTTTCAAGAGTGTAGACTTACAATGATAAGTAGACACTCTATCAAAATTACACTAAGCTATCTTTTGTGAACTCTTTTCAATTAAGCGAAGAACAATAGCCGAAATGTAAGGAATACTCTGTACTAAGAGTGTTAGAGAAAATATATATACTTCTGTAATTCTCTGATGGTTTGTCATGGTAAGCGCTATAAACGAACCTATAAGAAGTGTGGCTAAAATAATCTCGTTTTTTACAGGATTATCAAAAGATTTCTTGCTGTTTCCACCCTTTTCAGTTCTTACAAATGGCAGGCGATCTTTTACAAATCCGTCATATACAGCTTTAAAAATAGTGAGTTGCAAACTCATAGCCGCAATAGCACCCAAAAGCGAGTGGTAAAAATCTGCTTTAACTCTTGTTCTGTAAAGTACGAAAGAGTGGATAACATTTACCAAAAATGCAGTTAAAATCGGCACAGTAAGCGCAATTGTCGGGATTGTCACTCCCACAAATATGATTACCGGTACCCAGATAATATTCAGCACCGACGTAACCGTTCCTAGTGCATCCGAGAGCCAAAAAAACCATCCCGTAATAAAATGGTGCTTTTGCGCACGAGTAAGCGTTCTTGAAGATGGTTTAAAGTGCGACCAATGTTTTTTAAGGATTTGAATAGCTCCGTATGCCCAACGATGTCTTTGATTTTTAAACGCCTCAATAGTATCCGGAAGCAAACCGTAACCGTATCTACGATTTGTATAGTGCCCAATATAACCTGCTTCAAAAAGTCTAAGCCCTAATTCACTATCTTCAACTATCGTATCGGTATTCCATTTGCCTACTTCATTGAATGCGCTAAGGCGTACCATCAGCATAGTTCCATGTGCTACTATTGCATTCTCTTCATTTCTCTCAACCATACCGATATCAAAGAAACCTGCGTATTCAGCATTCATTGCAGTTTTAAGAAGCGACTCTTTTCCATCTCTGTGATCTTGTGGAGCTTGCACCAGTGCCACCTTAGGATCATCAAAAATAGGAACCAGTTCAACAAGCCAATTTGGGCTAATTACATAATCCGCATCTATAACTGCCAAGATGTCAGTATCAGGATTTATAAAATCAAGAGCTTTGTTAAGTGCTCCTGCCTTAAAGCCTGTACACTCAATGTCAAGATAAATAAACTTATCTCCAAGTTCCTCACACAAGGCTTTAATCGGTGCTTTATAGAAATCTTCCGGTGTATTGTTAATAATTACTAGAACCTCATAATTTGTATAATTTAATTTTGAGAGTGCTTCAAGAGTCTCTTTAAGAACATGAGGCTGTTCCTTGTATGCAGGTACATGTATACTTACAAACGGTACTTTCTCAGATTTAAGATCAAGCGGTATAAGTCTTCTAGGACGTTTTCCTATAGTACATTTAAATAGCTCATTTGCTTTTGCAAGCGTTATTAATGTAAGAGGCACCATTAGAATCGTACCCATTCCCCACATAACCCATTTGCCGAAATTCATATAGTGTACAAAAGGATAAACAGCCGACATAACGATACCAAATGAGATACCTTGTGCCGCTAAACCGTATGTCATCGCATGTAAGAAATTTATATGCTGATTTCTAAGTCCAAAAAATGTTAAAATTGCACCGATAAGTGCTGCTACAGTCATTTGCGTAAACCAGTAAGGCTCTACTAAAACGCTGCCTTGCATCTCAAACTTTTGTTTGCGATCTGCATCAAATATACCCCAGTATTGACCGACACTTCCCTCGTCAACACCTTTCCAAGGTTGATCAAAGGCTTCTAAAAGATTATAGCTAAAGCCCTCCTCTTTTGATAAAACTAAAAATCTTCTAATAATTGTTGCTTGATTTTCAGGGCTTGCAACAGCTCCTTGATTATTATACCCTTGACTAGGCCATCCAAATTCGCCTATTAAAATGGGTTTCTTTTCAAACTTATCTGTTATTTTTTTATATATCTCTTTAAAAAACGGCTCAAAACTTTCAGCTTTTATCTTCTCCCAATAAGGAAGAATATGGATGGTGATAAAATCCACTTCATCCGCTAAATTTGGATAGAGAAGCCACATATTCCAGATTTCAGCAGTAGTAATAAGCACTTTGTGCTCTTTTTCTTTAGCCGCTTTTTCTTTAAGCTCTTTCTCTTTTGCAACTCTTGCTTTTCTGTTTTTCTCTTTAGCTATCTCATCTTTAATAGCTTTTGCTTTAGCCTCTTTATTTGTTTTACTGATATTATCAACATATTTTCTAAAATCTTGAATAAAAACTATCAACTCATCAGGAGAGAGATCATCACGAAGTAAAACCTCATTTCCGACAATCACTGATGTTAAATTTTCATAATAATCTGTTATAAGACTCTTTGCTAATGCAACCTCTTTTTCATTATCCTCAGCAACCGGAGAGAGCCAAAGACCCATGTGCGCTTGCATCCCGAGTTTTTTTACCGCAGGCATTACTTTTTCAGAATCCTCGGCAGAGTAGAGACGGACTTTATTTGTAAATTGTTTAAGCAGCTCTAAGTCTCGGATTATCTCTTCTTCACTAAGAAATTGTTTACTATCACCTTTTGTGTATGGTGCGTAAGAGAGGGATTCTATAATGTTTTCGGCATCCGGCGGAGATATAAATTTATCGCTGCTGTTAAGCCACAAAAAAACTTGAAGAAGTGAAGCCAATAGTAGAGAGCTTAGAATGTATTTCAATGGGTTTCCTACAAATAATAAAACGAATTGTATACAAAAATTTCAAAAAAAATTACTTTATAAAAAAATTTGTAGTATAAATTTTGATTTGCTACTAAAACACTGCCTAAAACAGTCATTTTAACTACTAAGGGTTCAAAGACAATGGAGCTTTTAACTCATTAAATCAAGAGTGATTATTGAATAAATTTCTAATATTTTTCAATATTCTCTTTATGATTGTTTAGCCAAAGCATCCATTAGCTCAGTTATGCTTTTTGTCTGTAAAAACTCTTTAAACTGTGCTATATCTGTTTTAAGTATGCTCACGCCTAATATCTCAACATCATAAATAAGCCAATTTTCTTTGCTTGTTACTTTCTCTTTTGGTTTGTGGAACTTGTAAACTATTTCAAGTTTTTGGTCCTTACTTACAAGATCCGTTACAAAAGCAATCCTGCCGTCTTGCGGCTGCTCTATCTTTTTTACTTCAACTTTTTCATCTTTATAAGCATCAATTTTTGATGAATAAGACTGTTTCATTCTCTCTACATAAAGAGCAACAAACTTATCTTTATCTGCTTTTGAGAGTTCATTCCACTTCTTTCCTAAGCTAAGTTTTGCCATAAGTTCAAAATCCATCATCGGCGTTAAAGACTTTATAATATTGCTATTTCTATCAACTTTTGACAACTTTTTATCTTCAACTATCAATATAACTTCATTAATCTTGCTTAAAAAATGCTCCTTTAATTCTACTTGTTCATTTGCAGCCAAATTTTGCACTAATACTAAACCAATACAAAGTATCAGCATTTTATTATATATTTTTTTCACACTCACTCCTCAACCTGTTTTTTTCTATACTGTTCATACATATCTCTTAAATACGGATACAAATCTACCGCATCTTTTTTCATCTTATCATACTTTTCCATATTGAGCGATGCATAGTTTACTTCTTCAAGAACTTTTGCACCGATATACTCTGCCGGAGTATCCGTTAAAGTCCAGTAATTTCTTTCATCATAGTCAATAATGCTAATCAGAGAGTCTGGATATAGGCTTATCGTATCTCTTATATTTGATGGTCCCAAAAGTGGTAAGACTATATGCACGCCACCGCCTACTCCGTAAAATCCAAGCGTTTGACCGAAATCCTCTTCATGTGCTTCAAGCTCAAAATAGCTCTTAGCAGGATCAAATAATCCTGCAATACCTACCGTGGTATTAAGCACAAACCTTGCACTCTCCTCTGCAGCATTTGAAAGTTTTCCTTGCAAAATATTATTTGCCAAGCGTGTCGGAAAATAGAGATTGTTAAAAAAATTTCCTATACTCTCTCTGATCTCTACATGTAGCACTACTTTATATCCATTCGCGACAGGTTTGAGTACATATTCATAAGCACCGTCATTGAAGTTTGTCATCCACCTATTGTATCCGTTTAACGGATCATAGATCTCTTCTGCTTCAAATTCATCAGAAAATTCGAAAAGTTCATCGCTTGAGTTATTACTATCTTTTGTTTCCAACAGAAATGTTTTTTCAGGTTTTAGTATATCTTTTGAGCTGCATCCGCTAAAATTTAAAACTATAAATAAAGCACAATAAATAAACTTCACAGTTATACCCTTACTCTATCTGCCAATGCCCTAGTTAAAGACAATAAATCTATATTTTCTAAACTCACGCCAGTGGGAACACCCTGAGCAATTTTTGAGTAGTTTATATTAAAATTACTTAATTTATCTTCAATATATAACATAACTGCATCATTTGCAATGGATGGCGTTAATGCAAAAACAATCTCTTTAACTCCCGAGCCGACTAATTTTTCCAAACCTGAAAAATTTAACTCTTCTAGGGAGTCTAAAACAAAATATCTTCCGTCAAATAGTCCATTCTCTTCAAGTAGCAGTATATCTTTTGCATTTTCTACTATACAAAGAAGCGTCTCATCTCTGCTATCATCACAGCATATGAAGCATAAATCATCTTCGCTCATTCCGCCGCATGAACTGCACTGTTTAAGAGACCCCAATGCTTCTTCTATAGCATGAGAGATTTTCATTCCGGCAAAACTATCTTTTATAACCATGTGATAAGCCAGTCTTGTTGCTGATTTTTTTCCTATAGTCGGAAGCTGTTGCAGTGCTTCTACAAGCTTATCAAACTTATCTAAAGAGCCTCTCATAAACTCTCTTTTTTACTATTTTTCGGCAAAAGCACCCATAAAGTCAGAGGTGCTTTCAACTTGCCTGCTATCTCTTTGGCATCTTCTCCGTATCCCATGAACATATCGGCTCTCACACTTCCCTTTATCGCTCCGCCCGTATCCTGTGCCATAACCACTTGATTAAACTTCACATCTTTTGCCTCTGCGCTCAAATAGAGCATAGTTCCAAGAGGAATATATCTTTGATCCACCGCAACTGAGCGTTTAGGCGTAAGAACTACACCCAGAGAACCGCTTGCAGCTTTATCCTTTTGCTTAAAAAATATCATCGACTTATTGTAGTTTAAAACCTCGTCAATCCTTAATGGATTATCTTTAAGCCACGCACTTATGGTTTGAAGAGATACGTTCTCAAGTGGTATTGCTCCGATGCTTGCCAAATATTTTCCGATTGAACTGTATTGATATCCGTTTTGGTTGTCATACCCTATAAATACTGTTTTTCCATTCTCAAGCGTTACTCTTCCAGAACCTTGTACCTCTAAGAAAAAAAGATCTATCTTTGAATCCGTATAGCAAATCACCTCAGCCTTTAGAGATTTTGCACTTACATCTCCTCTAGCATAATAAGGTACCAGCTTATTTCCTTCTAGCTTGCCTCTTAATCTATAGTTTTTAAGTTCCGGGTAAATTGATCCAAGATCAACGGTAACTAAGTCATTCGGTGTTTTGTATATAGGGTAAAGATAAGGCTCTTTTTTAACCAAAGAACCTCTAAGTTCAGGTTCATAATAGCCAGTCAATATGGAATTTTCTTCATTTTGCAATTGACTTATTTTGTATGGCATGAAGTGAGTCATAAGAAATTTTTTTGCATCTTTCTCGCCAACCGCCTGAGTGCATAAATCTCTATATATCTCTTTTGTTTTACTCGTTTTGCAGCTCTCGATAAAAGAGCCTAACGCTTTGGTAAAATCCTCATTCTCCCACTCTGGCAGATCACTAAAACTGCTCTTTATAAGCTCTGTTTTTGGCATGCTAGAAAAGGTCAGCGGTTCTTTAGAACAGCCTGCAAATAGTAAAACAAGGGCTATAAATAGTATATTTTTTTTCATAAACGGGATTATACATACATTAAATTTAAAACAGTATAATTGCAAAAATTTTAAATGTTAGGACACGTAATATAATATGCAAGATTTAAGCTATTACGAAATATTAGAAGTCACCAAAGACGCAGATCAAACAACAATTAAAAAAGCGTATAGAAAAATGGCTAAAATTTACCATCCGGATAAAAATCCCGGTGACAGCGAAGCTGAGCATAAATTTAAACTCTGCAATGAAGCTTACCAGTGTTTAAGCGACGACAAGCAGAGAAGTACCTATGATCGCTACGGCAAAGAGGGGCTTCAAGGTATGGGCGGCAGAGGTCGCTCATCAGGTGGATTTGATGATCTCGGTTCAATGTTTGAAGAGATGTTTAACGGTTTTGGAGGAGGCAGTTCTCGCCGTCGTCAAAATCCTGCAGATATGGAAAAATACTCTCTTGATATGAACATCAATATGTCCATTAGCTTTAATGAGGCTGTTTTTGGATGTGAAAAGGATGTAGAGTTTAAATACAAAAATTCTTGTAAAAGTTGCAGCGGCACAGGCGCAAAAGACGGCAAGCTCTCTACATGTAGTCAATGTAGAGGTCAAGGGCAAGTTTTTATGAAACAAGGTTTTATGACCTTTTCTCAAACATGTCCTGCATGTCAGGGAACAGGCTCTGCACCATCAGCTCCTTGTAATAGTTGTAATGGCAAGGGTTACGATGAAGAGAGAGGCAATGTTACTATTAAGATTCCAAAAGGAATTGATGATGGAAACCGTCTAAGGGTCTCAGGCAAAGGAAATATAGGCAAAAAAGGAAGCAGGGGAGATCTCTATGTAACTTTTAGCGTAAAACCGGATAAACATTTTCAAAGAGATGGAAATGATGTGTACATCGCAATTCCTGTATTTTTCACCCAAGCCGTTGCAGGCGATAGTTTAACAATACCATCTTTAACAGGTGAGCTAGAGCTTAAATTAGATATTGGTACTAAAGATAAACAGCATTTTATATTTAAGGGTGAAGGTACAGATGATGTTCACGGGCATGGTAAAGGAAACTTGATAGCACAGGTAAATATTACATATCCTAACAAACTTACCGATGAACAAAGAGATCTTCTCAAAAAACTTCAAGAGTCATTTGGAATAGAGTCCAAACCTCATGAGAGCGTTTTAGACTCTGCCATCGAGAAAATGAAAAGCTGGTTTAAATAGACT
>MICC01000078.1:0-233 GCA_001829715.1 Sulfurimonas sp. RIFOXYB12_FULL_35_9
ATGAAACTTTTTTGAAATAATATTTACTTTTTCAAATTCTTCATCAGAAATCTTTATTCCTTTTTGATAAACATTATTATCAAGTTCAGCCTGAACTAATAGCCCTTTTTCTGTTTTTGTGTTGCCAATTAAGTTTACAATAGTTGCTCTATCAATAAGCGGTTTCCCACGCCAATTTTTTGTTATGAAACTAAATAATCTATGCTCAATCTTATTCCATTTGCTTGTTCCTG
>MICC01000078.1:645-1240 GCA_001829715.1 Sulfurimonas sp. RIFOXYB12_FULL_35_9
AAATTTTTTTACTTCCTTATTAATGTACTCAAATTGAGCATTTCTGTCAGGATGTTGATTGCCTTCTTCTGTTTTTTTATTGCTTTGTAAACTGTATTCTAGATCTGCTAGCAAGGAACACACTGTTCGCTGCGTAACTTCCATTCCTTGTTCTCTAAGCTCGGCGGCTAAATTTCTACTGCTTTTACATGTCCACCGTAGTGGTGACTCGGGATCTCCTCTTGTTACTGGCTCAACTAATTGTTCAAGAGCTGCCAACAAACCTGGTATCTTTTCTGTTAATTTTTTTCTACCGCCGCCAGCGCGACGCACGCTGTTGATTGGTAGGTTGCCCCTTGCTATGTCTTGTAATCCAGATCTAACTGTTATTGGCGACATATTAGCAATTTTTGCAACTTTTGTTATTCCTCCCCAGCCAATGCTTTTGGCTTCTGTTGCAGCCCATAAGCGACGGGCTTTTTCATCTAAATGAGGCCCAATTATTTTGTATTTTTCTTTTAATGCGTTTTTACAATCCAAATTTTGCATTGCATTAGTATACTGCATCATACCAAAAAATAATATATATTATTTTTTCTCAGAGCCTTGGTAGCTT
>MICC01000079.1 GCA_001829715.1 Sulfurimonas sp. RIFOXYB12_FULL_35_9
AAATCATGCAGCCCAGAGCGGAAAAAGTGTTGATGAGTCGCTTGTTGAAGCCGGAGAGAAGAGAATCCGCCCTATCTTGATGACGACAATTGCTATGGTTTTTGCCATGATTCCGCTTGCTATTAGCAGTGGGCTTGGAAGCGAGACAAAAGCACCGATGGCGATATCCATAATCGGAGGACTCTTAAGCTCAATGGTGCTGACGTTGCTGGTAGTTCCCGTGATTTATAAATTAATAAGCCCTTTGGACATGTGGCTTAAAAAGTTTTATGTAGCAAAAGGAGATGAAGCACGCATAGTTTAATGAGAATCTATGCTTCTTTATAATGTTTTTTTATAATAAAAAAAGACAGGATATAATTTTTGTTTATGGTAAGTTTAATAGTTCAAGTTGTATTATACATCAAAGAAAGTTTTAATTTTGCTATATTAAAGGTTATAAATGGGCGTACAAAAAATCACTATTGATCCCTTAACTAGAATAGAGGGACACCTTAAGTTTGTTACAAAAGTTGAAAATGGGATTGTAACAGAAGCAAAATGCTCTGCCGATATGTATAGAGGGATAGAAAAGGCACTTATAGGTTACGATGCCAGAGTCGCACAGCAGGTAACACAAAGAGTTTGTGGAGTCTGTCCTTATGCTCATGCAGAGGCGGCATCTCTTGCACTGGAAAATGCAATGGGAATAAAACCAAATCATAACGGTCAACTTTTAAGGAATATGACTGTCGGCGCTTATCAGCTTCAAGACCATCTTCTGCATTTTTATGTTTTAAGCGCACTTGATTTTATCGATATAACTGCAGTTTTAAAGTATGAAGGGGATGATGAGAGCGTTCTTAGCGTGAAAAACTGGGTTCAAAATGAGCTTAAAAGCTCTAAGATATTTCCTGCAGCTCCATTTTTGCCGAGATATGAAGCTATGTATGCAAAATCAAACACTACAAATTTTACCGCGATTAAAAATTACCTTGAAGCTATTAAAGTTATGGCTGATTTGACAAAAGCAGTGGCGGTTTTCGGTGCAAAAGCTCCACACTCCGTTACACTTGAAGCAGGCGGTGTCACTACGATACCTACGGTTGAAAAACTTGCGAAATACAGATCTTTAGTCATGAGTGCTAGAAAATTTATAAAAAATAACTACATAAACGACATTATTGCCGTAGCAAAAGAGTTTCCGGACTACTTTAAAATAGGTGCAGGGTATGGAAACTACCTCTCTTACCCATATCTTCCCGATGAAAATGGAGAAAATCATCTTTTTATAGGCGGCTCAACGATTGGCGATAAGTATGAAGAACTTGATTTGAAACATATTTTTGAAGATCATAAATATTCATACTACAAAAGTACTCCGGACTCTAATGTTAGACCTCTTGATTCTACAGTGCTTACCCCGATAAACTACGAAGAGTTTAAAAAAGAGCATACAAAAGAAGATGGAAAATACAGTTGGTCAAGAGCACCTAGATATAAAGGTGAAATTATGGAAGTCGGTCCAGTGGCTAGGGTTATAAATACATATAAAAGCGGTAAAAACAAAAAGCTAAACGCACTTGTTGATTCGATAAACTCTAAGCTGAACCTTACATTTAAGGATTATAACTCTGTTTTGGGAAGACATCTCTGCAGAGCTATCGCTTCAAGTATCATCATTGATAAAATGCTCGAAGACATTGAAAAAGTTGTTCCAGATCAGCTTGCTTTTGTAGAGAGAGCTGTTCCGAAAAATGCCGTCGGTTTTGGTTTGACCGAAGCAACAAGAGGAGCGTTGGCACACTGGATAGAGACAGATGAAAACGGATTGATTAAAAATTATGACATGATAGTTCCTACAACTTGGAATATTTCGCCAAAAGATGCAAAAGGAACACCGGGCGTCGTCGAGAAGATGCTTATAGGAACAAAGATAAAAGATCCTGAAAATCCCATAGAGTTGGCAAGAATAGTAAGATCAACAGATCCATGCCTTGCATGTTCTGTTCATTGAGGAGCATAAGATGAGTTTAACAAGAAGAGATGCTATCAAGCAGATGCTAAAGGTAATAGCAGCGGTTGGGGCTGCAAATTTTTTCAGTTATGAAGATTTAGTTGCGATGGAAAATGGAAAAATGATAAAGCCAAATATTATTTGGCTACATGGATCTTCATGTTCTGGATGCTCATGTTCGTTTTTAAACATAGAAGATGTCTCGGTGCTGGATATTCTTACTAGATATACAAATATAATTTATCATCCTGACATCTCTCTAGCAACCGGAAAACAGGTTACAGACTTGCTTGATAAAGCCTCAAAAGAGCTGAAAAACAACTATCTTCTTGTCGTAGAGGGGTCTATTCCCGTAGCGATGCCGCATGCTTGTATGATGGGAGATCGTCCTATCATGGAGTGGATGGAGCAGATGAGCACAAGTGCGAGTGCTTGTGTGGCAGCCGGAACATGTGCAGCTTTTGGCGGAATCACAGGTATGCAGGGGATGGATGCAGGAGTTATGTCAATAGGTAATTTTGTAAAAGCTAAAAAGCTAAATAAACCTGTAGTAGCTCTGCCAAATTGTCCTATGAAACCGGAACATCTGATTTACGTTATTTTCCACTATGCAAAATTTAAAACTATTCCTGAACTTGATGCAGAGGGTAGACCACTTAGATTTTACTCTCAAACAGTACATGAGAGATGTATCTACTATTCAGAATTTCAAGAGAAAAACTATGCTAAAAAGATAGGCGAACCCGGTTGTATGCTAAAACTTGGCTGTCAAGGACCCGTAACTAAAAATGATTGTATGCAAATTGGTCATAATAACAATACAAACACATGTATAAAAGCAGGACATCCTTGTATCGGATGTGCAAGTGAACACTTTCCACGACAGATTATGCTGCACACTTTCGATGATAAAAGAGCAATTGCCAAGTTTAAAAACTTTAAGTTTGAAGGATAAAAAATGCAAAAAAGAAATTTTGCCGAGTCTATTTTATTTAAACTCTCTTTTCCTTTAGTTTTTAGTGTTTTGGTTATATCCGTTATCTCTATAACAATCAATTACTACAGTCAAAAGTCAAAACTTGAAGAGATGATAGAGGATAAGGGATCGGCTATTTTGCACAATTATGTCGTTTCTTCAAAAGATTCTCTTGCAAGAGGTCAGAGAAAAACATTTCAAGCCGCTATGGATAATATAGCCTTCTTAGATGGAGTTAAAGAGACTGTTTTATATGCATCTTCAGGATTGATGAATTATAAATCAAATGATGTTACGGTAGGTAAGCCTTTTGTTCACAGAGATGATCAATTTTACAATCCAAACAAAGAGATATATGACAAAACAAATGGAATGTATCTTAGAATAGACTGGAGTTATACGCCGCTTGAACAATCATCTGGATTTCACGGAAGCACTTTAATGGATAAATCAAAAGAGTGCAAAAGCTGCCACTTCGAGATTGATAGAGATTTGAAATTTGTAGACTATAAAGCCTATAAAATAGACGAAGAGAGTGATACTTCTACATTTTACCAGCAAATTATCGCTGAAAAAGAGTGTATCTCTTGTCATACAAACTGGAAAGAAGGCGGAATTTCAGGGTATCTAGGAGTTAGCATCTCAAATAAAAAAATGCGTGATCAAGTTAAAGACAATATGTGGAATTTCACAATTACGCTTCTTAGCATCGCGTTTATAATTATTGTTATAGCGCTTATAGTTTCTATAAAATTTAAAAGCAAACTTCAGATTCTCTTAGATGGAATCAGAAATCTTAATGAGAAAAACGGCTCTAGAATAGAGATTTTAGAAAACGATGAGATTAAAGATATAGCTGAGGAGTTTAACAGATATATTAAAAATATGGAAGATGGAGTAGTTTTGGACAATGAACTTATTGAAAATCTATCTAATGTTGCCAAAAAGACTGCAAAAGGAGATATGACTGAAAGAGTTGAGGTTAGTGCCCACAATGAATCGCTCAATAGGCTAAGAGAGATTGTAAACTCTATGCTTGATGCCATGAATGAAAATATCAAAAAAGTGCTGGAAGTCTTAAAAAGCTATGAGGGTGATAATTTTAAACCGACAGTTGATATATCTGATGCAACAGGCAGAATGAAAGAGTTGTTTGAGAGTACGAATAGTCTTGGAAGAGCTTTGGCAAATGCTAGCAAGCAAGAACTCCAAGACGGTCATAGCCTAGAAGAGCAATCAGGTAAACTTTCGCAAAATATGCGTTCGCTAACCACTTCGGCGCAAGAGCAGGCATTAAGGTTAAAAGATACTTCAAGAGCAATGGAATCTATCACAATGGCTATCAATGATATTGTGATAAAAACACATACTGTTGTTGGACAATCTGAAGATATTAAGTCCGTTACAAGCATTATTAGCGATATAGCAGATCAAACAAATCTTCTTGCGCTAAATGCGGCAATAGAAGCGGCTCGCGCCGGAGAACATGGCAGAGGTTTTGCAGTTGTTGCAGATGAGGTTAGAAATCTGGCAGAGAAGACACAGCAGAGTTTGGGGCAAATATCCGCTACGGTAAATATTATGGTAGGCTCTATAAATGAGGTTAGCAGTACAATGAAGGAGCAATCAAAAGCGGTTTCAAATATAAATGATACTATCGGAGAGTTGGAAGAAACAACACAAAAGAATGCAGATAATGCCAACGAGGTAAATGAGATAGTTATACAAACAGGCGAAATGGCGAGTAGATTTGTAAAAAATGCTCAATCTAAGGAGTTTTAACGATTTAAAATATCATTTAAATTCGCCTCTTACCATGTTTTTATTTACCCCGTAAACAAAAAGTAAGATGGCGAAAGTAATGATAAAAAGAGTAAAAGCGTACTGGTTTGCAACTGCATAATTAAGTGATTCTACTTCATCATAGATTGCGATACTTGCCACTTTTGTCTCTCCGGCTATGTTTCCGCCTATCATCAAAACCACTCCAAACTCTCCGACTGTATGGGCGAATGTGATTACAGAAGCACTGAGTAGAGAAGATTTAATATTTGGTAAAAGTACATACCAAAGAGTCGCAGTTGTGCTTTTTCCAAGTGTGTACGAAGCCTCTTTAAGTGATTTTGAAAGGGCAGAAAATCCGCTTTGAATCGGGTGGACCATGAAAGGCAGACTAAAGATAATGGAGGCGATAACCAACCCCTCAAAACTAAAAACAAGTCTAATGTCAAAATTTTCTTGCAAAAACTCTCCAAAAGCATTTTTTGGACTAAAGGCAAGAAGCAGATAAAACCCCAAAACAGATGGCGGAAGCACTAAGGGCATAGAGACAAATGCTTCAATGATAGGTTTAAATCTTGATTTTGTTTGTGAGAGATAGTACCCAAGCGGTATACCGATGATGAGTAAAATAACCGTTGTTATAAAAGCTAATTTAAATGTCAGCTTCATTGTCTGTATAAAAGCTTCATCCATTTGCAATCCTTTGAATCGTTACTTCATTGCTTTTTACAAACCATCTAAAATCATCGCCTACCTTGCATTTTAAGCCGTGAAGCGCACCTTTTGTGATAATAGCGCCTATCTCGTTTGTAAAAAAATCAAATGTTATATTTGCGAGTAGTTTACCGTTTTCTATGTCTGTTATTTTTGAAATAAAACTATTTCTTTCGCTAACAACGGACTCTTTTGTAGCAATGCTTACTTCAGTCTCTTTAAAAATCAGATTTACATCCATGCCGGACTCCAGCCGATTCTCTTGAGAGTTTTCAAGTATAAGAGAGTTAAAAAGTTGACCCTTAACATCGATAAAAACAAGCATAAGGTCATCAGCTTGCTTTATTGAAACGATAGTTCCTTGCAATATATTCATTTTGTAGTAAATCCATATTTTTCAAATATTTTTTTTGCATTTTCCGAAGTTATAAAATCGGCAAATTTTTGTGCTAGCGGTTTGTTCTTCGCATATTTTGTAATTACAAACGATTGTTTAAGAGGCAGATGTTTTGAGGAATCTATGATAAGATATGCCCCTTTTTGCTGAGTCTCTTTTAAGAGCGAAAAAGCCACAAGCCCTATATCAGCCGCACCGCTATCTACAAACTGAACACTTTGAGCGATATTGTCTCCCATAACGATTTTTGAAGCAACAGCATCTTTTAGTCCATAGCTCTCAAGAACTTGCATTGCCGCTTCTCCATAAGGTGCAAGTTTTGGATTTGCAATTGAGATGTGTTTTACTTTTTCACTCTTAAGTGCGTCCATGCCTTGTTTGATAAGATTTTTATCGTTGCTATAGAGTGCTACAACACCGAGTGCATAAACCTTCGGTTCGCTTATGGCATCTTTGTTAGATGCTATTTTAGCAGGATACGAGGCATCTGCCGACATAAAAATATCATAAGCAAAACCGTTTGTAAACTGAGCGTAAGCTTTGCCGCTTCCTCCGAAAAAGAGAGTTACCGTATCATCTTGGTTTGATTTTTTAAACTCCTCTACTATTTCGCTCATTGCAAGTTTTGCGCTAGAAGCTACAAAAACATCAATTTTGTCTGCATGTAAACTATTGCTTAGAGCTAAAATTAACATCAGAATAATTGTAAACTTTTTCATTTTTTCCCTTGTTTTTAATTATCGTAATATTGTAAAATATATAACGATATATTTTTAATTTACCATCTGCCTAAAATAATATTTTTAGGTCTGCAAAAGGCAACGATTTCCGTGCCGACGCCTACATGTAGTTCATCAAAAATATCTATACTCATGGTTGAACATATGCTGTTTTTATTGTCTAGTTCGATTATGATTTCGGCATTGAAACTATCACGGTTTATACGGGTGATTTTTCCTATAAAACGGTTTACATCGCTTTTTTTAAGGCTTATATCGCTGTTTATGGTAAGTGCGTTTGCCTTAAAAATGGCATATAGTTGTACACCGATATCAATCTCCAAAGCGTCAAAAGAGTCGTTTGTAATAGTTGCAGTGAGCTGATTATTTTCATTTAGTTCTAGTGTGAGTTCGCTCTCAACTTTGCTTTTGTGTATCTCTACAACTTTTACTTTTAGCTGATTTCTGGCACTCAGACGAATATCCATGCCCTTTAAAAGTGATATATGTCCATCTTTTTCGTCTATTCTAAGTGCAAGTTTTTTTAGAAAAAGCTGATGCTCCTCTTGTAAAATCGTATATGTTTGGATGAGCTCTTTTGCATACTCCGTTATAGTAGTTCCTCCGCCTCCTTTTCCGCCTTTTGAACTCTCTACAAGAGGAAATTCAGAGAGGTTGTTCATCGCATCGATAGCATCCCAAGCTGCTTTATAACTCATTTTCATATCTTTTGCGGCTTTTGTTATTGAGCCGTTCTCGCCTATGCGTATAAGCAGTTCCATACGACCTTTGCCGAGAAAATCATGTTTGGATTTATTTATCCAAAAACGACCATGAAGAGTGTTTTGCATTTAGAGTCCTAAATCTTATTTTACGAAGTATATATAAATATATATCGTATGTCAATAATTGTAACTTGTTTGTTAAGCAAAGCAATATCAAAGACAATTTTTAGTATAATCCGCGGACTTATAGATAAAGGAATTGCATGGCTAACAAACGGGTTTTGGTAAAGTTTTCAGGCGAAGCTCTTGCAGGTGAAGCGGGTCATGGGATTGATACGCAGATTTTAAATTATATATCGCAAGAGATTAAGTCTTTAGTAAATGCCGGCATTGAAGTCGGTATCGTTATCGGCGGCGGTAATATTATCCGCGGTGTAACGGCTGCAAAAGACGGAATTATCAAAAGAACTTCAGGTGATTACATGGGGATGCTTGCTACCGTTATCAACGGGGTTGCAATGCAAGAGGCATGTGAACATGCGGGACTTCAAGTTCGTATGCAAACTGCTATCAAAATGGAGCAGATAGCTGAGCCGTATATAAATCGTCGTGCAGTTCGCCATTTAGAAAAAGGACGTGTTGTAATATTTGCAGCAGGAACGGGAAACCCTTTTTTCACAACAGATACAGCGGCAACGCTAAGAGCAGTTGAAATCGGAGCTGAAGTTATCATAAAAGCCACAAAAGTTGACGGTGTTTACGATAAAGATCCAAACAAGTTTAGTGATGCCGTAAAACTGCCTACTCTTTCGTATGAGCAGGCTTTGAATGACAATATCAAGGTTATGGATGACACTTCTATTGCACTCGCTAAAGATAATTCACTCCCTATTTTAGTATGTGATATGTTTAAAAAAGGCAATCTTTTGGATATCATAGTAAACGGAAATATGCAAAACTGCTCTATAGTTAGGTAAGTTTGCGATGCTTTAGGCGTCAAGCTTTAGTGACCGAAGCGGTCTTAGCGTAACAAAAGGGACTTTGTTCCTTTTGCGTTATAAATTAAATAAAAAAACGGAGAACGAAAATGAAAGTAGAAGAATTAACAGCAAAAATTTTAGATAACAATCCAAGAATGGATCGCTATCAATTGGCGATTGCAGTATCAAAAAGAACAGACCAGCTTTTAAACGGTGCTATAAGCAAGCTAAATGTTTCAAAAAATGTTAAAGTAGCTGATTTGGCTCTTATGGAAATAGCAGAGGGCCTTATAACAATCAAAGGCTTTGTTGATATAAAAAAGTAGTGGATTGAACCTGAGTCAAATGGATATTAAAAAAATAAAATATATAGATGATGTTGACTCGGCGATTGAGTATCTCTTTGCACAAATTCCTCCAAGCGATACTTTAAAAAAAGCGTTGGAATATGCAAAAGTTGCACATGAAAATCAGTTTAGAAAAAGCGGAGAGCCGTATATAATTCATCCTATATTGGTAGCCGGTATCGTTTCGTCCATCTCAGATGACGAAGCTATGGCGGTAGCGGCACTTCTTCACGATGTGGTAGAAGATACTCAAGTGGGTATCGATGAGATAAATAGAGTTTTTGGAGAAGATGTCGCACATTTAGTTGAGGGTCTTACAAAAATAGACAGCATCAGAGATGCCGAACTTATCTCTTCAAATTCAAACGAACGTTTAGTAGTTTCCGCACTCTCTTTCCGTAAAATGCTCTTAGCAAGTATCAAAGATGTCAGAGTTTTGGTTGTAAAACTTTGTGATAGATTTCATAACATGCTCACTCTCGATGCTCTCTCTGCTCCAAAACAGGAGAGAATCGCCGAAGAAACACTTGTTGTTTATGCACCTATTGCACATAGACTCGGAATCTCTTTTTTAAAAAATTTATTAGAAGATCTTAGTTTCTCATACCTTTTTAAAGAAGAGAAAGAACATATTGAAGCTTATCTTGACACGCATTATCATGCGATTGAGATGAAGCTTGAGGAGTTTAAAGAAAAAATCAATAAAGTTTTGGTTCAAAACGGCTTTTGCGAGGATGATTTTGAGATTCTCTCTCGTGTAAAGCATAAATACTCGATTTACCTGAAAATGCAGAGAAAAGGCGTAGGGATAGAAGAGGTTTTAGACCTCCTTGCCGTGAGAATATTGACAAAGGATGCCGTGAAGTGTTACAACATTTTAGGGCTGATTCATCTTCACTTCAAACCGCTCTCTTCAAGGTTCAAAGACTACATAGCAGTGCCAAAAGATAACGGATATAGAACTATTCATACGACTGTTTTTCATGAAACTGCTATTTTTGAGGTACAAATCAGAACCTATGATATGCATCAAACAGCAGAACTGGGTGTTGCTGCGCATTGGAAGTATAAAAGCGGCGGAAATGATAATATTAAGCTTGATTGGCTCCATAATCTTGGATATCAAAATGAGTCAGTTGAAGAGTTTTATGATCTGATAAAAAACGATCTCTACAGCGAAGATATATCCGTATTTTCACCAAAAGGAGATGCCTTTACGCTTCCTCGCGGTGCAGTTGTACTTGATTTTGCCTATGCTGTTCATACACATGTAGGAAATCATGCAAAATCAGCTCTGGTAAATAAAGCAAAAACATCGCTTATAAACGAGCTTCATAACGGTGATATCGTAAGAATAGAAGTTGACGTAAACAGTATCACAAGATGCAGTTGGATAGATGCGGTTAAGACATCTAAAGCAAAAACAAATATGAGATATATTTGTAATGCAAGAGCAAGAGAGATAGATTCAAAGTCAAGCGTAAATATTGTAGCCACTGCCATGAATCTAAGCAGTTCAAGAGTTGAAGAGTGGTTTGATAAAAATGGCTGTGAAAAAAGAGCGACTATTGCAACTGATATTGAGCATTTTCGTGATGTAATTCATAAATATATTATAGATATCGGACAAAATAACCGTTTTAAAACATTTCTCTCAAGACACAGATTTAAGCTAAAACTATACACTCTTAAAGGACTTGAGATATACAGTGCGACACATGTTGGTGATGTAGTGTTTGATTACTGTTGTCATCCTAAAAACAGTGATGAAATAATGGCTTTTTTAGAAAAAGGAAAAGCACATGTACACCATAAAATGTGTAAGACCGCTATTAAAAAAGTTGAAGCAAAAGAGCCGATGATTTTTGTAAGATGGGAAAAGAGTAATGTTTACAACTATAACATGATAGTCTCTCTTCACAGCGGGGTCGGCACATTGGCTGAATTTTTAAATTTTTTGGCAAAACTAAAAATTGATATCAACCAAATAGAGTTAGGAAAAAATAAAAGTGAGTCTACAAGATATTGCGAGATAGAATTTGAGTCAAAAGAAGCTGATATTAACACTCTTCGTGTTAAAATCGAACAAAAAATAAAAGTTATACATCTTATTCGCACTGATGATGCTTATAGGTGATTTTACTTGGCTTTTTTTTAGAGCCAGAATAATTTAGAAATTAAATAGGAAATATAGATTATGTTACAAGAAGCCCTAAGAGAGATACAAAGAGGAAGTGCTGAAATCATAGACAGCCAAAGAATTGAAAAGCTGTTGCATGCTTATTTTAAAAAAGGTGAAGTTTATACAGTTAAAGCAGGTTTTGATCCTACCGCACCGGATTTGCATCTAGGGCATACAGTGCTTTTGCAGAAACTTGCAATTTTTCAAAAATATGGTGCAAAAATCCAATTTCTCATAGGTGATTTTACGGCTCAAATCGGTGATCCTACAGGAAAGAGTGCAACTAGAAAAACTCTTAGTGCTATCCAAATTCAGGAAAATGCAAAAAGTTATAAAGATCAGGTTTTTAAGATTTTAGATCCATCCAAAACAGAGGTTGTCTTTAACTCAGAGTGGATAAATCCGCTTGGAGCGTCCGGAATGCTAACGCTTACAACGACTTTTAATGTTGCAAGGATGCTAGAGAGAGATGATTTTGACAAAAGATACAAAAGTGGAACATCCATCTCAATAAGTGAGTTTATCTATCCGCTTCTTCAAGGCTACGACAGCGTACATCTTAAAAGCGATATTGAGATAGGCGGAACGGATCAAAAATTTAACCTTCTTATGGGGCGTCATCTTCAAAGAGCTTATGAAATAGGAAAAGAGCAGGCAGTTTTAATGATGCCTATTTTAGAGGGTCTTGACGGCGTGCAAAAGATGAGTAAATCTCTAAATAACTACATCGGTGTTGCAGATGAGCCAAACGATATGTTTGGAAAAGTACTAAGCGTTTCTGATGAGTTAATGTGGAGATACTATGAGCTGCTTAGTGCAAAAACGCTTGGTGAAATAGAAGTTCTAAAAGAGGGCGTAGCAAACGGTTCTTTGCATCCTAAAAGCGTTAAAGAAGATTTGGCTTTGGAAATAACTGCAAGATTTCACTCTTCTGAGGCTGCAAAAAATGCAAAAGATGAGTTTGACAGAGTACACTCAAATAATCAGATTCCCACAGATATAGATGAATTTAGCTGTGATGGAGATATCTGGATAGCAAAAGCGCTTGTGGATTGCAATTTAACACCGTCAACTTCTCAGGCAAGAAGAGATATTAAGCAAGGTGCTGTTAAAATGAACCAAGAAAAAGTAAGCGACGAACAGTTGCAGCTATCTAGCGGGGAGTACATACTTCAAGTTGGAAGAAGAAAATTTGCGAAGCTAAAGGTGAACTAAATGAGTATGAAAGCACTAAAAATCGGTAAATATATTATAGAAAAACCTATAGTTCAAGGCGGAATGGGTGTCGGTATAAGTTGGGATCAGTTAGCTGGCAATGTTTCAAAAGAGGGTGGTTTAGGCGTTATCAGTGCAGTTGGTACGGGTTATTATAAAAATAAACATTATGCTGCAAAACTAGTTGCAGGAAGACCGCTTGATACTCTTGGATTTTACTCAAAAGAGGGTTTTGACGCAATTATAAAGAGTGCTAGAGCTATATGTGGCGATAAACCGCTTGCCGCAAATATTTTATATGCCATCAATGATTATGAGAGAGTCGTAAAAGATGCATGTGAGAGCGGAATAGACATTATAATTACAGGTGCAGGACTTCCGACAAATATGCCTGAGTTTACAGAGGGTTATCCGGATGTTGCGCTTGTTCCTATCGTTTCGTCCGCAAAAGCGCTTAAAATTATCTGCAAAAGATGGCAAAAAAGATACAACAGACTTCCGGATGCAGTGGTTTTAGAGGGTCCAAAAAGTGGAGGACATCAAGGTTTTACGTACGAGCAGTGCTCGATGGAAGAGAATCAGTTGGAAAATTTGGTTAAGCCTGTTGTTGAGGAAGCTGCACTTTGGGGTGACATACCTGTAATTGCGGCAGGCGGTATTTGGGATAAAAATGATATTGAGCAGATGTTTTCTCTTGGTGCACAAGGCGTGCAAATGGGAACTCGTTTTATAGCGACACATGAGTGTGACGCGCATCAAAACTTTAAAAATGTTCTCTTAGAGTGTAAAAAAGAGGATATTCAACTCTTCTCATCTCCTGTAGGGTATCCTGCTCAAGGGGTAAGAACGAACCTAACCAAGCTTGTTGAGAATAGAGAAGGTCCTGCAATTAAGTGTATCTCCAACTGTGTTGCCCCATGTAATCGTGGAGAAGAGGCGAAAGAGGTCGGTTACTGTATAGCAGACAGGTTAAGTGATGCCTATGAGGGGAACCTTGAAACCGGTCTTTTCTTCTCGGGAACAAACGGATATAGAATCAATGAAATAATTTCAGTAAAAGAGTTGATGAACAAACTTACGCAGGGCGAATAATTAAGTAATGGTTCGTTTTTTTTTACTTCTTTGTATTTTATTAGCTCCGCTTTATGCTTCAAATAGCGGTGAAATTTTAAAACGAGCTGATTCATATATGGTCTCGGGAAGTCAGAGCAATCAGTTTCGCGCTTATAATGATTATAAAAACCTCTATCTTCGTGCTATGGTAGAGAATGATTCCAATTTAAAGCTTCAATCTCTAAAAGGCATAGTAAAGAGCGGAACGGCTTTGAGCATAGATGTCTCGAAATACTCTCGAGAACTTCAAGGGCTATCTTCAAAAAGCGGCTATACTCCACCGGAACCTAAACCTGAAATTATGCTAAAACAACAAAATATAAAAGAAGATGTGCATGTAGAACCGTTACATAAGTTAGAATCAGTTCAATGGGATGAGGATAGCCTTGTTTTAGCATTTGATAAAGAGATAAGCGACAAACAGATTAACTATTTTACTCTTCACGATAAAGCTAAAAAAAAATATATTTATGTTTTTGATATTAAGACATCAATGTTGATGAAAGCACATAATCTAAATAGAGCAAAAATTGATAGAATAAAGTTGTCTCAATATGATCCGAATACTCTTAGATTGGTGGTTGAAAATAGTTCTGAAATAAATATATCTCATATTGTAAACTCTAAAATGCTAGAGGTAATTTTTGAATCAAAGTTGCAAAAAACTCCACAAGAACAAGTAACCCAAAAAACAGTACAGCCGAGTAAAAAAAAGACGGATAAAATCATTGTTATAGATCCCGGGCATGGCGGTGAAGATCCCGGAGCCATAGGATATAATAAATATAGAGAGAAAGTAATTGTACTTGAGGTGTCAAAAGAGTTAGAGAAAATTTTAAAATCTCGCGGTTATAAAGTCTATATGACCAGAAGTAAAGATAGTTTTATAAAGCTCAGAGATAGAACAAAGTTTGCAAATGATAGAAATGCAAATATATTTGTAAGCATTCATGCTAATGCAGTTGAGGAAAAAAATGCAAATAATATTCAAGGGATAGAGTGCTTTTTCCTCTCTCCTTCGCGTTCTGAGAGAGCAAAAAATGCAGCTGCGGCAGAGAACTCCGCAGATATGAGTGACATGAACATGTATGGAAAAGACAGTTACCTCAATCTTTTAAATCATCATAATATATTGGCGTCAAATAAACTAGCGATTGACCTCCAAAGAGGGATGCTTGGCGAGGTCAACAAAAAATATAAAGATGTAAATGACAACGGAGTAAAAGAAGGACCTTTTTGGGTTTTAGTCGGAGCCCAGATGCCATCAGTCCTTGTTGAAGTGGGTTTTCTCTCTCATCCTCAAGAGGGTAAAAGACTTGGAGAAGATCCATACAGAAAAACCTTGGCTAAAGGTTTGGCTGATGGGATTGAGAGATATTTTGCTAATTGCAAATAATCGTACAAAAAAAACTTAAGCTTCTTTTTTGTACTCAAGCTCTCCTGCAGTTGCTTCTTTTTCATTTATAATTTTTTCTAGCTGCTGTTTTACTAAATCATATCTATACTGCTCTTTGAATCCAATAATACGTCCACCTGCTGCATTTGGATGACCTCCGCCGCCTGTCCACTCTTTGGAGATTAGTGCAACATTTACACTGTTGTTTGCTCTTATGCTAAGCGTGCCTCGGTAGCTTACGTCAACTATAAAATCATACTCAGGGTATGTCAGTAAAAAGCCGTTTCCCACTATGGAAGTATTTCCGACACCGTAACTTAAAAACCCTTTGTACCCCTTATAGTAGATTGTTTTATCGCGCCTTGCTTCACCGAGCAGTGAGACGATAAATTTTGTACTTAGATTATCAATAGTGTCATTAACATCTATCTTAAAAAAGCTTTTTTTCAACATGTGAATAGAATCATCCAAAACGATTGGAGCATCTGTTTTGTCGATATATTTTGTTGCTTCATGTAGAAGTGATATTTTATAGTTGTTATCAGCCTTAGGAAACATAATCTTATTTAGTTCTCTTGCTTCAGAGATAAGACGCATACAAACTTTCCCGTACTCAAAATTTTCTCTCTCATTCATCTTCCACAGATCAACCGCATTTACTATATTTACAAACTTCTCCATCCACTCAGGTTCATTAAGTTCAAAGTGTTCTCTTGCGTAATCATAAGTAATTTTAGTAGCACATCTTTGCGTATCTAAAAAGTACCACTCATATTTTTGCGCACTATCTTCACCGGTTCCGTGATGGTCTAGCAGCAACAGCGTAATATCTTTTTTGTTCTCATTCATTTTGAGAACTTCTGTATTTAGCCATCGTGACTCATCGGCTGTTAAGTTTAAATCAGTTATTAAAATAGTTGCGCTTTTATTTTCATTGGAGATATTTTGCAAAATCAGCTCCAGCGTCTGTTTTACTTCCGCACCGTAATTTGCATTATAGTTTAAGAGTGAGTAGGGCGTATATTTCATAATCAGTTGGCAGCTATAGCCGTCTAGATCAGTGTGTGAGAGATGGTGAACTGTTTTATTGTTCATTTTTTTCCTTGGGTTGAGTTTTATTTTTTATTTATTGAGATTGAGCCCATTACTTCAAAAGTGGCACTTGAATCTATCTCTGCATGTGAGAGTGTAACGACATCAAGAGAGAACCTCTCAAATATCTCAGCTACACCTCTACGAAGCTGCGGATCTACGATAATAACAACAGGAGAGATTCCTTTTTGCAGCAGTTCTGCGGCTTTTGCGCTTGTCGCTTGAACTAGAGCATTGATTTCACCAACATTAAGAGCCAGAGTTCTTGCCCCATCACGTTCTTTTGATTTTTCCAGCATTAACTGCTCCGATGAAGTGTCAAACGTAAGCAGTCTTATAACTCCGTCATCTCCAGAGTACATTTGAGTAATAATACGCGAGAGTTTTGCACGAACCTGTTCTGTAATGATGTCTACATTTTTAGTATACTCTGCGATATCTGCAATCGTCTCCAGGATGGTCAGCATATCTTTAAGAGGTATTTTTTCATGTAAAAGAGCTTTGAGAATTCTCTGAATAAGTCCGATAGAAGCAACTTTTTGAACATCTTCAATGATAACAGGGAAATCATTCTTAATCTTGGATATAAGTGTTTGAACTTCTTGACGAGTGAGAAGATCTTCGGCATTTTTCTTCACAAGTTCGCTCATGTGCGTAGAGATAACGGTAGCAGGATCTACAACCGTATAACCGTTTATAATCGCATCTTCTTTAAGTTCCGGAGCTATCCAAAGAGCATCAAGTCCAAATGCAGGCTCTTTTGTCGGTTCGCCTTTGATATCGCCTGTTGCCATGCCGCTATCCATTGCTAAAAATTTATCAGGCATAATTTTGCCTTCGCCGATAGAGATTCCTTTTAGAAGAATCTGGTACTGCTGAGGCTGTAAATGGAGGTTGTCTCTGATGCGAACCTGAGGCATTAAAAAACCAAAGTCAGATGCTATTTTTCTTCTCATCGAGCGGATTCTCTCTAGCAAATCACCGCCTTGCGCACTGTCCGCCAAGCGTATGAGCTGATAACCGAGTGTGAGTTCAAGCATTTCGACTTTTAAGATATCTGCCAGTGCATTCTCTTCATCTTTTGCTATCTCTTCCTGAGTCTTCGCAGGTCTTGCCGCAGCAGCTTTCTCTTTTGCTTGGAACTCTTTCTCTTTTGGCGTTAATAGCCCTTCAATATTAAGTATCGTCAATTCGCCTTTTTCATACTTATAGATTGACCAGCCAAGAAGTGCGAACATAATTCCGACAAAGCCCATTGAAAGAGTCGGAAGCCCCGGAACCATAGCAAATAGAAGCATTATAAATCCGACAATCATCATGATTTTCGCATTTCCCATTATCTGGTTGATAGCACCCTCAGCGAAATTGTCGCCCTCGCCGGATGAGCGGGTAATCATAATACCGGTTGCGGTAGAGATGATTAGTGCAGGTATTTGTCCAACAAGTCCGTCACCTATGGTTAGAAGTGTAAATGTTGAAGCACTGTCACCAACGCTCATTTTATGTTGAAAAACACCTATGAGAAATCCGCCGATGATGTTGATAAGCGTGATGATAATACCTGCAACTGCGTCACCTTTGACAAACTTGCTAGATCCGTCCATTGCTCCGTAAAAATTGGCATCTTGTAAAATTGCAGCTCTTCTTTTTTTAGCTTCTGCATCATCAATAAGTCCGGCATTAAGGTCTGCATCAACTGCCATCTGTTTTCCGGGCATTGAGTCAAGCGTAAAACGAGCAGCAACCTCTGCAACCCTTGTAGAACCTTTTGTTATAACCATAAAGTTTACAAGAACCAAGATACAAAAAACTATGATTCCTATTACAAAGTTTCCGCCGACAACAAACGCTCCAAAGCTTGTTATGATATCACTGACGGCATCAGGTCCTTCATGCCCGTGACTTAAAATCATCCTTGTAGTTGCAATATTTAGTGCCAGCCTAAAGAGCGTTATGATAAGTATAAGTGTGGGAAAAGTAGATAAGTCAGTCGGTTTTGGAACATAAAGAGAGATAAGTAAAATCAAAACAGAAATGGCAATAGAGACCGTCAACATTACATCGAGTAGGGCTGAGGGAAGCGGAACAATGATAATGGCTAAAATCGCCATTACAAAAATGACTACACTTAAATCTTTTTGTGCTAGTAAAAAGTTTAATGTTGTGCCGATTTGCTGTCTTGTTGTAAGTTTTTTTGCCAAATCTTTACTCTAATATGTCTGCTAAAGTTAAATCTGCTAAAAAAGAGTCTATCTTTCCCTGTAATTTATTTAAAAAAGGCCATAGTGAACATAGAGGTGCTTTGCCTGAGGGACAAGAGTACATTGAAGGCGCACAGTCAAAAACTGCAGGTGCTTTTCCTTCAACAGAAGACATAACATGAAGCATATTTATATCTTTAGGTTCTAAAAGAAGTGTAAAACCGCCATTAACGCCTTTGTATGATTTTAAGATGCCCTGTTTCGCTAATGCTTGTAAAATTTTTGCCAAAAAACTTTTTGGTATCGAAAGCTGATTTGATAGAGTTTCACTATCTATCGCTGAGGAACTCTTTGATAAAACTATAAGAGAAAGTATTGCATATTCACTGGCACGAGTTATTAACATATTGATTACTTTTATTTATTTTTTGTTGATTATATCAAAAGAAGTTGAAATAAAAGAATAAATAAGATATCATTTCGCCTCAACTTTATGCACATTGTGTGACTGTTAGATTAAATATACCATTTGGAGGCTATTATGGCTTTAGATTCGGCTAAAAAACAAGAAATTGTTGCAAAATATCGTCGCACTGAAAACGACACTGGTTCATGTGAAGTTCAAATTGCACTACTAAGTGAGAGAATTTCTCAACTTACTGAGCATTTAAAAATATTCAAAAAAGATCACGCTTCAAGACTTGGTCTTTTAAAATTAGTAGGACAACGCCGTCGTCTTATGAAATACTTTAAAAGAACAGATAAAGATGCTTATCTTAAACTTATAACAGATTTGGGTATTAGAGATAATATCTAAATTAGTTTTAGTAACGCATATATTGCGTTACCAAAGTATTTCTCATAGTTATAAAAATATTTCTACGGCTCTTCTTAAATCATCCTCTGTATCTATTCCAAACCCTGTACTCGCAACTTTAACCATGCTTATCTTTTTTTGATGATAGATTGCACGAAGCTGTTCTAGTTTTTCTATATCTTCTATAGGAGCATCTTTTAGGTTGCAAAACTCTTTTAGGCTCCTAAAATAGGTACTTTACAGGATATGAGTCCAGACTTCTTTCAACTAAAATCGTACTAAAAATCCACATCTATAAAATAATAAAATCTAATAAAACATCAATATTAAAATACTACTTCTATGGCTTAAGAATAGACAAAACGCACCTTGATTTTAGTTCAATCTGTACCAATCCAAAACTTGACAAAAACCACATTTGAAAGTTCCATCTGCAACTAAACTGCCATTACTTTTAATAAAATCTTTTATATTTTTATCCTCAAAGCAATTGATACAAAAATAATCTTTAGAATTTATTGTTTTACTCACTTTAGATACTCCATTTATTTTTTCTCTCAAATCCTACCAAACCAAACACCCATATTTTGTCTAAACACTATTTCAATACATAAACCCGAACAACCACAATGGGATTTTATTTTGTTCCATAGAGTAGTCTGTATCAATTACCACAAAACTATCTTTGACATCTTTTATTTGCTTAAACTTTTTATTTTTTCCACCCACTTCATAAATGATGCCATCTGCAATAAAATCTCCAACATCACTATAATAGATACTCTCAAAACAACTTACAAAAAATGTCTCTCTAACCGTGCCTATATCAACTTCCACACCAAACTCATCAGCAAAAGTATAAAGCAAATTTGTATTTGAGAAGAGGAGTTTTTCTGGTTTTTTCGATATATTTTTTGAGTATTTTTTGATAGGTCTTATAAGTTTTGTGGTTTCTAAAATCTCTAAATAAGTTGCCAGTGTAGGGTGCGATACTTCAAACTCCCTGCAAAGTTCAGCGATGTTCACTTTAAATGGGACTTTTGAGTAGATAAGCTTCGCGATAAACTTTTTGAAGATACTTAAGTGGGTGTAGTCTATTTTGTTTAAAGATGGAATATCTTCGTTTATCACCTTTTCACACGCATTGAAAAGTTTGTTTTTGTACTCGATTTCATCCTCTATAAAAAATGGATAGTATCCGATTTGTAGGTATCTTAAAAAGTTTTTATATAAAGTTGGATGTTCTAGTGCTAGAGTGGAGCTTATTTCATTGTGATTTTTGTGTATCTCTTCAAGGGTGAGTTTTGGTAGGTCTATCTTAGCATCTAGTTTTAAAAATTCTCTAAAACTTAAAGGTTTCACATAGCTTATAACCGCTCGTCTGCTTAAGTCAAATTTCTCATGTAAGATATTTAACATAGAGCTTCCACTAAATCGTATGATGAGTTCTGGAAAACTGTCATAGATAGACTTTATCTCATTTGCCCAGTTTTGATACTTATGAATCTCATCTATGACAATAATTTTTCCACCAAGACGAACAAATTCATCCGCAATGTCATAAATGCTACTGTTGATGATGTAAATATCATCTGCACTAAAATAGAGATACTCATAAGGCTTGTAGTTTTGTTTTAGATACTGAAGCATCAAAGTAGTTTTGCCTACACCTCTTTGCCCTATAAGTCCTACAAGCCTATTTTTTGAAGTGAGTTTTTCTAAATACTGCTCTCTTATAAACTCTAAGGATATGCTACTGATATTTCTTACTTGTTTATTTTGTATATATTTAAGCATAAGATACCTTTATGTTTTTATAGTATTTTATCGTAAATATTTAAAGTGTAGTTTAAATATTATACTGTTTTTATATAACTCTAGTTTAATATATTTGAATTATCTTGTCCCATTTACCAAAATAAAATGTAGTTTTCATTGAGTTTTCCTTTTGTAGTTGAAGCTGTTGTGCCTTTTACTATAATAGTTGTCAATACAATGCAACTTATCTCTTTTGAAACATTGCAAGATCCTTTTTTATCCCAACAAATATTTATAAAGTGGCACGATAAATATCTTTTTATCTTCTATCTCTATGGTTGTATCTTCATCTTCTGTGACAAGATAGGCATTTTTTAGTTTGAAGTACTCCATCGCTTCGAGGAGTCCGTCTATCTCCCGTTTTCTTGTTTTTGTATCTTCTATTTTGTAGCTTACATTTACTAGTATCTCGCTATCATCTAGCTTAGCGTAGAAGTCCACTTCTTGATTTTGTTTGAAGTAGTAGATATTTTTTGTCTTGGCTCTTAAGTGTAAAAACACAAGGTTTTCATAGAGTTTACTTATATCTTTGTCTATGGCGTAGTCGTATATTTTTTTAAATCCATTGTCTATGGCATAGACTTTTTTTGGGTTTCGTTGCTCCTCTTTGATGGAGTTTCTATAAATCGGTACTGTAAAAAGTGCATAGGCATCTTCAAGATGTGAGATGTATTGAAATAGTGTATCTTTGCTAAGTTTATAACCTTGCGATTTAAAATCATTGCAGAGTTTGTTGAAACTTATGAGTGTAGCGATGTTTGTAAAGCAGTATTTATTGAGGATCTTTAGAAGGCTTCTATTTGAGATGTTGTATCTATCGACTATATCTTTATAAACTATAAGCTCAAGATAATCACTGAGTATCTCTCTAGCTATAGTTTTATCTTCGCCGATTGTCTCTGCAAATCCGCCATCTTTGAGGTAGCTTGAGAGGGCATTTTTGATAAAACTAAGTGATTTAGAAGAGTGAAGATTGACCTCTATATTTTGAAATCTCAAATACTCTTTAAATGAAAAAGGAAATATCTCATAGCTTATAGTTCTGCCTCGTAAACTTGTAGCCATTTCAGTTGAGAGCAGTTTGGCACTAGAGCCTGTGATAAATATCTGAAGGTTCAAAGTATCATAAATTCTTCTAACATACACTTCCCACTGTGGCACCGCTTGTATCTCATCCAAAAACAGATAGACTTTTTCATCTCTTTTGGTAGGATAAAGTTCATAGTAACTCTCCAAAATCATATCAAGATGAGAGAGCTCCAAAGGATAGAGCCTGTCGTCTTCAAAGTTTATATAGATGATGTTTTCTTTTGGAACTTTTTGTCTAAGGGTATTTATCATATCAAATAAAATCGAACTCTTTCCACTTCGTCGCACCCCTATAAGTGAGATTATTTTTTTGCTATCAAGTGGTATGTAGAATTGCCTTGGAAATATATCTTTTGCTTGGGATTCTATAAAATCTGTAATGAGTTTTTTAAATATATCTTTCATTTTCATCCTTTTGTATAGGGATGATTATAATATGTTTCATATCTATAGTCAAGGTCATAAACTTTCATTAGTCTATTTTTAAAGCATTGTAATGGCCTTTTCTGTACCCTTTCTAAAATAACAGCCTGTTTTAGAAGTAGATAAGTGGGCTTTAAATCCCTATAAATAGGGAAGATACTATAAAAATATTTCTACAGCTCTTCTTAAATCATCCTCTGTATCTATTCCAAACCCTGTACTTGCAACTTTAACCATGCTTATCTTTTTTTGATGATAGATCGCACGAAGCTGTTCTAGTTTTTCAATATCCTCTATCGGTGCATCCTCTAGGTTGCAAAATTCATGCAGGCTCTTTTTGCTAAATCCGTAAATGCCTATGTGACCGAAGTATTGAGCTTCACCGCTTCTGTTGAATGGAATAGGCGAGCGAGAGAAGTAGATAGCGTTATTTTCATCGTCTAAGACAACTTTTACCAGATTTGGATCTTGTGCGGCTTGGCTGTTTATGGAGTTATAGCAGCTTGCCATAATGAAAGATTCGTTTTTTTGTTTTAGCAGCTGCAACCTTTTTAGGAGCATTTCAACGACTTCACCCTCTATAAAAGGTTCATCTGCTTGAACATTGATGATAAGTTCATCTTCACTGAGATTTAGTATGTTGGCACATTCGTTTATGCGGTCAGTTCCACTTTTATGTGTGGTAGATGTGAGCATTGCTTCGACACCGTGAGCTTTGCATACATCAATGATTATTGCATCATCTGCAGCTACAACGACTCTGTCTAAATGTGTAACCCTTTTTGCCGTTCTAACGACCATCGGCAGTCCACCGATGTCTGCCAATACTTTTTGAGGGAATCTGCTTGAAGCAAGTCTTGCCGGAATAATTATCATTTAAACCCTTTGAGATATAATTACGCAAATTATACTCTAAAAGGTTTTTGATGATTCTTTATCAGCCAGATTCTGGCTACTGTTATAACAGTGATTCTATCTTTTTATATGATTTTATCAGTTCTTTCAAACCAAAAGGCAGAGTTTTAGATGTTGGAGCGGGATGCGGTGTTGTCGGGCTTTTGGTTGCAAGGGATAATAAAAAAGTTGAACTTGAAGCAGTCGAGAAACAAGATACATTTGTAGAGTATGCAACGATTAATGCAAGAGTTAATAAAATAGAGTATAAAATTAACAAGGCAGATTTTTTAGAGCTAAAAGAGGAGACAAAATATGACTATGTCATCTCCAATCCTCCTTTTTACCACGAAGGCGTAACAAAAAGCCAAAATGAGATGTTGTTTCATGCACGCTATAATGTCAATTTGCCCTTAGATAAATTTTTTAAGAAAGTCTCTAGAATTTTAAAGCCTAACTCTCACTTTATTTTTTGCTATGATGCTTCTCAATTTGGAGCAATTTGTGCAGAGTTGGATAGAGTTAAAATAAGAGCAGTGGATGTTCAGTTTGTGCATCCGAAAATAGATAGAGCGGCTTCACTGGTAATGGTACATGCAAGAAACGGATCTAAATCCTTTATGAAGATTCATGAGCCATTTATCGCTTTTGAGGGTGAAGAGTTTTCACAAAGAGCAAAAAATATATATGAAAAAGCAAAGACACAGAGCATAAAATGTCAAATATAATTAAAAAAGATGGATACGGCTACTACTTTGATGCATCGGCATGCAGTACATGTAGTGCTAAGTGTTGTACCGGTGAGAGCGGATATATACATGTAACTCCTAAAGAGGTAGAAAATATCGCTAATTTTACAGGTTTGGATGTAGAGGAGTTTGTTCAGAAATATCTCTTTAAAAACGGGTATAAATACTCAATAAAAGAGAGAAAAGTCGGTGAAAGTTATGAGTGTGCTTTTTACGATAAAGCTGCAAATGGCTGTATGATTTATGAGGTGCGACCAACGCAGTGTATAACATTTCCTTTTTGGGAATATTTTAAAGATAGGGTAGATGAGTTGAAACTTGAGTGCCCCGGGATAATTGATGCGTAATTATATAAATATATTTTTATTGGTGGCTAGTGTTGTTTTTTTTAGCGGTTGCTTTGGTATGAAGCAGATTGAACAAACGTCAGGAAGCCAG
>MICC01000080.1 GCA_001829715.1 Sulfurimonas sp. RIFOXYB12_FULL_35_9
CATGAAGATAAAGATGTTATGCATTTTATTGAAATTAACAGCAACAACTGATATGAAGAAATAAATTTGTTAAATTGTTCTATAGAAATATTTGTAGATTGAAAAAGTATTGGTAAAGAAGATGATTATGATTTAGAAATGAAATCAACAGATGAAAGTGGTGGTAAATTTACAAAAACATTAGCTATAGACAAGGCAACAGACATTAGGGGAATTCTTATCACAGGGGGAACCGTGAATATTGAAGAAATTGAATATGAAGATATTTCTAAATTCCATTTTCCAGTAGAAACACTTTTTATTTATAGGAAAGATTGAAAAAATTATGCAAAGGTTTTTACTTTTTAGAAAGTACATTTATTAATCTAATACAGTAAACTCATCGTTAGTAACATTCAAAATAAACTGATTAATTCTAAAAAATAAAATATCAAAAATCAAGGTAGTACAAAGTCTCCACCTTGATTTTTTTATTGTTATTTTTTTAACGAAAATCACTTTATTTTTTAATTTTTGTGATTATGAACAAAAATATTTTAGTTGATTTATCAAGAAATCTATTATGAGCTTGATATTTAGATGTTGAATTTTTAGTTAATCTTATTGAAGAGCATAAACTAGATTTTGATGAAATTTATGAAAATGTAGAGATGAACTTTTGAAAAGAGTTTGACTGCAATATCAACTATTTTATCTATGAATCTTTATCACAAATAGCTTACAAGTTTATTGATTCTAATAAAGAGCTATTTGAATACGAAAGTGATGAATTTGAAATATATACAAATTATATAGACAGTCATATTCGGTTCACATCTGAAAAAGTACAAAGTGAATTTGAGAGGTTTTAAGCCTCTCTTTTTTTCTTCATTTAAATGATTTAGATAACTTATGCGATTATAGAACAAGTGCTATAAATGTCATAGAGTATAAATTATTATTCTGTAGCTAATACAAGTGTTTTACTATCGGAATTGGTAAAGTTTTATATTTTAAACCTATAATCTCTAAATATTTGTTTATTTTATGGTTACTAATGGGTTACTAAATTGATTTTTGAGAAAGCTTAAAGTGATTATGAAAAGTGTTATAAAGCCCCTATTATAGGGATTTTAATGTGGCTCCGAATGCTGGATTCGAACCAGCGACCAAGTGATTAACAGTCACCTACTCTACCGCTGAGCTAATTCGGAATATCTTTAAGAGGGTGGAATTATACTTTATGAGTTGCAAAAAGTCAAGGTTTTTCTGCTATTTTGCACGTTTCCTCTCCTCATTTTCATGAAGTATAAAAAATTCTAAATTTCCCACTGATTTTTTGGTTATCCTAGAGTTTTTTATAAGCAGATATAAGCGTTTTTTACTCTCTTCATCAAAAAGTAAGTCAATGTCTTCGGCAGTTAAAGGTCTTTTGTCTAATGTGTTTAGTATCTCATCATCATCATCATAGCTAGCATTGTTTGGCTCGGCATGAACTCTTGAAGCGATATGAATCGGCAGGGTGCTGTTAAAGAGATGTGATATGTCATGCAGTTCTTTGTAGCTGACTCCGCTTACCGGATATGCAGGAGGTCTGTCAATGGTGCCAATATCAATTCTTGTAACTTTTAATTGCATTAAAACATCATTTAGCTTTTGTATTTCCTCTTTTGTGTCATTTAAATCTTTTACAAAAAGTATCTCTATGAAGAGTTTGCCTTTATAAACTTTGCTAAATTCAATGACTTTTTGAACTATTTTTTCAATCTCTATATTGACATGCGGTCTGTCAATTCTCTTAAATACGCTATTACTTACTGCATCTAGTGAGAGTTTAACTTGGTCTAGCTTTAAGAGAGAGTTAAAAACTTTCTCATTAACTAGCGTAGAACTATTTGTCAGTATAAGAGTTTGAGTGCTATTTTTGATTTTGTTCAATTCATCAATAAGCTCGTCCAAATATGGGTAGAGAGTAGGTTCACCGTTAGCCGTGATAGTTATGACATCTATTTTATCATGCAGATGCTCTTTTAACTCGTTGATAATGGTTGAAACTTCCACCACATTTTTTTGTTCATCTGTCGTAGCACTTGGAGCTAATTCGCAGTAAAGGCAGTCAAAATTGCACTGTTTTAGGGCAGGGGAGAGGTCTATACCCAAAGAAGAGCCGAATCTTCTTGAGTTTATAGGACCGAAAATAGTTTTCACTTATTTTTTACTAACTCTGTGGCATTCAGAGATAAAATGTTTTGCATTTTCTACAGGTACATCAGGAAGAATTCCATGACCTAGGTTGAAGATGTGTCTTTTGCCACCCATGATATTTTGAAGAGCTTCTACACACTGCGAGGTTGCTTCTTTTGAGTAGAGTCTGCACGGCTCCATGTTCCCTTGAAGAACATATTTCTCACCTAGTTTTTCTTTTGCAAGAGCCATAGGAGTCGACCAATCAACGCCGAACACATCAAAGTTCCCGTACACTTTGTCTAAAAACGCAGGGATGCCTTTTGGAAACATAATAATAGGTATATGCGGATATTTTGCTTTTAGATAATCTGCAATTTCTATCATGTATTTCCAAGAGAACTCGTCATATTTTGAAGGCTCAATCGCAGCTGCCCATGAGTCAAAGATTTGAACTACATCTATGCCCGCTTCAATCTGTTTTTCCATATAGAGTTTTACAACTTCTGTTACTTTTGCTAAAATTTTATGTAAAAGCTCAGGGTTTGAGTACATCATCTTTTTGCAGATATTGTAAGTTTTTGTGCCTTCACCCTCTATCATGTATGTTGCAAGAGTCCACGGTGCCCCCGTAAAACCGATAAGAGCTTTATCATCTGCAAGTTCTTTTTTTATAAGTTTGATAGTTTCATAAACATAAGTAAGTTTTGAAGCAGCTTCTTCACCGCCAATGAGCCTATCAAGGTCAGCTTCATCTTTAATCGGGTCGTTAAATTTCGGTCCTTCACCTTTGATGAATTCCAAATCCATTCCCATCTCATCGGGAACTACTAATATATCACTAAAAAGTATCGCAGCATCAACACCTACAATGTCTACCGGTTGAAGTGTTACTTCACAAGCTTTTTTAGGGTCATGGCAAAGATTTAAGAAGTTCCCTGCTTGTGCACGAACTTTCATATACTCAGGAAGATAGCGTCCTGCTTGTCTCATCATCCAAACCGGAGTATAAGGAGTCTCCTTGCCAAAGCATGCATCTACAAATATTTTACTCAATTTTAATCCTTGATATTTTTTTAGTGACTTTTTCCGACTTTGCTTAAAAAGTAAAGACCAACCGAAACAGCTGTTATAGAGAGTGCCAGATATAGTAAATCCAGTGCTCCGCTATATGTTGTATGCCCGACCTTTTGAAAAAATCCGACAACCAAAACCATTACTATGACTTTAGAAATTTTATCTTTTAGCTGATCTAGAGAGTGGATAGCTAAAAGCTGATTCTCTTCTCCGTTTTCATCTTTTGCAGGATCTATATCCGAGATAAAAAGCTCATAAAGACCAAAAGAGAAGATTATCATTACGACGCCTATAAGGTAGAGATCTACCGCACCTATAATTCCGCCGATAACTTCTTCGTGGAAATTTTCAGGATGAGCATGTGTAAGATATGTGTTTATTACATATACTGCAGTCTCATATACATCAAAACTGGCAACAATAAAGAGTAAGATAGCGCCGATAAGACCAAAAACTACGGCAAGAATGATAATAAATCTTGAACTCCATAGGCCATTTTCAAATAATTTTTCTAGCATGACTATACTTCTTCTCTCATTTCTACCCATTTTTGGGCAATTCTAACAGCATTTGTAGCTGCACCGACTCTTAAGTTGTCGGCAACGATAAACATGTGAAGTATATTTTTAGAGAAATTATCTCTTCTGATACGCCCTACAAAAGTCTCATTTTTTTCAAAAGCAGTTGATGGCATTGGATAGATAGACTCTGATGGAGTATCTAGTATAACTATATTTGGAGCTTTTCTTAGGATCTCTCTTGCTTCGTTTGCATCAATTTCTTTCGCAAATGTAACAGAGACTGCTTCAGCATGACCGCGAAGAGTAGGAACACGAACACATGTAGCACTTAGAGGAATCTCTCTGTGCATGATTTTCGTAGTTTCATTCACCATTTTCATCTCCTCCTTTGTGTACCCGTTATCTAAAAATTTATCGATTTGAGGGATGACATTAAGTGCAATTCTATGAGCAAAAGCTTTAGGCTCTGCTTCATCTAGCTTAAAAGTAAAAAATGACTGCATCTGATTTACAAGTTCTTCCATTGCACTTTTTCCTGCTCCTGAAGTTGCTTGATAAGTGCTGACATCTACTCTTTGTATGCCATAAGCTTCATCCAGTGGTTTTAGGGCTTGTACCATTTGAATTGTAGAACAGTTTGGATTTGCTATGATTCCTGTTTTTTTCCATTTTGCTATATCTTCCGGATTTACTTCAGGCACTACAAGAGGTATGTGTTCATCCATTCTAAAGTGTGATGTGTTGTCTATTACAACCGCGCCGGCTCTAACCGCCGATGGGGCAAACTGAGCACTAACACTGCCGCCTGCCGAAAAAAGAGCGATTTCTACATCCTCTTCTTCAAAAACAGTATCGGTAAGCTCTTTGATTACTACATCTCTTCCAGCGTACTCTACAGTTTTTCCTGCACTTCTGGAACTTGCAAGCGGAACTAACTTATTTATAGGAAAGTTGACTTCATGTAAAATCGACAATATCTCTTCTCCGACCGCTCCATTAGCTCCGACTACTGCTACATTATATTTCTTTGACATTTTCTTCCTTCGTTATTTAATTAAATCCGCGAGACTCTAAAAAAAGTTCTTTTTGAGTTATTTCGTTATTTTCACTTAAAATTACCGCTCTCTCGACAACCGAGAGCAACTCTCTGATGTTTCCTGGCCAGCTGTACTCAAGCAGCTGTTTTTTTGCCTCATCTGAAAATTTTTTCAATTCAAAACCATATTTTATACA
>MICC01000081.1:0-12798 GCA_001829715.1 Sulfurimonas sp. RIFOXYB12_FULL_35_9
GTAATAGCAACGACCATATATCTAAATCAGCAAAATATTAAGGATGCGTTGCTTATAAATATTGCAGGTAAGCAAAGAATGCTCACTCAAAAGATAGCAAAAAACATCTTCTACACACACTACAACTCATTGAGAGATTTTAATGAGCTAGATGAAGCATGCAATGAGTTTATAGATGGGTTAAGCACCCTAAGGCACGGTAATCTAGATAAAGGAATACTTGTAGTACCGACATATGAGATATCCAACCAACTCCTAGAAGTTAGTGAGTTATGGAGAAGTTTTTACAAAGATGTTGAAGAGTTTAAAAAGCTTGCAAACTTAAGCAGCCAAAGAACAGACGAGCTTGAGAAAATTGTTGCTTCAATATACAAAAACAATGCAACACTGTTAAACAATGTTGATAAACTTGTAACCATGTACACAAATCATAGCGAAGATAAAACAAACTTTATCAAAAGTTTTCAATACTTATCAGGAGCCATACTTTTCATACTTTTTATATATTCTCTTTTGCAACTAAAATCTATAGAATCACATGTTGATTCATTTATGCAATACTCAAAAATGCTTATAAACAATGAGGATATTTCAAGCCTTACTCCACTAAAACTTGAAGCTGAAAGCGAAAGCGAAATCGTTGAAGTAAGCGATACGATAAACTGTTTTATCAAAAAAATAAATTCAGCCGTCGAATACTCAAATGAAGCACTTCTTCAATCACAAAAAGCTTCATCAAAACTAGAAGAGTTAACAGATGAATTTGACACTATTTTAGATGAGTTAAAAGACACTTCACTTATTTCAAAACACCTTAATAATAGTGAAGATATGGTTATTGAATCAACTGAAGAGCTTATTAACTCGACAAAAAAGCTCACAAACTTAAAAAATGAGTTAGATAAACTTATCAAAAGCTGTCAAGAACTTAAATAATTTTAAAAACTTATTTTTATCTTAAATGTTACTTATGTAAACTTTTTTTAAAAAATTTCAAATTTAAATGGCAAAAATTGTCAATTTGACTCAAGTCAAAGATTTTAAGAGCCTCAAAGTGATATTATAAATCCGTTAATGGACACCTTAACAAAACATTGAGATATGGTGGTTTTATACTGCTATATTTTAAAAAATTATCAAATAGGAGAAAATATGTCACTTTCAAGAAGAGAATTTCTTAAAAGTTCAGCGGCAGCATCAGCAGCAGCAGCGATTGGTATGAGTGTACCGGTAGAGCTAGAAGCAGCGGCAGCAGAAGCTGAAGGCGACTGGAGATGGGATAAGGCGGCTTGTCGTTTCTGTGGTACAGGTTGTGGTATTATGATGGCAACAAAAAACGGTAAAATCGTTGCTGTTAAAGGGGATCCGGCTGCACCAGTAAATCGTGGTCTTAACTGTATCAAGGGGTACTTTAATGCTAAAATTATGTACGGTGCAGATAGACTTACTCAGCCTTTATTAAGAGTTGATGCAAACGGCAATTTTAATAAGCAAGGTAAATTTGCTCCGGTATCATGGGAGAGAGCTTTTGATGAGATGGAAAAAAACATCAAAAAAGCACTTAAATCAGGCGGACCTGAAGCAGTAGGCGTATTCGCATCTGGTCAATACACTATCATGGAGGGTTATACAGCTCTAAAAATGATGAAAGGTGGATTCCGTTCAAACGCAATAGATCCAAATGCTCGTCACTGTATGGCATCTGCGGTTGTTGGTTTTTATCAAACATTCGGCGTTGATGAGCCTTCTGGTTGTTATGATGATATCGAATTAACTGATACAATCGTAGCTTGGGGTTCAAATATGGCAGAGATGCACCCGATTTTATGGTCTCGTGTTACAGATAGAAAACTATCAGATCCTGAGCGTGTAAAAGTTATATCTATCCAAACATATACGCATAGAACTTCTGACTTAGCTGATATTGAAATTATCTTCTCGCCAAATACTGACTTGGCTCTATGGAACTATATTGCTAGAGAAATTGTATATAGAGATGAAGCTGAAAAAACTATTGATTGGGATTTCGTTAAAAAACATATGATTTTTACGGCTGGTCCTGTAAATATCGGTTACGGTATGAGAAGAAGTGATGAGAAGTCGATTAAAGAGGGTAAATATACTGCTTTAGAGATGGAAATCATATCTAAAGAGATGAAAACTACCGTCTCTCAAAAAGAGGGTCCTGCACTTGAGCCGTTTGGGTACAAAGCTGGTGACACTATGACTCATATTCCAGGTCACTTGGGACACTGGGAAATCTCTTTTGAAGATTATAAAAAATCTTTAGCACCTTACACACTTGACTATACTGCAAAAATTGTTAAAGGTGATCCGGATGAGAGCATTGAAGATTTCAAAAAGAAACTTCAAGCATTAGCAGATCTCTATATTGAAAAAGGTAGAAAAGTAGTATCTTTCTGGACTATGGGTATGAATCAACATACACGCGGTACTTGGGTAAATACACTTTCTTACAACGTTCACTTCTTACTAAATAAGCAAGCAAAACCGGGTGATGGTGCGTTCTCATTAACAGGTCAACCTTCAGCTTGTGGAACTGCTCGTGAAGTAGGAACATTCTGTCATAGACTTCCAGCGGATATGATGGTTGAAAACCCTGCACACAGAAAAATCACTGAAAACAAATGGATGGTACCTGAGGGAACAATCAACCCTATAGGCGTACAACACATTATGAAAATTCACCGTGATATCGAAGACGGTCTTATCAAATTTGCTTGGGTAAACGTTTGTAACCCATATCAAGATACTGCATCTGCTCATCACTGGATTAAAGCTGCAAGAGAAATGGATAACTTTATCGTAACTTCTGATGGATATCCTGGTATTTCTGCAAAAGTTTCAGACCTTATCTTGCCATCTGCTATGATCTATGAAAAATGGGGCGGATACGGAAATGCTGAGAGAAGAACTCAACTATGGAGACAACAAGTACTTCCTGTTGGAGATGCTATGAGTGATACATGGCAATGGGTTGAACTTTCAAAAAGATTTACGGTTAAAGATGTTTGGGGTGGATATGCACCGTCAGGTCCAAGAAAAGAAGCTCTTCCAAGCATGATAGAAAAAGCAAAAGCTATGGGATATAACGAAAATACTACAATGTTTGAAATTCTATTCGCTAACGATATTGCAAAATCATACAAACTTGACCAAAATGATCCAATCCAAAAAGGATATGACAATAGTGAAGGTTACGGAGACAGCAGAAAAGTTGTAGGAAGTGACGGAAAAGTATTTGAAGGATATGGTTTCTTTATTCAAAAATATCTTTTTGAAGAGTATGCTGCATTTACTCGCGGACATGGGCATGACCTTGCACCGTTTGACATGTACCACAAAGTTCGTGGTCTTAAATGGCCTGTTGTTGACGGTAAAGAGACTCAATGGAGATTTAACGCTAAGTATGACCCTTATGCTGCAAAAGAAACAAAAGAGACAGGTAACTCACATGCATTCTACGGAACTCTTGCTAAAGCACTCAAAAGCGGTAGCTTAACTGGAATGAACAAAGATAGCGAACAAAAACCATTGAAAAATAAAGCAAAAATCTTTGCTCGCCCTTACATGGATCCACCAGAAATGCCGGATGCAAATTATGATACTTGGTTATGTACAGGTCGTGTACTAGAACACTGGCACTCAGGAACTATGACTATGCGTGTACCCGAACTATATCGTGCTGTTCCAGAAGCTCTTTGTTATATGCATCCAAAAGACGCTGAAGCTAAAGATCTTAAACAAGGCGGTTTATGCTGGGTAGAATCTCGCCGCGGCAAAGTAAAAGCAAGGGTAGAGACTCGTGGTAGAAACAGACCTCCAAGAGGATTAGTCTTTGTTCCATGGTTTGATGAAAAAGTATTTATCAATAAAGTTTGTTTAGATGCGACATGTCCTATGTCAAAACAGACAGACTTTAAAAAATGTGCTGTAAAAATATACAAAGCATAATTTAATAAACTAAAGGAGAAGTAGTTTTTGAACTATAAAAGCTACTTATTGTGAAATGAAAAACGAAACACAAAGCGATAGAAGAAAATTTATACTAAGCATGGCTCGCGGTGCCGGAATAACGGCATTGAGTGGTTTTATATGGAGTGCTTACGTTGATGAAGTTACAGCTTCACAACTGCTGCTTCGTCCGCCCGGAGCTATAAAAGAGGAAGATTTTTTAAAAACATGTATTAAATGCGGACTTTGTGTAGAAGCATGTCCTTATAATACTCTGTTGCTTGCAAAACCGGGTGATAATAAACCTTTAGGAACACCTTATTTTATTCCTAGAGATATTCCTTGTTATATGTGTCCTGATATTCCATGTGTGCCTGTATGCCCTACCGGTGCACTAAATGAGCCAAGCGTTACCACAAAAGGCAAACTTGATATAAATATTGCCGATATGGGACTTGCCGTAATAGATAGAGAAACTTGTATAGCTTTCTGGGGTATTCAGTGCGATGCATGTTATAGAGCTTGTCCTATACTGGGTCATGCCATAACGGTTGAATATCATAAAAATGAGAGAACAGGTAAGCATGCATACTTAACACCGGTTGTTCATGCCGATGCATGTACAGGCTGTGGACTTTGTGAGAAAGCTTGTGTAACTGAAAAAGCATCTATTTTTATACTTCCAAGGGAAGTTGCAATGGGTAAAGCCGGTAATTACTATATCAAAGGTTGGGATAAAGAAGATGAGAAGCGTTTAAAAGATGCTTCAGAGATTAAAACAACGACCGAGATAAGTAAAGGCACGGCTATTGATTCTTTAAATAGTGGGATAGGAGGTTTAGACAAATGAAAACATTTTGGAATAAATATCGCTATCTATTTTTTAGAAGAACAACTCAGATAGGCTTATTATTTTTATATTTCAGTGCAAACGCTTGGGGATGGACCGTTTTAATGGGAAATCTTAGCTCATCCGTTTTATTTAACTTAGTTCCTTTAAGTGACCCGTATGCAGTATTGCAAATGGTTGCAGCCGGTGCGGTAATAGCTACTGATTTAATTATCGGTGCTTTAATTATTACAATGTTTTATTTAGTAGTTGGCGGTCGTGCATTTTGCAGCTGGGTTTGCCCTGTAAATCTGGTAACGGATGCTGCAGCGCTTCTTAGAAGAAAAATTGGAGTTGATAATTTTTCTAAAAGACAGCCTGCCTCTAGAAATATAAGATATTGGACATTGGGATTAAGTTTTATAATATCGATTATGATGGGTGTCGCAGCTTTTGAATTTATTTCACCTATCTCTATGCTTCATAGGGGTGTAATATTCGGTTTTGGTTTTGGATGGGCAGCAGTGCTCATTATTTTTCTTTTTGACCTTTTAGTTTTAAAAAATGGTTGGTGTGGACATATTTGCCCACTTGGTGGATTTTATTCATTAGTAGGCAAAAACAGCTTGATTAGAGTACATCACAATGAAGAAAATTGTACTTTATGTATGAAATGCAAAGTTGTTTGTCCTGAGCAGCAGGTTTTATATATGATTGGTAAAGAGAGCATTCCTGTGCTATCAGCAGAGTGCACAATTTGTGCAAGATGCATAGAGGTATGCGACGATGATGCTCTTAGTTTTTCAATAAGAAAACTAGTAAATGATAAAAAAAGGGAGAGTAATAATGAAAACAATGATTAAGATATCGGTTGGTTTAGTTACTGCAGCACTACTGTTAACAGGTTGTGTGAGCGAAGAGGCTAAATCTTCATCAAAATTAGCAGTTGCAAAAACAGTTAGTGAAGAGTCTCTTGGTTTAAGAAACACGGATCTTTATACTGAAGATGCAACAATAGCTGATAAGACTGAGTATAGAACAGCACAAGCTACAACAAGTTCTAGAATTAAAAGAGCATTTCAAGATGCTCCGCCAATGATTCCACATGATACAACTGGTATGTTACCAATAAAAACTGGCAACAATCAGTGTACAAGTTGTCACTTGCCTGAAATGGCTGCTGCAATGGGTGCAACGCCAATTCCTGTATCACACTTTACAGATTTTAGACCAAGAGCTAAAATTGTAAACGGCTTAGCTGTGGATACAGTTAATAACTACAAAAACGAGACTAAAATCGTTAAAGGGAATCAGCTTCAACATGCTAGATTTAACTGTAACCAATGTCACGCTCCTCAGTCACAAGGTGATTTAGCAGTTGAGAACACATTTGAGCCTGTATTTACAAGTAAAGACGGTGCAAATAAATCAAACTGGAGCGGCGGTAAACTTACTGAAGCACTAGACACTGTTGGTAAAGACAGCTTTGTAACAAAAGATGACCTTGCTAACAAAAATTCTAAAGCTGGCAGCTTAGGCGGCGCAGCTCACTAATGCAAAGAAGAGAGCTTTTTGGCTCTCTTGCTTCATCCATAAGCGGTTCAAAGAAGCAAGAGAAACTTTTAAGACCGCCTTACTTTAGTGATGAATCTCTTTTTCATAATGAGTGTAACAAGTGTGATGCGAAATGTGCCACTGTTTGTGAAGAAGATATAATTAAAATTTCGGATGATAAAACTCCATATTTAATCTTCTCATCAAGCGGTTGTACATATTGTGACAAATGCGCTATATCTTGTGAATTTGGCGTTTTAAATGTTGAAAATAAAAGATTAATCGGAGCTAAAGTTACGATTAATAAAATAAAGTGCTTAAGTTGGAGTCATACGATGTGCTTTTCTTGTAAAGATCCATGTCTGGAGAGGGCTATAGATTTTCAAGCTATGTTTATGCCTATCATAAACGATAAATGCACATCATGCGGATTTTGCATTAGCAGATGTCCAACAGATGCAATACAAATAAAGGTATTATAATGAGAGTAATCACCATATTAATGATGTTTTTAACACTTCTTTTTTCACAAAACATGAAGCAGCCTACATCAAAATTTATTTCAAGCGGTTCAGTTGTAGACATCGTATATAAAGACGACAAAGTATACAGTGCTACAAATGCGAGTTGTGTAGACATTTTTGATTACCAAAGCAAAAAGCTTATTAAAAAAATTGAAGTTGAAAAAATTATTGATTTTATGGGAGATACAATTGATTCTAAAGTCTATTCGGTTGATGTCATAGATGATAAGATGCTTATTCTATCGCAAGACAAACAAGGTTTTTCAAGATTGCATATTCATCAAAATAATAAAAATGAACTTATTTTTGACTACACTAAAGGTCTTGGTGTATTAAAAGCGAAATTTTTAGATAAAAATACAATACTTCTTGGACTATTAAGCAATGAACTTATATCTTTCGACATAAAAAAACGTACCAGTAATTGGGCCATTCAAGTCTCCGGTGCAAAATTTTCTGATTTTGCACTCAATGAATCAAAGAATGAAGTTGTTATAGCAGATGAGAGCGGAAATCTAAAGATTCACAACACTAAAGACGGCAAGCTTATTAAACTTTTGTCCGGAGAAAATTTAGACAATGTTTTTCAAGTCGATTATAAAAATGGAATAATTGCAACAGCGGGGCAGGATAGAAAAGTTGTAATATATGCTCCAAAATTCGGATCTGCACATCATGTGAAATCTAATTTCTTGATCTACAGCGTCGGGCTATCTCCTAGCGGTAAGATAGTAGGTTATGCATGTGATGAAAATAATAATGTAGCTGTTGTAGATACCATTAGCAAGTCTGAAATAGGCAGATTCAGCGGTAATAATATGACACTTTCAAAGATAGTTTTTGTAAACGAAAATGAATTTCTTGTTGGAAGCGACGACAGAATTATTAATCAATATAGTGTAAAATAGCTAAGGAGAGAAGATGCAATATAATGAAAGTGAGTTTTTTATAGAAACAGAAGTTCCTCATGATGAAGTCATTACTTCAAGAACTGATTTGGACGGTAATATTACATATGCGAATGAGCTTTTTTGTGAAATAAGCGGTTATTCGCTTGACGAACTCTTAGGCAAACCTCATAGTATAGTCAGACATCCTGATATGCCAAAAAGTGTTTACAAAGATCTATGGGAAACGATAAAAAGCGGAAATCAATGGATAGGCATAGTCAAAAATCTTCGCAAAGATAGAGGTCACTACTGGGTAAAAGCGATTGTTTCAGGTGTTTATAAAGATGGGAAACTTGTTGAGTATAAATCTCTAAGATCACCGATTGAGTATCATGATAAGCTAGAATATCAAAAACTCTATGATAAAATACGTAAAGATAACGGTGAAAAAACTAGAAAAGTAATTTACGAATAGTTACTTAACTATAAAAATGTATTAAAAAATTAAAAGGAAATTATATGAATATATCGAGCATTGTAGTTCAAACACTACCAAAATATCTAAACGAAGTAGTACAAAGTCTAAAGGATTGTGAAGTTTGTGACTATCACATGCATGATGAAAAAGGCAGAATAATCATCACAATAGAAGGCGAAGGTGTTTCAGAAGAGCTTGAAAAACTAAGAGTTATCGAAGAGATTCCACATGTTGTAGCTGCAGATATGCAAATGGCATACAGTGAAGATGAGCTTGATGCGCATATGGAAGTTATTGCAAATGGAGATGCAGTTCCTAAGATGTTAAATGATGATACTGTTGATATCTCCAATATAAAATATAACGGTGATTTAAGAAAAAAAGATGATTTAGCTAAATTTGCTAAAGATTTCGATAAAACAGAGAGGTAGACTTTGTCAGTTGTATTTGAGTCAACTATAAAAATGGTTGAAGGAAGTAAAAGCGAGTGGTATATTGAACTAAAAGATACTATTAACGACACTATTGAAATATGCAACGATTTGCAGGATTATTCTATAAAAATAGAGGAGCTTGGAAAACTGCATGATGGCATAATTGATGAAGTCAAATGGAAGAAAGATTTTAATGTTCATCCTATGATTATAGATAATATAAGATTTGAAATGTCTAAACTTCAAAGAGAACTAGAAGATGAGATGGGCAAACCGCTTATCGGTGAGAAAGCATAATCAAGTGAATGCAGCAGCTATAAAAACATTAAGATATCTAAGTGTCGGTGAAATAAAAGAGCACTTAAATGGTGTCGAATATATTATTATGGCAGCTCCGGCACCGGACAATTTTAAAGAGACTCCGATTCATTTTACTCTATTTTTAAACACTTCGGACGATCTGCCTAGAGAAATTCAAAAAGCAATATTTGACAAATTTCTCCAAGAAGAGGGGATTAAAAACGCAATAGAAGTTATGAGTCAGATTATGCCTGTCGGGTTTTCACAAGGCTTGCAAGAGACTTATATGCCTATGCTTTTAGTAAAAGAAGAAGATATGAAAAATGTGCCAAATATGCCCATGCTAGTTATGGATTTTTTGGCAGATTCTGATAACTTTAGCGAGGCAAAAGAGAAGAGTTTAACCGGCTGGAGCTATATTTACGAGTAAAAGTTAGCCAAAGCCTCTATCTCCTGCACTTTTTTTACGATATGGGAGGATAGGTTTTCGCATCCCTCTCTTGTAACTAAAATATCATCTTCAATTCTTATTCCAATTCCTCTGTATTTTTTTGGTACTGTTTTGTCATTTTTATCGATATAAAGACCCGGTTCAATAGTTAAAACCATTCCCTCTTTAAGCGGTATTTCCCTATTTTTTGCATCTCTATACGGAGCCGGATCATGAACATCAATCCCCATCCAATGACCGATACCATGCGGATAATATTTTTTATGCTTTTTTTCTTTTATCAATCTTTTGTAATCACCCTTTAGTATGCCAAGGGCAATCATCCCTTTTGTAAGCATCTCTTCTGCCGCCTCTTGAAGATGCGTTCTCATTACGCCCGGTTTTATCATGTCAATTACGGCAAGCTGTGTCTCTAATACTAAATTATATAACTCTTTTTGAGGTTGGCTAAATTTTCCATCTATTGGAATTGTTCTTGTAATATCGCTGGCATAATAGTTATGCTCACAGCCTGCGTCTATAAGTACAAGTTCTCCATCATTAAGAGGCTGGTCATTTTTTATATAGTGAAGTGTATTTGCACTGTTTCCGCATGCTACTATTGAAGTATATGCATCACTGTAGGCTGCACTTTTTTTAAATTCATGCTCAATCTCTGCTTGTAGCTCATACTCATACTTTCCTCTTTTGTCAAGCTTCATTGCTCTTTCATGTGCTTTAGCCGTGATAGCAACTGACTCTTTTATCAGCTCAATCTCTGAGAGTGATTTTATAAGCCTCATCTTCCGTATTAGCTTAATTATATCCTCTTTTATTTCAAAATTTTTTGTTAATTTTAAAATCTTTTTTACATCACCGCTTTTAGAGTTTAAATCGCAATAGAGAGAATTTTTATCTTTTATAAACTCTTTAAATCTCTTTTTAAAATCATCATTTACATAGACCATATCAACCAAAAATCTCTTTTTTGCCTCTTTTTTGCCAAGTCGTTCACCAGTCCACAGTTCCAGCAGCTCATCTTTTTTTTGAACAAAGAGAGCTGTTTTCACACTCTTTTTCTTTTTTATAAATACGAGTGCGGCATTATCTTCTTTAAAACCGGTCAAATAGTAAAAATTACTATTTTGTCTATATGGGTGCTGCGTATCGTGAGATCTTGTCGTATACTCTGCACTAAAAATAACTCCGATAGAGTTATTTGAGAGTTTTTTACCTAAAGTATCTCTTCTTTTTTTATACTCACTCTCTTGTATCATTTACAAACTCTCTCAAGCCACTCTGTATTTTGAGAAATTACTTCCGATAGTGCCGCACCTAGAGCTTCTACTCCGCCTTGTGCGTCTAGCGTTTTTGCATCTGCCTTTGAACTAAAAGTTTTAGTTGCCACAACGGAGTTTGTCTGAGTATCGATAATCGTTAGCGTTATAACAACATTAACATAGGAGCTTTTCATATCTTTTGTATAAAACTGCAAAAACTCCTCTATATTTGTCTCAAGTATCCAACTGCTTTTACTTCTTGATTTTGATGCCTCTACACTGCTAAATATGCCTGCAGATCTTATATTTTTAAGCAATTCAAACGTTATTGCATCATTTGGCGACTCTTGCCACTGCGATTGCGAATAGGAAAAAACTCTATTTTCTGACTCCATATAGTCCATGTTTAAAGACATGAGCGAACTAGGGCTAAAAGCTTGTGCAATCTTTAGAGATTTATCTTTACAGCTATTTGAGAATGAGTTGCTGTTCTGTACTGTTTTGGCAAAAATTCTATAATCAGTAATTGTTGGCTTGACCGTTGCACAACCGCTTAATAGTAATCCTAATATAATTAAAAGCTCTCTCATCTTATTTCTCTCCGGGACCTTTTTTAATTTGCTCTTGCATAAAGAGAATATCACTAGGACTTCTCTCATGTTTGCTAAGCGTCTCTTGCATCTTTATTATCAAACTCTGCATATCTAACAATGTATTATTCATAGTCGGTAAAATATCGCTGCTCATCTCTTTAAGATTAAAATCTCCGCTCTGCAAAGCTTTATTAAATGTATTCATAGAACCTGCAATACCCACATAACTCTTCATAATTGAAGTGAATGAAGCAGACACGCTGTCTTCCCATGCAACACTGTTTTCTATCAGTTTTTCGACACGAGGCATCATTTCATCTAGTCTTTTTGATACGCTATTTAAATTTTTCATTGTTTGTTGCAGATTGGCGATTGTCTCGTCATCTAATGTCTGATTCATTTTGCTCATAAAAATTGCACTGTTTTTCAATAACAAAGAGAACTCCGCCTGATTTTCCTCTTTTAATAGCTCTCTTGTTCTTTGTAGAGTCTCTGAGAGATTTATAGTTAAATCTCCAACCGTATTCTCAAGTTTTATAAGAAGCGAGGGTATTGTTTTTATAACCGGGTACTCTTGACCTTTGTGTGCCTTAAGAAACTCGCTGCTCTCATCGCCAAAACTTAAATTGATATAGCTAAGTCCGGTAATTCCCTGTGAAGTAAGCTGCGCTACTGTGGATGTTTTTATGGGAGTTGACTTTAAAACTGTTATCAAAATTTCAACCTGCTCAGAATTTTTTGGATTTATGTTAAGTGCCGTAACTTTTCCGACATTAATCCCTTTGTATTTTACGGGAGCATCTAAGTTTAGTCCTGAAACCGATTCATCAAAGTATATAGCATACACTTTCATCTCAATCTCTTTAGACGGCTTTAAAAGCCAGTAACCAAACACCATCATGGCAGAGAGGGCAAAAAGTACCAAAAAACCTACTAAACTATAATTTACTCTATTGTTCATAATTTTTTATCTTCTATTTTGCTGATATTTTTCAAACTTATACCTTTTTTATACCGTTAAAAAAAGTTTTTATAAACTCGTTTTCTACGCCAAATATATTATCCAAATTACCCTCATAGACTACTTTTTTATTATCAAGAATAGCAACCTTGTCAACCGTGTCATAGATGGATTGCAAGTCATGCGAGACCATCACAATCGTTAAACCCAAAAGATCACGAAGTTTCAATATCAGTGCATCAAACTCTCTGGCAGATATAGGATCCAGTCCGCTTGTAGGCTCATCCAGAAAAAGAAGTTTCGGATCCATAGCTAGCGCACGCGCCAAAGCTGCTTTTTTTTTCATTCCGCCGCTTATTTGTGATGGATATAGATTGGCATCACTTGCCTTTAGCCCGACTATGCTTATTTTAAATGCCACAATCTCATTAATCATCTCCTGCGAAAGATCACTATACTCTACAAGAGGAAGAGCGATATTTTCTTTTAAACTTAGTGATGAAAAAAGAGCTCCTGCTTGAAATAAGACGCCCCACCTTTTTCGAAGTTG
>MICC01000081.1:12836-36424 GCA_001829715.1 Sulfurimonas sp. RIFOXYB12_FULL_35_9
AATCTCTCCTGCACAAATATCTTGAAGCATTACCATCTCTCTTAAAAGGGTGGTTTTACCGCATCCGCTTGGACCTAAAAGCCCGTAAATGCTTCCCTTTGGAACTGTAATATTGATTCCATTATGAATAATTCTATCGCCAAAAGCAGTTTTAACGTCTCTTATTTCAATAATATTTTTCATTATATTTTCAAATTTGTAAAAGCTATTGAGAAAATTGCATCACATATTATAACGGCAAAAATAGATTCCACCACACTTTTTGTCGTATTGAATCCTATACTTTGTGTGTCATCTTTAACCAGCAATCCTCTGTATATAGCTATTGAAGCGATTAAAAAAGCAAAAAAAGGTCCTTTTACAATCCCAACTAAAAAGTGCTTTATGTCGACAGCTTCTCTAAACCTATCTAAAAACATATCAGTGGTAATACCCAAATCTAAATTTGCAACAACCATGCCACCGATAATTGCCATAATATCTGAGATGAAGATAAGTATCGGCAGAGTAATCATAAGTGCGATAATTTTTGGAATAACTAAAAATCTATATGGATCAAAACCCATCGTCTGCATTGCATCAAGTTCTTGGGTAATCTTCATTGCCCCTATCTGGGCAGTAAATGCAGAACCGCTTCTTCCTGCAATAACTATCGCTGTAATAAGCGGAGAGAGTTCCCTTAAAACAGATATACCCAGCATGTCGACTATAAAGATATTTGCACCATAGAGTTTAAGCTGATATGCAGATTGATATGCAACGACCAAACCGATTAAAAAGCTTGTAAGTGCAACGATGCCAAATGCTTTTATGGCACTTTCATTTATCTCAAAAATTATCTCTTTGTATCTGATGTTTTTATAAGATGTCAAATAGTGTATCTTATTTGCAAAAAGTTCACCCATAAACGACATGAAAGATAAAAAACTACGATAATTTTTATAGCTGTTTTCACCTAACTTTTCTATAAAATTTCTTTTTTTACGATGAGACATCTCTTGATATTTTAGCTTTTGTTCTTTTACCAACTCAAGCATAGCCAAAACCTCTTTATCATTGCAGAGAAGTTCTACATGAAGATTGGAAATCTGTTGTTGAAAATTATTTATAAAAATAGATGCAGCACTATCTAAAAAATTAAGTTTGGACAAGTCAATAATTACGTCAGTGACTCCGCTTAAATCTATAGAGTCTATTTTTTTTTTATGTTTTGTAAGATTATAGAGAGTAAGCTCTCCCTCAAATTTTAAGGAGAGCTTGGCATCAACGAGTGTAGTATCTAAAGATGAGTGATTCATGTTAAAGAGGTTAAAAATCTCTCTCTAAAAGTTTATTTACTTTTAGGATAGTTATAATTCTATCCTCCTGCTTGCCTACACCGTCAATTGCGGTATCATCACCGTTTGCAGTTTCAGGTGCAGGTCCAATTTTAGATTTATTAATTCGAATGGCCATCGTAAGTCTATCGATTACAAATCCCGCAATATCGTCTCCATGTCTCATAACGATAAATCTTGTTTCTTCGTTATGTTTTTTAGGGCTAAGTCCAAATTTTAGACGAAGATCTATAAGAGGTATAACGGCACCACGCATGTTGAAAACACCCACAACATACTTTGGTACCTGAGGAACTCTTGTCCACGGAAACGGTTTAATAATCTCTTGAATAGCTAAAATAGGAACTGCGTACTCCTCATCCCCGATTACAAATCCGACTAACTGAACTATATCCTCCGAGTGTTTTGAACTATCTTCTTCATGTTTTCTCTGTTTATTAATTACTTGCTTTAATTTATCACTCATCTTAAGAACTCCGATCTAAAGTTAATATTTCTTTGAACTACGCTTGATAGGTAATCCGCCGAGTATGGTTTTGTAATATACTCTACCATTCCAGACTCAACACCGCGCATACGATCAGATTTGCCGGTACGAGATGTTACAGCAATCAGAGGCAAGTTTTTATAACGATTATATTTCTTAATCTCAATTGCCAAAGAGTATCCATCCATTCTAGGCATCTCGATATCCACTAGCATTGCATCAAAATTATAGTCACCCTGCTTTAAAATACTAAGTGCTTCTTGTCCATCACCGGCTTCAACCAAAGTCACTCCAAGCGGTTCAAGAGCTTTTCTCATAATTGTTCTATCCGTTTTAGAGTCATCTACAATCATGACCGCATAATCACTAGGTTTTGTTTTCTCACGAGTCAACATTGCAGCATCAGATGTAGTATCTTTTAGTGCAGAAGCTTTTACACGCTTTGACATATCCATAATTGCTATTACGTCAACAATCAGTGTTACTCCACCGTCACCACGGATAGTAGCACCGGCAATTCCTTCTATACCTTTGAGGAACTCTCCGAGAGATTTGATAACTATCTCTTCCTGTCCTACCAATGTATCGACGATAAGTCCTAATTTACTTGTTCCTAAACCAAGAACAACAACATAAGCATATTCACTAGAATCCAAGATCCGCTCAACTTCAAAAATATCTCCGATGTGAACTAGAGGAAGAACATCTTCACGCAATCTCATAACAGAACGTCCCTCAACCGTATAAACTTCATCTTTCGAGATTCTTACAGTCTCTAAAACCGAAGCTAACGGAATAGCATAATGCTCCTCTTGAACACCGACTAATAACGCTTGAATAATAGCAAGCGTTAAGGGGATTTTGAGCTTCATAGACGTTCCGACACCAATTTCGCTATCGATGTCAATTATTCCGTTTACTTTTTCAATGTTAGTCTTTACAACGTCCATTCCAACACCGCGTCCGGAGACATTGGTAACGGTAGCCGCAGTAGAGAAACCTGGTTTAAAGATAAGCGTAAACGCCTCTTTATCACTCATATTTTCCGACTCTTTTTGAGTGATAAGACCTTTTTCTAAAGATTTTCTCTTTAGCATCTCAACATCAAGTCCCTTTCCATCATCATCTATTTGGATAACAATCTGGTTCCCTTCGTTGTATGCCTTTAGCTTAATTGTACCTGTCTCATTTTTACCCTGCTCGGCGCGAATCTTTGGTATCTCTATTCCATGGTCACATGAATTTCTGATAATGTGAACGAGCGGATCGCCTATCTCTTCAACAATTGATTTATCTAGTTCTGTATCTTCACCGTATATTTCAAGCTCTATCTTTTTATTTAACTCTCTGCTTAAATCGCGAATCATTCTTGGAAACTTGTTAAATACTTTACCGATTGGAAGCATTCTAGTTTTCATAACTGCAATTTGAAGATCTGTAGTAACTAGTGATACTATAGATACGACTTGATTTAACTCTTCAAGAAATCCCTCCCCCTCATATCGCTCTTCAACATCAACATTAATCTTAATAAGTCTGTTTTTAGCAAGAACAAGCTCACCGATGAGATTCATAAGGTGGTCAAGTCTTTTAACATCTACACGAATGGTCTGCTCAACCGTTTGTGCTTTTTTTGCAGGTGCTGCAGCTCTAGCATCTTCCGAATCATCTGAGTTACTGCCAGTAGGAGCAGGCTTTGAAGCTGGTGTCACCGTCATCGGAACTTTTATAACAGGCTCAAACTCATCTTCTTCTTCAAAGTAGTTATCAGAATCAGATGAAGTGTCATTTTCTCCTTCGCCTTTTCTAGATTCTCTCTTAGCTTTATCTTCGGCTTGTCTCTGTTTTAGAAGTCTCTCTATCTCGGCTTCTAGCTCATCAGCATCCATATTTTCATAGTCAAGAGCATCTACATCGGGAGCTTTTTCGACTACTTCTTTAACTTCAACTTTTGGTGCAGCTTGAGCTATGGGAGTTTCAACTACTCCGCTTCCTCCTACACACTTATCGAGTCTAGCGACACATGCAGAAACATCAACACCGCCGTCCTCACTCGTATCTCGAATGATATGAAGAAGTGATTTCATTAAATCTATTGATTCTAAAATAACATCCATTATATCTGGAGAAATTACTAACTCCCCATGTCTTGCTCTATTTAAAACATCTTCCATATGGTGAGTCAAATGCGTTAGAACATCAAAATTTAAAAATGAAGAAGCACCCTTAACGGTGTGCGCAACACGAAATATTCTATTTAAAAGTTCTAAATCATCCGGTCTAGTTTCTAACTCCACCAAATCTTGATCCAGCTGCTCAATCAACTCGAAAGATTCAACCAAAAAATCTTGTAATATCTCTTGAAATTCATCCATTTTTATACTCCCTACTTCATATGAGCACGAACAACACGTGCTATTTCATTATAAAAAGAATCTGCTTTAAATTTAACTAAATAAGCTTCTCCACCGGCTTCAACTCCTCTAAGCTCACTAAAATGATCGCTTATTGAAGAGTTAAATACAATTGGTATAGTACTAAATCTTCCGTCTTCTTTAGCATTTGCCGCAAAATGGAAACCATCCATTCTCGGCATCTCGACATCTGAAATAATTATCTTCAAGGTTTTAGATATCTCTTCACCGTAAATCTCATAGAGTTCATCCAGTTTTTCAAGTCCCTCTTGTCCATCTGTAGCTTCAACGACATTAAAACCCATCTTTATGAGAGCCTCTTTTACGATTTTTCTTGCTGTTGAACTATCATCTAAAACAAGTGCTAAACCTGAAAAATTTTCAATTTCTCCGGCGTTATACTGAGTATCAGGCTCATAAAGACCCAAATCTTGTACAACACTCTCTAAATCCAAAATAAGAAGTACGTTATCGCCCTCTATTTTCGTAACACCGGTAATCTTGCTTCCCTCGATAGAAGCACTGTTGCTCATAAAAGATGCCGGTTCTATATCTGCCCAGCTTATTCTTCTGATACGTTTTGCTTCATGAACTATAAAGCCTATAAGTATGTTATTAAACTCCGTAATAACTACTCTTGAATTTTTTTCAACTCCCTCAGGCTCGGTAATTTTCATCCATTTAGCCAAATTTACTACAGGGATAACAACGCTTCTTAAGTCAAAAATACCCTCTATAAACTCAGGAGTTCCAGGCAGTTCCGTCAACTTTGGCAGTTTAATAATTTCACGAACTTTTGAAACGTTTACACCGTAAATACCCTCATAAACTCTATCTTTTTCTTGTTTGAAAATGCGGAAATCTACAAGCTCCATCTCATTTGAGCCAACTTTCAATGAATCTTCTATATTCATACTTTAAATCCCTTTTGAGAAAATATTCTCTTCTAAAAACTCTATATCTTGTGTTGATTTTACAATAAAATATCTTTGATTGCAAGCAAAAGCACCCAAATTAAAATAGATAAAATTTTTCAATTTTATGATTTTATTCTGGTGAAAATGACCTTCTATAAAATAGTCACACCTATATTTTTTATCCAGCCTCTTTGAGATAAATTTTTCAAGCCCTAAAAGCTCCTTGCAATCATCTTTTTTATTTAGATACTGCTCTAAACGTTTTAAGATAGAGTGTCCGCTAAAGGAGTCAATGATTCTTAAAATAGATAAAACAAAGCTATTTCTAATAAAAAGTGTATAAATCTTGTATCCTGCGTCACTCTCAATATCGCCGTGAGAAAGGAGCACTTTTTTAGCTTCTATCGTACATGTAACAGGCTGCAGCGAGATAGGAAAGACTTTTGCATGCGGAAAGATTTTTTTTAAATTAAAATCGTGGTTTCCCTCTAAATAGATAACTTCTATATCTAAGGAAATCTTATTTAAAATCTCTATTGCTTCTTCATTTATTTTATGCGTATGGGGAATTTCTCCAAAAAGAGCATCAAAGATATCTCCCATCAATATTATCTGCGTAGGTTTTAATTCGTGAGAAGCTATGCTTTTTAAAAACTCTAAAAATTGGGGACGGTTGTGCGAGTAGTGTGCATCGCCTATGACGAATGCACCCTCTTTTATCTCTAAATCATGGAACATAAGCTATGTTTGGCACACCTAAATCTTCATCAAATCCCATCATCAAGTTTGCATTGGCAACTGCGGCTGAAGATGCGCCTCTCATAAGATTGTCTATTGCACTTGATATAAATAGCATGTTTGCTTTTCGTTTTACATAGATATCGCAAAAATTTGTTCCTGCAACGCTCTTCATGTCAACCGGATTTTTACATACTCTCACATGTTTAGCATCTTTATAAAACTCTTCAAGCATGGCATTTTCGTCAAAATCACCTTCCACTTGAATATAGATAGAACTTATCATACCGCGAGTAACGGGAACTAAATGCGGAACAAAATGAACTTCATCAAAATCTACTCCGAGTTTTTGTGCGATCTCCGGCGCATGTCTGTGCATAAGCGGATTGTAGGCAAAAAGATTGTCATTTACATTTACAAAGTGCGTTACATCGCTAAGTTTTTTACCCGCACCGCTCACACCTGTTTTTGCATCAACTATTATTGGCGTGTGTTTAACTCTTTTACTCATAAAAGGCAAAACTCCTAAAATCGCACTAGTGGGAAAACATCCAGGATTTGCTACGAGTTTTGCACTTTTTAGCTCCTCACGAAACAACTCAGGAAGCCCGTAAACCGCATGTTCTAAGTTTTGTGTATCTGTATGAGGACAGTAAAACGCTTCATAAATATCTTGAGGCAATCTATAGTCAGCCGAGAGGTCAACGACTTTTAAGCCTTTTTCTATCAAAGGTTTTACATAAGCCATAGCCGTTTGATGCGGAAGTGCTAAAAAGACAAGTTCGCAACTAGCCGCACATTTGTCTAAATCAGCTTTTTGAACCTCTAAATCAGATACTTTCGCAAGCGATGGATGAAGCTTCTCAAGCGTTGTTCCGCCATCCGTATTTGCGACATAATTGAGATTGAATTTTGGATGCTTAAGGAGCATTTTTACAAGCTCAAGCCCCGTGTATCCGCTTGCACCGATTACTCCGACATTAATGACACTCAAACACTATCTCCTGATATCTAACTTCTATTATCTCAAACTCTTTTGTGCCGTTTGGAAGCTGTACTTTCACCTCATCGCCCTCTTCTCTTCCTAAAAGCTGTTTTGCCAAAGGAGAGCCAAAAGAGATTAGCCCCATTTCAGGATTTGACTCACATCCGCCGACGATTGTATATGTAAACTCTTCATCCGTATTCACATCCGATACAACGACGGTTGAGCCAAAGCTTACTTTTGAGTGTTCAAGATCACCCGGATCTACAATCTTTGCACTTCCTATTATCTCTGAGAGTTCTTGCAAACGGTTATCTATCTGTTTTTGCTGCTCTTTTGCCGCATGATACTCGGCATTTTCCTTCAAATCTCCATGCTCAAGCGCCTCTTCTATCGCCTTAACCACAGCCGGTCTTTTTACACTTTTTAAATTTTTAACTTCTGCTTGGAGCTTGTTATATCCAAACAGTGTCATCGGTTCTATTTTTTCCATAAATTATTCTCTTTATTGTTAATCTTTTTGTCATTATATCAAATTAAATTGTCTGAGTACAAAGTAGCTACCAAATATTTGAGCAAGAACGACTTATGCTCAATTTAATGAAATATATGCGATTATTGAAACCGAATTCTTTTTTTGGAGGATGTCATGCAAACTATAAAACCTTTAACTTTTAAACTCTCTGCCGTCTATTTACTCTCTGTTTTGCTTGCATTATCAGTCGAATTGTCTGCACATGAAGATAATAGTGCGGACGCTTTAAAAAAAGAGACAAATGTTGATAAAAATCTGCCCATATATGAACTAATCAACAGCTCATATTTAGCAAATATCAAGCCTATTTTAGAAAAAAAATGTTTTGATTGTCATAGCAATGCAACCAAATTTCCATGGTATTATAAAATACCGGGATTTAAACAGATGATTGATTATGATATCAAAAAGGCTAAAAGACATATAGACATGAGCAAGGATTTTCCTTTTATCTCTCATAACACTCCGCTAAAAGATTTAAACAGTTTAAGAGAAATTATTATCGAAAACGATATGCCTCCGCTCCGCTACATTATCGCACATTGGGATGCAAGATTAACAAAAAGCGAAAGAGAAGCCATCATTAAATGGAGCGAAGAGTCAATATCTAAGCTAAGAGAGATTCGTTATCAGTGAAATAATTTGACTTTTTTTGACATATCATCGGCTACATGTAAAGATTTTTCTATTTTCTTTACATGTAATCAAGAACGTGTAAAGATTTTGCGATTTTCTTTACATGTCTTTAAATAAATCAAACAACTCAGTATGTACATAAAAAATGTCTTTACCGATTTTTTGACCGCTGAGTATTCCTATATTTTCAAGCTCTTTAAGATAATTTGTTGCCGTTGGTCGTGAGACATTTAATTGTTCTTCAATAAATGCTCTTTTTGTATAAGGATGATAAAAAAGTGCTTCTAGTAAATCTTTACTATAGATTTTTGGTTTGTTCTCTAGGATGGTATTCTTTGTTTTTTCCATCAAAGCTTCAATATTTTTGATGGTTTGAATAGTCTCTTTTGAAATCTCTTCAATACCTTTTAACATAAATAGTATCCAGTCATGAAGCCCATCATTAAAACTCACATCATTTAAAAGTCTGTAATAGTCTGCTTTGTTTTTAATAATATACCGACTCAAATACAATATAGGCGCATCCAACAATCCCTCTAAAACAAGATATAAAATATTTATAATCCTACCCGTTCGACCGTTGCCATCATAAAATGGATGGGTAGCTTCAAACTGATAATGAATAATTGCCATCTTCACCAAACTGTCAAAATCATCTAAACTTGCATCGTTGATATACTCGCTCAAATTTGCCATCAAGTCAATGATGTCTTGAGGATTTTGCGGCGGTATGAGTTTTATCTCTCCGGTTCTTGGATTTTTTAGAACTGTTCCGCTTTGTTTTCTAAACCCTGCATCATTTTGTTCTAATGTCGCTTGAATCTCTTTGATATGATTGACGCTCAGAACTTTTTTGGTTTTTATAATCTCAAAGCCCAAATACAAAGCATCTTTATAATTCTGCACCTCTTTAGTATTACTATTCATAAAATCATCAGATAGCACAGAGCGATAAATTTCATCATGAGTTGTAATAATATTTTCTATCTCACTACTATCTTTTGCCTCTTGAAGCACAAGAGTATTGATAACAATCTTTTGATTCGGCAAAAAGTTCGCCATACCCTTTAGCTCCGCCAACGCCTTGTGCGCTGATGTAGTTGCTTTTAGAATCTCTTTTGTTTCTATATCTTTTTTTATTGGTAGTTTTTGGGGAATGAATTCGGTCATATTAGTTTTAACTCCTCTGAGATGTCTTGTATGAGTTTACTTAGTGGTCGCTTATGCAAGTCTTCTGATAAATAGACACCAAATAAATCTTGTTTAACTTCTTCCTCACTTTGTCCAGTCAAAACTGCCAATTCTTGAATTCTACTATCAGGATATTTTTTTCGTTTATTTACCATCTCTAATACTTTATATTTATGGTAATCATATCGATTATTCAAATTTAAACTTTCTATATACTTATCATATTTATTATCATAAGACTCTATAAGTTTGATAAAAAAATCATTTTCCTCTTCAACTTGTAAACTCTCATTTGTAATGAAAGATTTAAACTTTACTTTTTCATTAAAATCAAAGCTTTCACTTGTTGGCGAAAAATCATTAAACTCTATTTTGGAATCTTTCACTTTGCTATTACATGTATAACAACTTGGAACTAAATTATATAAACTAAGTGCTAAAAAAGGATAGGTTGCTTTTTCAAATACATGGTCGAGAGTAAAAGCATTCTTCGTTTCTTTAGCCTTTTTAAATGTGTTAATAAAATCAATATTACAGTAATAACAAGTATGTACTTCTATATTCTCTTGAAAAAACTCTGAAATTTTTCCTTGAAAATATGATGTTTTAGCATTGAAACTACTTGATTTTTTATCATAGTTGAAAAACTGTTTCATAATGTTTGTTTTACTACTGTATTTAGTGCCAACGGCATTTTTAATCTCTTTTAATTTTTCAAAATCTCCGCACAAAACATCTTCTAAAGAATAATTTTTTAGGTGTCTTTTTATATAGCTATTATAGTAACTTTCAAAAGTTCTATTTTTAAAGTTACTCATTTCTCTATTAGCAATTGATTTATAATAATTATCTTTTAAATTTGGAGAGTATTTAATTTTAAGCATTTTTCAATGCCTCTAGTTTTTTTAATTCCTCTTTCATTCTTTCAATTTCATTATCAAGATACATATCTTTATATAATATTTTTTCTATTTCAATGAGATGGTTTTTTATTACTTGCTTGAGATAATCATCTCCTATAATAGACTGAATATTCCAAAAATTCTTTTTGTTTTCGTTTTCATATTTTACTTTTTCTTCTTCTCTTAATTGCTTGTTTTCATCTTTTATCAAATCTTTTCTTGCAATATCTTCAGGATATTTTATTATTGATTGAATTTTCTCTTTTGCAAACTCTCCCATAAGCCCATCTTTCATAAAAAATCCGTGAGAAAGTAAAGTGTGGATATTTGCTCCAAATGTGTTGATGTTTGTCTCTTTTGTCACATTTTTACAATTGCCAGTTTTCTCATCGTTTTTTAAAAAAATTACATTTTCTTTTGGTAAATCTGAAAGGATAAATGGAGAGTGGGATGCAATAATTATATGAATATTTTTTTCATTTAAATACTGATTGTTCTCAATAAAGTTTATGAAATATGATATAAGTTTTTTTTGCCAATTGGGATGCAAATATATATCTGGTTCGTCTAAAAGTAAGATATAGTTTTCTTTACCTTCCATTGTAAATTTTCTAACCACATAATTTAATTTACCAAATAATAAAACTAATTTTTGTTCTCCTGAACTTAAATCTTTGAAATATAAACTTTTATTTTCAATAATTTTAAAAAACTCAATATCAAAAAAATTTCTATTTGCATTTTTTAGGACTTGCTCAACATTTGGATTATTTAGTCCTACAGTAATTTTTTGATTCTGAAGACCATTTATTCTAATAAATCTATTAACTCTCTTTATTAGTAATTTGAAATTTTCTTCCCTGTCTTGAGTATATAAATTTTTATCCAAAGTATCAATAAAAGTATCATCATTAAAAGAAGATAATATTAAATCTCTTAATCTGTTTTTTGCTATTTTGTCATTATTATTCAATTTGTATATAAACTCTTTTATATACAAATAACTTTTAATATCAAAATTGACTAAATCCATTTGTATAGACTTAGATAATTCCTTTTTTAGAAATTCTTTTAAATTATATAAAGTACTACTAGATACAGATATATGACCAGTTCTATCATTTAAGTCATCATCATATTCAAATGATAATCCTAAGAGTGTAGAATCATCTAACTCAATTTTACCATTCAATGCCATCTCAATATGACTTGGAATATATGGCAAATTACCTATTGTATATAGTTCCTTATCAAATCCTAGTAATGCAATCACTATATTATTCTTTTTATATCTATCTTTGATATCAATTAAATGGTCAATAGAATATGCATTATTATGAGATAAAGAATCAACATCTTCATCAAATAATATAAGTTGAGTTTCTTTATCCCGTAAAGTTTCAAAATCAATATATTTTCCACTATCAGTTTCTTTATCGTAAGCATATAGTTTAGTTCTTTGAATTTGTTCAATATCTCCAATATTTAAAAACTCACGCAATATTGCTGTTTTTCCACTTCCATTTTCACCAACTATTGCAGTAATACTTATATTTTTGGGTACTAAATCAATTTCTCTATAATTTAAATTTTTTGTAAAAGTAGGATGACTATCTTCTTTTATAGATAATTTTTCTTGATTTTCATCACAACACATTTTATTTTCATATTCTGGCTTAAATTCAATATTAAACCTAGGCGAAAAGTTAAACCCTTGCTTCTTAATATTTTTATAATCCTCAACCCATAAATAAACTAGTTCCATCTATTTTTCATTCCTCATCAACCCCAGCTCTAAAACATCCTTCTCAATCTCCGCCTTCAACTCTTCTTCACTCGGTAAATAGAGCTGATACTTTGACACAAACAGATTTTCATTATCGTTTAAAATGGAGTATTTTACAACTGTATTGTCTTTGTCTGCACAGAGTATGATACCGATGGTCGGGTTGTCGTTCTCTGCTTTTTCTAAGTCGTTATACATTCGCACATACATGTCCATCTGCCCTACATCTTGATGGGTTAGTTTTCCCTTTTTTAGGTCTATGATGACAAAACATTTCAACATGTAGTTATAAAAAACCAAGTCTATGTAAAAGTCGCTTGTCTCTGTTTTGATTCTTTTTTGTCTGGCTACAAATGCAAAACCTCGTCCAAGTTCTAGTAAAAATTCTTGTATCTTTTCGATGAGTGCAGATTCTAAATCGCTTTCATAAAAAGCATTATTTTGCTTGAGGTCTAAAAATTCTAAAACATAGGGGTCTTTGATGATGTCTTTTGAGGTGAGTTGTAAATCTTTTGTGTTTTCTTTAGCTTCATTTATAACTGGTTGTTTCTCTTTGCTTGAGAGCAATCTTTCATAATAATGCGTGCCGATTTGTCTCTCTAAGGCTCTTACGCTCCAGTTTGATTTAGCAGATTCTTGTGTGTACCAAAGTCGTGCTTGTGGATTATCTATCCTCATGATAAGTCGATAATGACTCCAACTCAATTCGCTACACAGTGTGGAGCGAATTGGAAAACAGTTATAAAACTGTCTCATATTTCTAAGATTTTGCTGGGTAAACCCTTTGCCGAAATCTTTTGAAAGTTTTGACGAAAGCTCTTTGATGAGATACGAACCATATTCGGCTCTATCTTTTCCGTTTTGTTCCTCTTCGACTATCTGCTTGCCGATATTCCAGTAAGCTTCAACCATTATGAAATTCACTTGTCGATAAGCGTTGTCTCTAGCACTCTGGAGGATATTTTTTATGTTTAGATATAAATCATCATTTTTTACCGGCTTCATTTCTTACCCTCAACAATCTTTATCTCTTCTAAATATACCAACTCGTCTATTTTTGTATTCAGCTGTGAAGTGTCGGCATTTGAATTTTGTTTTTCAAATACATTTTAACTAAAATTAATATAATTACTACTTTTTTTGCATCTGTGACAAATCAAACTCTATCGTCTCATCTTCGCATTCTATGGTTATAACACACCTTTTTTTACTAATTTTTTTTGCTTTTTTTATATTTTGCACAAGTGTAATGTTCTCTTTTGAGATTGGGTCGTAAGCTTTGAGGATCTCATCTTCTACAAAGAACCATCTTCCGCCTCCGCATCCGTCACCGATGATTCCCTCGCATGCAAGCGGGCTGTTTTTAAAACCATGAATCATCTAAGCACTCCTCTTTTGTCTCTTTTATAAATTCATTAAAATCAGAGCTGTTTTTGTCTAAGCTTTTAAAATCCTCAAAGCTATACTCTTTAAAAATCTTCTCATCCAAACATTGGCAGAGAGTTTCGTTATTCTCTTTTTTGCATTCAGAGATAAGCTCATGTTTTTTATCTTCACTCCATGTCATGTAAGAGTTATAAAAAGGGATAAACGCCCAGATGAAAAATCCCAAAGTAAGTACAATATTTGTAATGTACTCCTTTTTTTTAGTCTCAAAATACTTTTTTGCATCATATGCGATAAAAAGCAAAAAAACTATCTCTAAACTTATAATAAACCAGTCACTATCTAAAAAATCAAACACTTTTTGTTTCCTTTATTTTTCTTATTGCTTCGCTGCACATGACAAGTCCAAAAGTAGCTGTAACACCGACAAAGCTGCCTTTATCTTTTACTATTGCCTCTTCTGATGAAAAGATAACTCTGTATTTTTTGTTAAAGCCACGTTTTCTTAACTCATAACGGATTTTTGAGCCAAACTTGTCGCCGTAACTTTTCCAGATATCGCCGATTTGAACTTTTGTCGGATCTAGCCGTTTTGCCGAGCCGAATGATGAGATAAGTTTTTTATAACATTTTTGAGCAAGAGCGAGTTTAGCTTTGATGTCGTCTATGGCATCAAGCACCAAATCATACTCATCAAAATCAAAATCCCTCACCCACTGTTCGTCTATTTTTGCGTTTATGATTTCTACATGCGGATAGTGTTTTTGCAGTGCTTCGACTTTTATCTCACCCTCATGCAGCTCAGAGTGGATTTGGCGGTTTTGGTTTGTCTCATCATAGGTATCAAAATCTACGATTGTAATATTTTTTACTCCGCTTCGACTTAGACAGTCAAGGCAGTGCCCACCAACTCCGCCAACTCCCAAAAGCAAAATTTTTGCATTTTGAAGCTTGGAGAAGTCATCTCCAAAAAGAGATTTTATGCGTTCATATCTCAAACTACTCTATCCATGCTTTAAGCCTATCTATACTTTTATATGCACTCATATCAAGCTGTATCGGGGTTATAGAGATATTTCCCTCGGCAATTGCTTCATAGTCGCTTATACCCTCATGTCCTGCGCGGGCTGAGAAGTTAAGCGGATGAAGTCCAAGCCAGTAGTACTCCTCGCCTCTAGGATTTCTATGCAGATGTGAATCATTTGCATAAAGCCTATAACCTGCATAAGTTATTACTATCTTTGCATTTTTATTATCGCTTGAATCGATGTCAGGAGGGATATTTACATTTAAAAACTCTCGCTCAGGCAGAGGAAATGAGCCGGCTCTTATCTTTAAAACCAGCTGCTTAATCGTCTTTTGCGCCAGAGTAAAATCACCTGCAGGGTCGGTAAAATCCATTACTTGTGAAATGGCAATTGAGGGGATATTATGCAAAACTCCTTCCATCGCTCCTGCCGCCGTTCCGGAGTATGTTATATCTTCTCCCATGTTTGAACCACGGTTGATGCCGCTAATTAAGAGGTCAGGCTTATAATCTACAAATATCGTGCTGAGTGCAAGATATACACAGTCGCTCGGCGTTCCGTCGTCGAGTTTAAAAAAGTTATCCTCAATACCTATAAAACGAAGCGGACGAACCAATGTTAAGGAGTGTCCACATGCCGACTTCTCATTAGCAGGTGCTACAACCGTAACCTCTACATCATCCAACTCTTTTAACGCTTTTACTAACGAGAGTAAACCGTTTGCCTCATATCCGTCATCATTTGTTACTAAAATTTTATACTTATTTTTCATATTGGAATTTTATCATTAATGGTTGAATGTTTGCTTTTTTTATACAATATTACTACAATGGCGGCAAAAACATACACCTAAATAATAAAAGAGCCTCTAGCAAAATGAAAAAAATCATTATCTATATTTTTGCCTTTCAAACCATTCTTTTGGGATGTGCCACATGTCAGCTTATGGTTCCCACGGCAGAGCTAAAGATTGATTTAAATATTGAGAAAAAAACAGTAACTGCCATACATGCAGAGTGGCATTTTTCAGATCTTTATTCAAATGAGATTTTAACTCAGTATGACAAAAACAAAAACGGCATATTCGACGAGAAGGAGTTAAAAGTCATACTTAAGGCAAAACTTGATTATCTCATTCCAAAAGAAATGCTTACGAAGATTACATATGCAAGCGATGAACAAAGCTCTCAAATAAAGCCTAAATATAAAAATTTCAATCTTAAAACGGTGAACGGGATTCTAGTTTTTTCATACGATGCGATAGTGGATTTGACAGTTGCCGATAAATCAATGCTTTCGTTAGTTTTTGAAGATGATGAGGCATACTTTGGTTTTATCATAACAGAACTCAATATCGCTCAAAGCGAGCTTTATCACACTAAAAATCTTTACCTTTTTACCGGTTCATTCTTTTTCAGCTACACTCCGCTTGAACCCATACAAGAAGTAAACACTATAAATAAAGAGGAGATTCAAATTACTCCAAAAGAGAGTGTGCAAGAAAATATACTCAAAAAAAGCATAACAAAAATTAAATCCCTTTTTGAATCTATAAAAGATGAAAAAAATCCTCTTACCTACATGTTGTTGCTGTTTTTTGCATATATTTACGGTCTTATTCACGCACTGGGTCCGGGGCATGGAAAAACACTCGTGGCAAGCTACTTTTTATCACATGACAAATCATATGCAAAAGCTCTCTTTATCTCACTCTCTATTGGTGTCGTACATACATTTTCTGCTTTTTTGCTTACACTTCTTATCTATTTTATAGTAGATTCATTTTTAGCTCAGTTTTTAGACAATGCCGTATTTTACACAACAAAAATCTCGGCACTTATCATAATATCTATAGCTTTGTATCTATTTTACAAAAAAATCAAAGCCTACAAAGAACTAAAAAAGGTTCAAAAAAAAGCTGCATTCACTTTCAGCGCCACACCACATGTAGCTACATGCGGCTGCTCGTCATGTAAAGTTGAAAACAGCTCTACAGACATGGCACTCATCATCTCTGCAGGGATTATTCCATGCCCCGGAACAATAACTATTTTTATCTTTTCGCTTTCTCTTGGTTTGCACTATGCAGGATTTTTATCTGCTCTCATTATGAGTTTGGGTATGAGTACGATTATCTTTTTATCTGCTCTCTTGAGTGTTGCCCTGCGTAAAAAAACATCAAACGGCAATGGAAATATAAAAAAATATCTTGAATATGCGAGCTTAAGTATCATATTGGCGCTTGGCATTCTTTTACTCTTCACATGATTTAATATAATCTTCAGTGCCAAATGTTATGGACTAATACATAAACTTGACATTGCAACTTCTATTAGTGTAAAATTCCCTTATCAAAATGTATAACATACACTTTCCCAATGCACGACAGAAAAATACCAGCAGTGCAAAATCTCAAAATATTAAGGTAGCTATTTAATGAGCGAAATCGATTCACAACAGCCTCGCAAAAACACTAACAGTAACAACAAAACGCCAACTACAGTAAAAGCAAGAACTCATAAACCCGTAAAAGGCGCAAGTGTTGAAGATCTTCGTATTAAAAGTATAGAAGATTTAACGGCTATGGCTGTTGAACTAAACATAGAACAACCAAATGAGCTAAAGCGACAAGACCTTATCTTTGAGATTTTAAAAGCTCAAACAGAACAGGGCGGTTTCATCCTCTTTAGCGGTATTTTAGAGATTATGCAAGACGGTTACGGTTTTATCCGCTCAATCGATAAAAGTTTTGACGAGAGTATCAACGACGCTTATGTTTCAAACACTCAAATCAAACGCTTTGCTCTTAGAAACGGAGATGTTGTCACGGGACAAGTACGACCTCCAAAAGAGCAAGAGAGATACTACGCGCTTATCAAGATAGAAGCCGTAAACTCACTTCCGCCTGAAGAGAGCAAAAAAAGACCTCTTTTTGAAAACCTCACTCCGCTTTACGCAACAGATCAAATCAAACTAGAGTACAGAGAAAAAGGGCTTACAGGTCGTATGATGGACCTATTTGCTCCTATTGGAAAAGGTCAGCGTGGACTTGTAGTTGCACCTCCAAGAAGCGGTAAAACAGAGCTTTTAAAAGAGATAGCTCACGGTATCACTCACAATCACCCAGAAATAGATTTGATGGTTTTACTTGTTGATGAGAGACCTGAAGAGGTAACAGACATGGAGAGAAGCGTTAAAGGTGAAGTTTACAGTTCAACTTTTGACATGCCTGCAAAAAACCATGTAAAAGTTGCCGAAATGGTAATCGAAAAAGCAAAAAGAAGAGTCGAACTTGGCAAAGATGTCGTCATACTTCTTGACTCTATCACTCGTCTAGCTCGTGCTTATAACACCGTAACACCTTCAAGCGGTAAAGTTTTATCGGGTGGTGTGGATGCAAATGCGCTACATAAACCAAAGAGATTTTTTGGAGCTGCAAGAAATATAGAAAACGGCGGAAGCTTGACTATCATCGCAACTGCTCTTGTTGATACGGGAAGCAGAATGGATGAAGTTATCTTTGAAGAGTTCAAAGGTACGGGTAACTCGGAGGTTATTCTTGACCGCAAAATCGCTGATAGAAGAATTTTCCCTGCTATCGACATCCTTAAATCAGGAACTAGAAAAGATGAACTTCTTATCGGTCCTGATGTACTGCAAAAAGTATTTATTCTTCGCCAGATGATTCATAAACAAGATGATGAAGTCGAAGCGCTTAAATTCGTCTACACGACTATGGGCAAAAAGCCGACTAATGCGGAATTTTTAGAAAGCATGAATCCAAACCAATAAACTATGAAAGTAGGTGTATTTGACAGCGGAATCGGCGGTTTAACGGTCGTAAAATCTCTTTTAGAGAACAAACTCTTTGAAGAGATTGTCTACTTTGGAGATACTGCAAGAGTTCCTTACGGCATAAAAGACAAAACTACAATTATCCGCTACGCCATAGAAGCCGTAGAATTTTTCAAAAACTTCGAACTCGACCTTATCATCGTTGCATGTAACACGGTAAGCGCGCATGCGCTTGACGAGATGAGAGAGGTTTCCTCTTGCCCTGTTATCGGCGTTGTTGAAGCAGGTATCCTTGCAACATCAAATGCGCTTAAAGATAAAAACTCAAATATCCTCATCCTTGGAACAAAAGCGACAATTAACTCTAAAGCTTACGAGATAGGACTAAAAGAAAAAGGGTTTAACAACCTTCAGGCGAAGGCGACAGGACTCTTTGTTCCTATCGTTGAAGAGGAGATTTACAGCGGCGAAATTTTGGAGGCGACATTCAGACACTATTTTGATGCCCTTAAAAAACCAGACGCTATCATCTTGGGGTGTACGCACTTTCCTCTAATCTCCGACGCAATTGGGAACTATTTCGGCAAAGATACTATTCTAATCCATTCAGGCGACGCTATCGTAGAGCAACTTGAACTTGATTTTAAATTCACTGCAAAATATGAGACGACAAAACTGGAATTTTTCGCCTCAGAAAACCCAGAAGCGTTAAAAAACGTAGCAAAGAAGTGGTTAAACATATAAAACATTAAAAGGAAATTTCTTATGCGCTATATCGCTCTTGTTTTTATATTTCTTCTCTTTCTGCAAGCTGATGAAGAGTATCAGCTGGGCAAAGGCGTACAAGTCGGCTCACTTCCTCTTTATATAGGCGGCTACTTTTCACTTGACTACAAACATACGGACGATATTGACAGATACAGAATAGACGATTTGGCTGTTTTGGGTTATGGGGATTATGAAAAATTCTCATATATGGCTGAATTTGAGTTTAAAGAGATGTATGTAGAGACGCACAAAAATGGTGTTAAAGATAGTACAAATAACAATAAATTGTACATTGAGAGACTATATGTTGACTATAACCTCAACGAAAACTACATGTTTAGAGTCGGTAAATACAACTCACCCATAGGTTTTTGGAACCTCCTGCCTGTAAACGTCCTTCGAGAAACAACATCCAATCCAATGAGTACATCAATAATTTTTCCAAAATTTACAACGGGTCTTGGCACCTCTTACCTATCTTACGGAGAGGGTGAGTTGAAAGCAGATGTTGTGCTGCAACACAGCCATGATATTGACGATGAGTACAATAATTACAAGATTGATGAGCATTATGGGTTTGGCATATCATACGAGAGAGATGACTACACACTCAAACTAAACGGCGGCTATTTTCACAATCTAAATAACTACATAATCCAAGACAATCTTTACTACTTTCTTCTATCCGCAAAATATGAATCCGACAAATATCAGATTTTATCTGAAGTAGGTTCTCAAAAATCCAAAAGCCAATATACTACCGACTACGCACTCTACATACAAGGTCTATACCGCTTTAGCGAACAGCATATAGGAGTTGTAAGAGTCGAATCATACGATGACAATTTAAATGCAACTGATGATGACATGTTGATATTTGGCTATACATACAGACCGCTCTATCCTATTGCAATAAAATCTGAATACCAGTTTCACTCACAAAGCAACCAAAATCAGTTTTTATTCTCATTTTCGGTTCTCTTCTAATGAAAACAGTTATCATAATTTTTTTATCAACTATTATGTTATTTACCCTATCTTTTGCTGATGAATATGTTGTAATCTCAAACTCTAAAATGAAAGATTTATCAACCACGCAGATTAAGGCGATATTTTTGAAAAAAATAACTGTTATTGAGAACATAAATGCCGTTCCTGTCAATCTCGGAGCAAGAGACCCTATAAGAGAAAAGTTTGAAAATAAAATAGTAGAGATGAATTTTGAGAGATTAAAATCATACTGGGCCGCGCAGCACTATCTTGGAAAAAGACCGCCAGTTGGAATGCAGTCTGAGGAGAGCGTTAAAGCTTTTGTCAAAAATGTTGAAGGTGCCATAGGATATATTAATGCCAACAATCTTGATAGCGGCGTAAAGGTTTTGTACAGATGGAGCGAATGATGGATAGCGTACTCTTATGTGATGATGAGTTGATGAACAGAAAAGTTGCCTCTAAAATACTGAACAAAGAGGGTTTTAATGTCATCGAAGCCCAAAACGGCAAAGAAGCTATAGAAATTTTAAATACACAAAAAGTTGATTTGATTTTGATGGATTTGATGATGCCCGTTATGGACGGATACGAAGCCACAAGCATCATCAAGAACGACGAGAGATTTTCTACGATTCCGCTTATTATCATCTCTGCTCTTTCAGACAAGGAAGCCATTAACAAAGGTTTGAAACTTGGCGCAAACGAGTACTTAACAAAGCCGTATGACATTGTTGAATTTGGCCTTAGGGTCAAAAATGCCATCAAACTCGGAGCTTATCAAAATATGCTCAAAGATCACAAAAAAATCTTGGAGCAAGAGGTTGCAAAAAAAACAAAAGAGCTTCAAGATGCTCTCATAGAAATACAAAAAAGCGAGCAGGATATTATCTCAATCCTTGGAAAAACCGCCGAATATAGAGATAACGAAACATCAGCCCATACCATTAGAGTCGGCGAGATGGCGGCACTGATTGCCAGAAAATTCGGATGGAGCAGTGAAGATGTCGAGCTTATGAGGCTAGCGTCTCCGATGCACGATATAGGAAAAATCGGCATTGCGGACAACATACTTCTAAAACCCGGTAAGCTTGATGAGAGCGAATTTGAGATAATGAAACAGCACGCCGTTATCGGATACTCTATCCTCTCTCAAAAAGAGACGCCTCTTCTTAAGCTGGCGGCGGAGATAGCCCACACTCATCATGAAAAATATAACGGCAAAGGCTATCCGAATGCTCTCATCGGCGACAATATCCCCCTTAGCGGCGCCATAGTTGCAGTTGTTGACGTGTTTGATGCGTTGCTGAGCGAAAGACCATACAAAAAAGCATTTACTTTAGAGAAAACTCTTGAAATTATAAACAATGATTCAGGTTTGCATTTTCATCCAAAGGTGGTTTCAATATTTATGGAGAGCTTGGATGAAATCTTAGAAATTAAAGAAAAACTTCAAGATGTTTGATTTTTTTAAAAAATCACTTCGCAACAAACTGCTCTCTATTTTTATAGTTATAGGTTTTTTGCCGTTTCTAACACTCCTGATTTATACCCTTTTTTTAAGTGAGAGAAAAATAGTAAACAAAACTATTGATGAACATCTACAGAGAACCAAAGTTGTAATAGAACTGATTGACAACCATCTACAGAGCCTAACCAAAGAGGTGAGATTTCTAAGCTCTCTTGATTTGATGGATGACCTCTTGGCGGAGGATATCGACAAGAGAATCTCAAGACTTTTAACTCAAAAAAAAGAGGATTTAAATTTAGATATCACATTTACGGCAGTGGCGTTAGACTCTACGATAGTTGCTTCGTCGGATAAAGATATATTGCTTGAAAAATATAGCATGAATGAGTTAAATACAAAGGAGTACGGGGCTTACGTGAAAGATGAGTATCTCTACATGTACTCGCAGATAAATGCCTCTTTTGACAAGACAAAAAAACTTGGATTTTTGCTCTTAAAGTACAACCTGAAAAATCTAGACTCATATCTGACACATAATGATACCGTTCACTCATACATAATAAATCCAAAAAATGGTTTTGTTATAGGCGAAAACATCCCTATAGAAATAAATTTTCAGAGCAAAACGAACAGCATTATAGATAGCAAATATGTTGTCGTACATGAAAAACTATCCTCTTTTTTAAACGATTGGCGTATTGTCTATGCCGTGGACAAAAGCGTTGCGTTAGAGTTTTTATATGATTTTATCAGTTTTATGCTCTACATGTCACTTATTATTTTTATACTGATTATCTATATGTCTATCAAACAATCAAGAGATATCGTAAAACCGATTGAAGAGCTCACCGCCACAACCAACTACATCACCAAAACGCAAAACTACTCCGCACAGTTAAACGTAAATTCGCAGGATGAGATAGCAACGCTCACCCACTCTTTTAACAATATGCTCAAAACAACCTACTCCGCACTTCAGACGCTAGAAGAGGAGAATAAGTTAAGACTAAAAAGGTTTACTCAGCTAATCGAAGTCTTCAACACCATCATTCAGACAAAAAGCGAAGATGAGTGTATGGATGTCTCTATGCAAGAGATAAAAAAGTTGACAAATAAAGAGAATCTGCATTTTAATAAAGACAAAAATAGAGTTTTAGACGAAGAGTGTACAAATCTCTATGTGAGTGATTTTGAGAATGATGAGAAAATATATTTCGGTTCTATTGAACTTGGAATAGAGAGCTTTGAAGATAAAAATGAACAGGATTTTTACAACTCTATCGCTTCCATGATAACACTGCAGCTTGATAGAATCAGACTAATCGAGAGAACCACATCCGTGTCAAGGGCAAAATCTGCATTTATCTCAAACATGTCGCATGAGCTGAGAACTCCGCTAAATGCAATTATAGGTTTTGCGCAGTTTATGATTGAGTATGAAGAGCTGAATGATGACCAAAAAGATACAGTTGGAAATATAGAATCCTCTGCCCAATATCTTCTTAGTATGATAAATGAGATTTTAGACATAGCCAAGATTGAAGCCGGCAAGATGGAAGCACATATTGAGGATGTAAATATCTTAGATATAGTTCAAAGCAGTTACAACATGCTCTATCCTTTGGCTAAGGATAAAAATATAAAATTTGATTTTATATTTGATAACTTTGAAAATAAGAAATACCAAACCGACCCTCAGATGTTTAAACAGATTGTGGTAAATCTTATCTCCAACGCCATAAAGTTTACTCAAGAGGGAAGCATACAGCTCGAACTCTATAACGAAAATGAGAATCTACATGTAAAAATAAAAGACAGCGGCATAGGAATATCTGAAAATGATATGAAACACCTCTTCAACGACTTTACCCAGCTCGAAAATGTTATGCAAAAGAGCCATAAAGGCACAGGTTTGGGTCTCTCTCTTAGTAAAAAAATGGCAAATATTTTAGGCGGAGATGTCACGCTAAAGAGCGATGGCATAGGGCATGGAACTATCTCTACTTTTTCACTTCAAATAAAATAGTTGTAACCTTAATGAAATAATTTGGCACTAAAATTGTGCCATGAAAAATAATCTGCCAAAAAAATGGATACACAATCTAAAAATTTTAGATGTTGCATTTCAACCGATTCTAAACATTCAAACCGGAAAAATTTTTGGAGTCGAAGCACTTCTTAGAAACTATAAAGAGGTCGGCTTTGACTCTATCTTTGAACTT
>MICC01000081.1:36435-36863 GCA_001829715.1 Sulfurimonas sp. RIFOXYB12_FULL_35_9
CAACCTGCTCTACTCGTTTGATTTAAAACTGCGAAAAAAAGCCTTAAAAAAGTTTATAACGATTGAGGGTTATGAAAACATTAAACTCTTCTACAACCTCGATAACAGATTACTTGAAATGCCTAATTTTAGTAACGGGAACACAAATAGACTCTTAAGCCGTTACGGTATAGATCAGCATAGCATCTGTTTTGAAATTTCAGAGAGACATGAGTTCTCAAACAGTTCTAGAATGGAAGAGATTCTCGCTCACTATAAAGAAGAAAATTTTTGCATAGCTATCGATGATTTTGGAGTCGGCTACTCGGGCTACAAACTTCTTTATGAGTGCAAACCAAATATCATAAAAATAGACAGATTTTTTCTTGCCAATATTGAAAAAGATATAAATAAAAAAATCATGACAAGAAGCATCACTCATTTAGCGA
>MICC01000081.1:36883-41067 GCA_001829715.1 Sulfurimonas sp. RIFOXYB12_FULL_35_9
ATCGCTGAGGGCGTTGAGACAAAAGAGGAACTTCTTACATGTAGAGATATCGGATGCCATCTTGTTCAAGGCTATTTTATTCAAAAACCGACCCTAAATAAACATGGCATAAAACAAGAGTATGGGCATATCAAAGAAGTACTGGTAAATTCACGCAGAAATAGAAATTCTGAGTGTAATATTGAACAATACATAGACAAAAAAATTCCTCTTAATGTTGATACCGATATGGATTTGGCAGTTGAATATTTTCAAAAAAACCCTGAAATAACAGTAGTCCCTGTCGTTAACTTAAATAACGAACCCATTGGAATCTTACAGGAAAACCAAATTAAAGAGTTTATATACTCACCTTATGGCAGATCTCTGATGACAAACTACAGTATAAAAAAATCAAAACTTAAAAATATCATTCAACCTTGCGGTATTGCAGAAATAAACTGCAATATGTCTACAATCATAGAGCTATTCTCAAACAACCCACATTCAAAAGGAATAATTTTAACAAATAACTCAAAATATTACGGTTTTTTATCCGCAAGAGCCATTATTACAATTATGAATGAAGAGAATCTTATCCATGCAAGAGAGCAAAATCCTCTAACTAAACTTCCGGGAAACTCTATGATAGAGAAGTATCTAACCGAAGTAAGCGCAAATAAAAATTCCTATATTTTATGTTACTTTGACCTAGATAACTTCAAAGCTTTTAATGACGCTTACGGTTTTAGAAGCGGAGACAGAGCTATCCAGCTCTTCGCGGACATCATGAGAAAAAATCTCTCTGTAGAGTTTTTTAAAGCTCATATAGGCGGAGATGATTTTTTTGCAGCAACTGAGTGCAAAGATGAAAATCAAGAGGCATATATAGAGAGCCTCTTTAAAATAGTGCAAAAGTTCTCGGACGATGCCAGAGAGCTATACTCGAATGAAGATAAAGAGAGAGGTTGTATCGTCTCAAACGATAGAGAGGGAAACAAAAAAGAGTTCTCACTCCTTAGCGTAAGTGCCTCTATGCTGGTTGTCAGAAGTCAAACAGAAAAAAGAGGCATCGACATACTTAACACAATCTTCTCTTCTCAAAAAAAAGTTGCAAAACAGGAGAGTTCTCACATCTCTCTTAGCTGCATGTTATAAAAATAAATTTATAAATAAAGGATTATTTATGTCAAAAATTTCTATAAAATCACAACTTTTATCGCTTTTGTCCGTTTCGCTTATTCTTTTAGCTCTTATTACGGCTTATATATCCACAACAAAAAGCAAAGATGCTTTAATGAGTGAGAGTTATTCAAAGCTTAGCGCTGCACGAGACATGAAAAAACATCAGATTGAAAACTTTTTTGCTAGATGCGCTAAAGATATTGATATTTTGACAAACAGTGAAAATCTTCAAAATTTAGCTTGGGATTTGCTGAGTGTACATAAAGATTTAGATGTTAAAAACGATGAGAGTTTTCCGGTGAAAGATGCATCTGCCATGGAAGAGAGACTACCGCATGAACCATATTTTCAAAAATATTTCAAAGATTACGGATACAGCGACATCTATATTGTTTTAGCTCAAAGCTCTCATGTAGTCTACAGCGGAGCAAAAAAAGCGGACTACGGTGCAAATCTGGGTATGGATAATTTTAAAAGCACTCCTCTGGCTGAGATATTTAGAGAAACACTCAAAAACAAACGCACGACTTTTCTTGATATGAAAAGCTATTCTATCGACAACAACGATCCGGTAATGTTTATAGGAACACCGATTTTTATCAGAGCAGAGTTACAGGCCGTATTGATATTTAAACTAGACACCGCACAAATAAACGGTATAACAAATTACAGAGATGGCTACGGCTCTTCTCAAGAGGACTATTTGGTAGGCGGCGATAAGCTTATGAGAAGTGATAGCTTTTTAGATGCGACAAACCGTTCTTTGAGGGCGTCTTTTGCAAATCCTTCTGAGGGCAGTGTCGATACAGAAGCTTCAAGAGACGCACTAGAGGGGAAAACTGATACTAAAATCATTGTAGACTATAACGGCAGTTCTGTTTTATCGTCATACTCTATGATTAAAATCGGAGAAGATCTAAAATGGGCGATTATCTCCGAAATAGATGAGGCAGAGGTGCTTAGCGTTCCAAATAGCATCCGCAACGGCATCATCGTGTCTTCGCTTATCGTTTTGGCAATTATTCTTATCGCAGCTATAGCGTTGGTTGATTTTAGCATTGTGAAACCTATAGAAAAGTTTAAAAACACACTCCAAAAGATTAGCGCAAACAATGATTTAACGCTCCAAGCGGATGAAAATGCACCGCAAGAACTCTCTCAAATGGCACTAAACTTTAATAGACTCATGAGCGGTCTAAAAGATCTTATAGAAATATCAAAAACAAGTTCAGGCGAAAATGCTTCCATCTCTCATGAACTCTCGACTACATCGCTGAGCGTGGGAAAAAATGTTGAAAAGTCGGTTATAGTTATCGATGAAGCAAGCAAAAAAGCGGATGATATAAAAAATGAGATACAAACGGCCATCTGTGAAGTACAAGAGAGCAAAAGAGAGATACTAAGGGCAAATAAAAATCTTGACTCGGCAAGAGACGAAATCATAAATCTAACCCAAAAAGTAGAGCAAAGTGCTGAGTTTGAAATTGAACTCTCAAACAAAATGCAAACGCTCTCTCAAGATGCGAATGAGGTAAAAACCATACTTGAAATCATTGCAGACATTGCAGATCAGACAAATCTTTTAGCACTCAATGCTGCCATAGAAGCTGCACGAGCCGGAGAGCACGGCAGAGGTTTTGCAGTTGTTGCAGATGAAGTTCGTAAACTTGCAGAGAGGACACAAAAAAGTCTGACCGATATAAATGCAACAATAAACATTATTGTTCAATCTATCGTTGATGTAAGCACTCAGATGAATTCTAATTCAAATGAGATACAAAAGTTGGCAATTAGTTCAAAAGATGTTGAGAGAAAAATAGACGACAGCGCTACCATCGTAAATAGAACAGTTAGGATAATGGACAGGGCGGTAGATGATTTTGAGCAAACAGGAAAAAATATTGAAATCATCGTTTCACAAGTTTCGCAAATCAACATGCTCTCTTCACAAAATGCCAGAAGCGTGGAAGAGATAGCCTCTGCCGCAGAACACTTAAACTCCATGACCGACATCCTACATGCTAAACTAGAAGTTTTTAGGACATAAGTTGAGGTTTTGGTAGTTCTTGAGGACTTAAAACTTTATACCAAAACTAAGTCTTCATTTTTTTCATCATATCTATAATTTATTATCTCACCTGTTATTATAAGTTCAATTGCTTGTTCAACAATTTCAAGAGGTGCTATAAACCACTCTCTTGGTGTATATCGCTTTGCATTACTTCCAAAGATATCAACATTTAGACAAACTTTACCAAAAAATCTATGAATGAGTTGCTCAAATTTTTGGGTATTCATGTTGTAAGTTTCATACACGGCAACAATTCTAACAGCTGCCATAAGATATGTCGGCTCATTGATGGCGTTTTTAATTCTCTCTTTTACATCCGTTGTTGAGTAGCCTATTTTATAGAGATTTTTTATTGTAGTTATTTTGTCCTCTTTGCTTAAGGACTCTAAAATATAAATATAACCGCTTTTAGTATCTTCTTCTGTTATTTGAGAGAGTTTATCTAAGACTCTGTCATCATGCAAAGAGACTCTTTTTCCGTCTCTATAAAGTTCTCTAGAAAGAGAACGCATAAGCACATTTGATTCGGTGCCGTTTTCATAAATACATTTGAGCCTTGTGTTGAGTTTGCCTTTTATTCTGCCTAGCCTACCTTTTGATGCAACATATACCATAACGCCTTTTAAGATATAAAATTCTCTTTCATGAATTTCTTGCTCATTTTGAAATTTACAAAGTGTTCTTTTGCCTAATCTTAAATCACTTTGCACATCTTTAAAAAGCTGCTCATATTTAGCAAATTCTTTACATGGTTTTCTTGAAGCCACATAATCAGGCATCGTTATCTCTTTTTGTTTTGGAACATTTTTCAAAGTAAAAATATCATCTTGTGCATCACCGCCAAGTAGTCCAAAAACATCATCATTTAAAATGTCATCAATGGAGTTTATTTCGATTTTTTTTAAAAGATTATATCTATCATATGGCTTTAAATACTCAATTTTTTCAG
>MICC01000081.1:41094-45581 GCA_001829715.1 Sulfurimonas sp. RIFOXYB12_FULL_35_9
GAGGCTCATGTCCATTTAATTCAAAAAAAGTATTTATCTCTTCAAAAGTGGCTAAAAGTCTATCGTCTTCATTTAAAGATTTTACTCTTGCTTTAGCTTCACTGAGCAAATTGAGCGGATCGTCATTTAAAATTTCATCAAGTGAAAATTCTATCACTTTATCCATTCCCTTTTTCTCGTCTTAATTTATTGAGATAGATAAGTGCTTCTGCCATTCTTTTTTCATTGAAATCTTGACTCTCTACATTTGGCAATCGTCCATGTTCACTTTGAAAGGTTGGAATTTTTTTATAAAGTATTACTGCTTCTTCTGGTGTCATTTCTATTCTTGTAGCTTCAATGCTCTCTTGGATAAGTTTTAGAACATGCGTTGTAACTGACTTAGATAAAATCTCAAAAGCTCTTTGAAATGGGTTGATTTGGTCTATCAAATCTATATGAAGCTCGTCAATATTTACAAATTTATCAGCCATTTTTATAAACTTTTTATCCCCACTTTCTATGATTTGTCCATTTTTAATAACACTATCGACGACTACATATTGTCGTACCTCTTCCACTTCTGCATCGCTCAAATCAGGATATTTTACTTTGATGATTTTTGGTATCAAAACTCTGTTGATAACTTCTGCATCAAGATTTCCCGGGATTGCTTTTATCATCACATCATCTTGTAAGATGGTTGCTTTTAAGTCATTGAGGTCTGATTCTAAAATGTTTTCCACTCTTTTACTTGAGGCAGGTTTAAAACCTCTGATTTTAAACTCTCCCTTTTTTTGTGGCTCGGTATCATTTTCAAATCGTGGTTTAAATTTAAAATTTGGAGCTAAAACCTGTTCCATCAAAAGTGAAGCAGTAATGGCTTTGAGCATATTATTTACCGAGAGTTTTACTTCCAAATCCTGTGCATCGGGTTGAGCTATAAGGTTTGTAAATTGGGCATGGGTTTTGTTGTCGCTGTCTCTTGTGGCTCGTCCTATGATTTGGATGATTTCTGTGAGTGAACTTCTATATCCAACAGTCAGAGCATGTTCACAAAACGGCCAGTCAAATCCCTCTTTTGCCATGCCAAGAGCGATGATTAAATCCATGTCATCCATACTTTTGATATTTCTTAAGTAGCTCACCACTTTATCTCTTGTTTTTTGGTCGTCATTGACTAAGTCTGCTACTTTTATAAGTTTACCGTCGCTCTCCCTTTTAACTATGATTATCCCATCATCGGTGGTTCTGATGACTGTTCCTATGATGTCTAAAATAGTATCTACTTCTTTATGTTTATCTTTTGTGGATTCACCGGAGTTTACATTTGGAATATGCAAAATCGTTTTTTTGTCAGTATCTAAAATATCCGCTATGGCACTTGTATAGCGACCTTGATAAAAGTGATAGCCAATTCCTAAAGACTTAAGATGCTCATAGCCGTTTAGTTGTTCGTAGTAGTTGTAGGTTACTTTTGCGAATCGGCTCTCATCCTCAGGAAGTAAAACAGGTACGCTATCGCCTCTAAAGTACGACCCTGTCATGGCAACTATATGAGCAGTGGAGTTTGGTATCAAAGTTCTTAGAAGTTCGCCTAGTTGGTTTTCTCCATCCGCTGATACATGATGAAACTCATCAATTGCGAGCAAACAATTATCAAACTTTTTCTCATCTAACTCTTTGAAGGCAAATCTTAGTGTGGCATGTGTACAAATAAGCACCCTTTCATCGCTTGCCATGAACTTTTTAAAAGCCTCTACTTTGCTCTTTTCGCCTCCAACACTGCAAAGATTATAAATCGGGTTTGGCTCCCATGAAGCAAAAAAACCGTCTTTTTTCAGATCTGTCAAACCAAATGACCCACCGATGGAGCGTTCAGGAACAGCAACAATCACCTTGTTGATATTTTGATGATAGAGTTTATCCAAAGCTATAAACATCAAAGCTCTTGATTTTCCGGAAGCCGGAGGAGCTTTGAGCAAAAGATATTGCTCACCTCGTGCATTGTAGGCTTTTTCTTGCATGTCTCTCATACCAAAGCTGTTTATTTTTTTGCTCTCACCTGTTTGAGAGTAGGTTACTTCGACGATGTTTGTCATTGCTTTTTTCCCTTTAAGTTATCTTTAAATTGTCTAAACTTTTTTTGGTTTATATCTTTCATTTCAACCTCCCCAAAATATCCAAAGCTTCCATCTCAAACTTTGAAAATGCAAACCATTTTTTACCCAAATCTTTGAGACTTGCGCCGATGTGATACATCTCTTTATTGTCAATTATCATAAATCTATCGTGAGCATTTTTAAACTCTTTTAACTCTATATTTTTATATTGAGAATTATATTTTTGAAAGTCTAAACTCAGCTGTTTTGAAATGCTCCCCGTGTAAATTTTTATTTTTAGATTTGTATATTTGCTAAAAAGTGTAAAAACTGTGTCATCTATATAGTTGTCTATCAGCACGACTTCACTTTTTGCACTTTTGAGCAAATCATTGACAAAAGCATATGCATCGTAAATCTGCCCATCGAAAAATATCCCTTCATCCGGCTTTTTGGTTTTATTTTCTAAAGCATTTAAGACAACATTTATTTTCTCATCTGTACGGAACTGTTTTTGTTCTAGTGAGTCCAATCTTTGAAATATCAAAGCATTATTTGAGATAAACTTTCTCATATTTACAAAAGCTCTCATGATCTGAATATGTATTTCAACAGCCATTTTACTAGTAAGTACAGATGATAGCGTTGCTACTCCCTGTTCTGTAAATACCAGCGGCAAACTTCCGCCTAGATGTTGCTTGGAAGGTATCGCATTTTGCGATACCATGGAATCAACCTCGTTTTCTGAAAGTTGAAACATAAAATCATTTGGAAATCTCTCTATATTTCTTTTGACTTGCTCTCTAAGTCTTATTGGTTTTACTCCATATAGCTCTGCCAAGTCTCTATCGAGCATCACTTGAAACCCACGAATAGTGTGGATTTTATCTTGCAGGTTTTGTTTATTTACAGTTTCTAGCTTATCCATCATTTCAACCTCCCCAAAATCTCCAAAGCTTCCATTTCAAATTTAGAAAATGCAAACCACTTTTTGCCCAAGTCTTTAAGACTAGCTCCGATATGATAAACTTCTTTGTTGTCAAGTATCATAAATCTATCATGAGCATTTTTAAACTCTCGAAGCTCTATGTTTTGGTATTGAGAAGTATATTTTTGATAATCAAGGCGAAGTTGTTTTGAGATAGTTTGAGTATAAATTTTTATGTTTAACTCTGGATATTTGCTGAAAAACGTAAAAACTGTGTCATCTATGTAGTTGTCAATAAGCACTACTTCACTTTTTACACTTTTCAACAAATCATTGACAAAAACATAAGCATCGTATGTTTGTCCATCGAAAAATATCCCCTTGCTTGGCTTGATACTATCATTTTTAATAAGTGCTTTCATCTCTCCCATTTGAGACTTTAACACAAATACTTCATTCTCCAAAGATACAAATCTTTCATTTGTGATTTTTTCTGAGTTTATCGCATATCCATTGGTAATATAGCTTTTTAGTACTGATGTCGCCCATTGTCTAAATCTTATTGCCTTAGATGAATTCGTTCTATATCCTACAGCTAAAACAATATCTAAGCTATAAAAACTGACAGGTTTATCAGAATTTGCAATATGCATTTTTTGCATATTGCTTTTTTCATCCACTTCATTATCTCTGAAAATATTATTGACATGTCTGCTGATGACACTTTGGTCTTTTTCAAAAATATCACACAACTGTGCTTGAGTAAGCCAAATAGTATCTTTATTGACCGATACATTCAGTTCTAGCTCACCGTCGTTATAGATAACCATATCTGATTTATTTACCTTGTTCATAGTTGAGAGTTCCAAGTATTGATTTTATACATCATACTAAAATAATTTATTTTTATTGAAAAGTATGTCATTTTGCCATCTCTTTATTGTAGCCTTTTTCATATTTTTACTTAAAGCCATGCGGTACAATTTTTGTTTTTATTCATAAATTCACCTTACGAATCAAACAAACATCAAGCAAATTTATCACGGACAAAGCCCTAAAATAGGTTATTTTATATTTACCTTCAAGTAATTTTAAGTTTCCAATCAAACAACGGTGAAGCAAATTTGAAATCATTTTAACCTCCCCAAAATCTCCAAAGCTTCCATCTCAAACTTTGAAAAAGCAAACCATTTTTTACCCAAATCTTTAAGGCTTGCTCCGATGTGATACATCTCTTTTTGGTCGATGATGAGAAATCTATCATGAGCGTTTTTGAACTCTTGAAGTTCTATGTTTTGATATTGAGAGTTGTATTTTTGATAGTCAAGTTTTAGCTGTTTTGAGATAGTTTGAGTATAGATTTTTATTTTTAAATTTGTATATTTACTAAAAAGTGTAAAAACTGTGTCGTCGATGTAGTTGTCTATCAGCACTACTTCACTTTTTGCACTCTTCAACAAATCATTTATAAAGGCATA
>MICC01000082.1 GCA_001829715.1 Sulfurimonas sp. RIFOXYB12_FULL_35_9
TAAATGCAAAGGCAAATAAAATATCTGGAGTAAATTAGAGTGTGATAACCATTATCATATTTTTGTCGTCTCTCTCTCTATCATACATACTATTAAAATAAGCTTAAAGCTGAGATAAAATTTTTTCTCCAGCTAAAATTATTTACTGGATTAAAGTTAAAAATAGATGTATGGGCAGATAAGATTAGTTGTTTATTTAACATAAGATTATACAGCCTTTCATTTATTTTTCTGTTTCTGAAACGGAAGTTTACAGCCGTAGTGTTGCAAGTATGTTGCAATTTTTATGATTTAGGGGAATAGCAAATGCTTGATTTTTTTTAGATATTTTCTAAAAGGATTAAATAAATGTTTGAGTATATTTATAGAGTTGTTAGTTATATGTTGAATGATTTTGAAACTGCATGTGAGATGTGGGCGGATAGTATATTTTGAAAAAGATGAATTCGCCCCTATATGATATAATTGCGATTCTACAAGTTTCAAATATTTTAAAGGAATATAGTGAAAGTCAAACAGTATTCAGTTAAAGTTTTTGAGATAAACATAGAATCTCAAAGTTCATTTTTAACCTTTATGGACAAAAACATCATTATGTTAAAGCATTATCTTATATACTTAAGGGGAGAAATTACTCCTGCTATAGAAGAGTATCTAAATAAAAATGACATAACATACACTACTCGCCTAAGTCTCAGTGATACAAAACATCAAGACCTTGTTTTAAAACAGAGTGACTTAAAAATTATAGATGAAATTGTCCGTAGTGGGCAAGATATAAAAGTAGCGAGTGATTTGCTTATATTAAATAGAGTAAATAGCGGTGCGAAACTCCAAGTAGAAGGAAATCTGATCATAACAGGTGTTGTTGATGGGATGATATTTTGCAATGGGGATTTTATGCTTGTTAAAACATCTTCAAAAGCGATGATAGTTTTTAACGGTGTTGAGATTGATGGTAGTTTACTACAAAACAAATTTAATAAAATCATATTTAATGGCGATGAAATCATAGTAACGCCAATCGCAAAGGAACCTAAATGGGCATAGTTTATGCAATAATAAGTGGCAAAGGCGGTGTTGGCAAAACAACAACAACTGCAAATCTTGGAATCGGAATAGCTCAAGAGGGTAAAAAAGTCGTGCTTGTCGATTTTGATTTAGGACAAAGAAATCTTGATTTGATTCTTGGACTTGAAAACCGTGTAATTTATGATATGGTTCATGTTATGGATGATGAAGCAGGGCTAAAACAAGCACTTATCAAAAGTAAACATACAGACAATCTTTATCTTTTGGCAGCTTCACAAACAAAAGATAAATCAGTTCTCGTTCAAGAGAAAGTTAAAAAACTCATTGAAATACTTAAAGAAGAGTTTGATTATGTTATTCTTGATGCTCCTGCCGGAATTGAGAGTGGTTTTGAACACACTATTATGTATGCGGATGCAACTATTATCGTTGTAAATCCTGAAGTCTCTTCTATCCGTGATGCCGATAAAGCTATCGGAATAGTAGACGCAAAAAGCGAAAAAGCTAAAGAAAATAAAAAAGTTCAAAAGTTTTTAGTTATCAACCGTATTAATCCATCAATGGTTTCAAATGGAGATATGCTCGCCAGTGCTGATATTTTAGATATTTTATCTATCGATTTACTTGGGAAAATTCCTGAAGATAAAGGTATTATTGAAGCTTCTAACTCCGGCAAACCTATTATATTGAATGAAAATTCACAAGCCGGTGTTGCTTATAAACGAATTGCTAAGCGTTTATGTGGTGAAAATATACCTTTTGAAGATGTTGAATCATTTGTTTCTCCTTCAATAATAACTAAAATAAAAAGCCTATTCCAATGAGCTTCTTTTCTTTATTTAACAAAAAAGAGAAGAGTGCCGGAGTTGCAAAAGACAGGCTTCGCATTGCCATTAGTTCAGATCGCAGCAACACTTCTTATCCGTTTATGGCAGAGATGAAAGCCGATATTATTGAGGTTGTTCGTAAATATACTCAAGCGCAAAGTGTGCATATAACAAGAGAAAGTGACGGAGATGTTGACACTCTTGGGATAGAGATCATTATCCCTCGCTAAAAATTTAGAAATAACGGCTTTTAGTTTTTTGTCGTCTTTGTTCCAAAAGGTTTAAAGATTACTACTAAAAGCGGTGAAAAAAGCAGATCTGAAACTATAGCCACGAGTAAAACTATAACGGTTAGCAGACCAAAGATAAGTGTCGGTATAAAGTTTGAAGTTACCAGCACCAAAAAACCCACGATAGTTGCAAGCGAGTAGTAAAACATCCCAAATGCAATCGTTGCATGTGCTCTGTGCATAGATGCTATGTAGTCACCGTCTCGTGCAAGTTCTTCTCTGAAACGGTAGAAGTAGTGAATGGTATTGTCTACCGTGATGCCGAGTGCAATTGAGGCTATGGTTATGCTCATGATATCTAGTGGAATGCCTGCAATGCCCATAATACCGAAGATAACGCTGATAGGTACCAAGTTTACGGTAAGTGCTACAATTGCTATTTTTAAAGAGCGGAATAAAAAGAAGAACATAGCTCCCAGAGAGAGCAGTGCGAGTCCAAGCGTAGATATCTGCGAGTCAAAGAGGGATTGGAGCATGTTGTTATATAGCACCATCATACCCACAAGTTCAAAATCTTCTTTCTTAAGTCCAACTTTTGTCACAAGATCTTTTTGAATCTTTTTAAGCAACTCGTCACGTCTAAGATTTTCATCAGAGTCCACTATGCGGATTACAAAGCGAGCCTCGTTATACTCGGTGTTTACATAAGGTGAGAGAAGTATTTTTTTGAACTGAGGAGGCAGTTCGTTATACATAAGTGCCAACTCCACGCCGTCAAAATCTTTCCCCTCTTTTAAGATGCGTCCGACTTTTGAGAGCGTGCCGAGTGAAGAGACGTTGCCTACTTCGCTGAGGGATTCGAGATAGTCATGTACACGAAGGATAGTCTCCATTTTTTGGGCGGTAAACCAATACTGTGCATCATTGCCATCTTCAGCAAACTCATCCGCAAAACTATCAAGCTCATCCGAACTTTGAGTAGTCTTTTGTGCTTCTTGAGGCTTTGCTTCGGGAAATCTTACTACGATTTCCAAAGGTGTCGTACCGCCTAGATTGTTATCAATCTTTTGCATCCCTTTATAAATCTCGGTACTCTCTTTAAAGTAATTTATAAAACTGTTTTCAACTATGAGTTTCGTAACTCCAAAAAGACTAAAGCCGAGAATTAAAACTACCATTACAACTATTTTTTTGCCGTGATGTTCAACTATCTGTGCAAATATGGTATTGAGCGTAAAAGCTTTGTCAAACGTAAGTACCGGTTCTTTTTTTGGAAACAGCATCATCATGGCAGGAAAAAGGAGATATGCGGCTATAAGTGAAACGGTTACGCCGATGTTCATCATAGTTCCCAGATCTATGATTGGCAGGATATCACATGTCATCAGTGAGCCAAATCCGGCAACGGAAGTAAGAATGATAAAAACGGATGGAACGGACATCCGCTTTAGCGTAATCTCAATGAGTTCTTTTTGCGAAAAGTGGGGGTAAAGTGCATACTCTTCACGGTAACTCACGATAAGATGTATAACCAAAGAGAGTGTGGTAATGAGCTGCATCGCAACATAGTTTGATGAAACAACCGTTACTTCAAGACCTAAAAGGGCGTTAATGCCTGTGGTAATAACTACTGCACATATGGATACCAAAATAGGCAGAACAACAAATCTTATTTGTCTAAAAATAACCCATAACATCCCAACCATGATAAGTAAAATAGCTGTTCCGTAAATGGCTATGTCGCTCTTTACAAAGCCTATCATGTCATCTGCTATCATTACAACACCGCCGAGGAAAATCTCTCCTTCACTGCGGAATTGGTCTAAAGAGGAGCGCACATTCTCTATTAAAGAGTGTACGTCATCCCTAGTGCTGTTGCTATACTCTTTAAAAGCTTTTTTTGCGATTTCAAACTGCTGTTTTTCTTCTTTGTTTAGCTCTCTTTTTTGCTGCAACTCAATAAAAACATTGCGTTCTTTAAGGAGTTTGGTAAAAGTCTCGTCATCTTTGATGTTGACTAAGATGGCAGTTGTTTTAAAGTCACTGCTAACAAGATTTTTGGCATACAAAGGACTTGTCGTCAGCTCTTTTTGAACCATAGTTTTGTTTATATCCGGCGATGAGAGAGTTCTTACATTTTTTACAACTTCAGAAATTGCCATAGGCGGACTCTCAAGCAGAGGAACATCAAGCAGAGTCGTGATGCTCTCAACTCCTTTTATGCCAAGCAAAGACTCTTTAAGTGATTTTATCGTAGATAGCGTGGAGTCTGAGAGCATATACTCTTTTGGGCTAAATGCGACTACAAGATAGTCAGGACTGATATAACGCCCATGCACTTCACGTGTAAGTTTGAGGTCTTTATCGTTCTCAAGCAAAAGCGTCTCAGCCGAAGCATCAATACTTAGATGCTGTGCATAATACCCAAAAACACCGGTTGCAATCGCTACAAAAACCAAAACGGCTTTAAAATAACGTGTGACAAAATCAATATATCGTTGTAAAAACATAGCAGAACTTTCATAAAAAAATTTATAATTTTTAGTATATTTGTATTGAAAAAGTGTGCAAAGAGTTCAATAAAATGTAGAATTATAGCTGTTCATTTATAAATCATTTCTTCATATTGCATTTTGCAATATCTCTCAAGAAAAACACCCTAATTATACTGTTTTAAGCTGTTTAACTTGGAAGATGATGTTTGGAAAAGTGCGGTTGTTTTACTTTATAATCGTTATGCAATCTTCACAATTAGGCACTAAACATAAAAAACTGTAACTCTCATCCCCTAGTGTCTCGTAACTGTGTGCAACTCCTGAGGGAATAAGAAAAATATCCCCTGCTTTTGCTTCTACTCTCTTATCTCCAATCTGAACAAGTGCACGACCTGAAATTACATACTGCTCATGTTCAATAGCATTTGTATGAAGCGGCATATGTCCGCCTGCTTCTATGATAAAGTTTCTCATTGCAAAATTCGGCGATTCATCAGGAGATAAAAGCATCTTCATAGACACGCCTTTTCCTGCTTTTTGTGGCACTGCCTCAATAGAATCAATCTCTTTGTGTAGGTACATCATAGCCCCTTATTATAAATTTTTTGGTAGCATATCATAAAAGTGTTTGGAGATTATTTATGAAAATCGCAAAAAATATAACTGAGTTAATAGGGAACACGCCTTTGGTCAGATTGAACAAGGCGTCACTAAGAACAGGAGCAAATATAGTAGCGAAATGCGAGTTTATGAATCCAACAAGCTCGGTAAAAGATAGAATCGGTTTTAACATGATAAGACGTGCACAAGAAGCAGGGCTAATAACGAGTGAGACCACAATTATTGAGCCGACAAGCGGAAATACTGGGATTGCGTTAGCTGCTTCTTGTGCTGCTCAGGGCTTAAAACTTATCTTGACCATGCCGGAATCTATGAGCATAGAGAGAAGAAAGCTCTTAAAGGCATTTGGAGCAGAGCTTGTGTTGACTCCGGCTTCACTTGGCATGAGCGGTGCGATTGCCAAAGCAGATGAGCTTAAAGGTGAAATTGCAAACTCGATTGTTTTACAGCAGTTCAAAAATCCCTCAAATCCGGAAATCCACATGTTGACGACTGCACAAGAGATTTTACGTGACATGGACGGCAACCTTGATGCTTTTGTCGCTGCGGTTGGAACGGGCGGAACACTGAGCGGAACTTCAAAAGTTTTAAAAGAGAAGATTCCGCATATAGCTATTTTTGCGGTTGAGCCTGCAAGCTCCGCCGTCTTATCCGGTGAGAGTGCCGGCGCGCATGCTATTCAGGGCATTGGAGCGGGATTTATTCCCGATACGCTTGACGTAACGATTTACGGTGAAGTCATAAAAGTAAGTAACGAAGATGCGATAAACACGGCAAAGATGCTGGCAAAAGAGGAGGGTTTACTTGTCGGTATATCTGCAGGCGCAAATGTATTTGCAACAATGCAGATCGCTTCAAGAGAAGAGTTTAGAGGAAAAACACTCTTAACTATCCTTTGCGATACCGGTGAGAGATACTTAAGCACTGAACTTTTCGATGTATAACACTTTTTTTGAAACCATAAAAGCAGATGATGGAAAAGTTTTTAATATCTCTTTTCATCAAGAGAGATATGAGCGTGTTTTAAAATATTTCGGCATAAGTGACATAAAAAAACTCCAAAAATTTATAAAACCTCCAAAGTCAGGGCTTTTTAGATGTCGTCTTGTTTATGAGATTTCTAAAGATTCTCATACTTTAAATGTGACGTATCATGAATATAAAAAAAGAGAAATTTCATCTCTAAAATTAGTTTACTGCGATGATATAAGTTACAGATTTAAGTCTACATGCAGAGATAGGTTGAGTGAACTTTATGCTCTAAGAGACGAGTGTGATGATATTTTGATAGTAAAAAATTCTCTAATTACCGATACTTCTATAGCAAATATCGCTTTTTTTGACTCTATAAGATGGGTTACCCCTGCATCTCCGCTGTTAAAGGGGACGACAAGAGAGAAACTCTTAAGAGAGGGCAAGATATTTGAAGAGAACATACATGTGGACGATTTGGAGAGATTTTCAAAAGTTGCACTTATGAATGCGATGATAGATTTTGATATAATTACGAAAAACGCAAAGGATTTTTGTGCTAGATAATTTGATAGAAGATAAAGATTTTGCAAAAATTATGCAAAAAAATATAGAAAACCTAATTATTATGCTATTTGAAAAGGATCAGAACTTCGGCATTCTTTGTCAAATAGAGCATATATCTTTTGAACCGCTGTTGCCTAGAAGTATAAGCTCAGAGTTTAGACCTATGACGCTTTTTTTCTTGGCAGGATACACTTTTGAGACGGCGAGCATTGTAGATGATACGATAGTTTTTGAAGCAGGTTTTGGTTCAGAAAATTTCGGCAGTGTAGTTAGCATTCCGCTTTTAAGCATTGTACAGATAATTGTAGATGAGACACCGCTGCTTATAAATTTGGCAAGCTATAAAAAAGAGATTAAAAGTATAAAAAAAGAAGTTGACAGCGGAGGCATTGAAACCTCAATGAGCTCTTTTTTATCAAACCCTGAAAATTCAAAGTTTTTAAAAAAGTAAGCTTGCAATTATATTTGCAAGTTTACTAAAATTTATATTTTATTTAAAGAGAGCAGATAGTTCACGACATTATCTACAAACGCATCATGTTTTTTATCTTTTAGGTAAGCTATGTAAAAGCTTCGCTCAATTTTATAATTTTTTAGTCTTGCCTCAAATAGCTTTCCGCTTGCAAGTTCATTTAGTATCACATGTCGTGACATTACAGAAACTACCGGTCTTTGGCTTTTTGGATCAGCATACATGATAGATTCTTTGATAGCAGTCGGACTTCCAAGTATGCCGAGAACATTAAAATTGCTGCACTGAACGCCCATTTCCTCAAAAACTTCACTTGTCAGTTTTCTAGTGTGTGAGTGCTCATCTCGGCATATCCAGTCAAATCCCATTAGATCTTCAGCACTTAAATGTTTTTTTAGAGGTTGGTTGGAAAATACGACCAACTCATCTAAAACCCACTCTCTATAGATGATACCGTCTCTAAAAACAGGTGATTCAATAAGTGCAACATCTATTTTTTTATCTTCTAGCTGATCAATAATTTCATGAGACAATCCGACATTCATATAGACATTATTGTTAATTCTGTTTTTAATTTCACCAAGATAATTTGGCAAAATATAGTTTCCGATGGCATTTGATGAGCCCATGATAAAGGTAAAATCTTTATTGATGATTTTTAAAAGCTCTTTTTCGCTGCTAGAGATTGCTTTTTCAAGTTTTGTTGCGATTCTAAAGAGATCTTCTCCCTCTTTTGTAAGCAAAATACCATTCTTTTTTCTCTCTACGATTTTTGTATCAAGATAATCTTCGATAAATTTTATCTGCTGTGTAACTGCAGGCTGGGAAACACCTAATTTTGCTGATGCTTTTGAAAAACTTTTCTCTTTTATGACCATTAAGAAAGTTTGTAGTTTTGCAAAATCTTTTAACATAATAATTCCTATAAGTTTAAATAATAAACAAAAGTATAACCCATTATTATAATTAAAGCAATAGTTTTGTAATAATTTATATCTTTTTGGCTATAATAAATTAAACCGATATAAATAATGGCAAAACATGGAAAAAATATTTGAAAAATTAAATGAGTCGCAAACTGCTGCCGTAAAACAAACGGAAGGTCCGGTGCTGATTTTAGCCGGTGCTGGGAGTGGAAAGACAACTACCGTGGTCTCTCGCTTGGCTTATCTCATTGAGGGCGTTGGGATTCCTGCTTCAAATACATTGACTCTTACCTTTACAAACAAAGCTGCAAAAGAGATGAGGGAGAGGTCGTCTTCAATGATGAAAAATTTATCTTTTCCTCCTCTTTTATGTACTTTTCACAAATTTGGACTCCTTTTTTTAAAGTTTAATATTCATCTTTTAAATCGCCAAAATAATTTTGTAGTCATAGATACGGATGATAAAAAACGTATTATAAAAAAGATAAACAGCGAGATTCCGACACCTCTGATAGCGAGTGAAATATCAAGATATAAAAATTCGCTTTTAAATCCTGAGGATGCTTATAAGCAGGCGGAGTATTTTAATTATCAGCAAATTGCGAAGATTTACGAAGAGTATGAAACCTATCTTTTAGAGAATAATTTAGTAGATTTTGATGATTTGATCGCACTTACATATAAGCTTTTAGATAAGAATGAAGATCTTACCAGAGCTACATCTGAGAAGTACCGCTACATAATGGTAGATGAGTATCAGGATACAAATGAATTACAGTTAAAATTGCTGCAAAAGCTTTGTTCCGCACACAATAATTTATGTGTAGTGGGTGATGATGACCAGAGCATATATGGATGGCGTGGCGCTCATATTAGAAATATTATGGAGTTTGATCAGGATTTTAACGGTACTTCTGTTTTTAAGCTTGAGGAGAATTACCGCTCACGTGAGCCGATACTTAAAGTGGCAAATTCACTTATAGAACATAACCGTTCAAGATTGGGTAAAAAGCTTATTCCGACACGTGGAAGCGGTGAAGATGTAACTATTTTAAACTCGAATGACGAAAATGAAGAAGCAAGAAAAATTGCTTCTAAGGTCGCTAAACTTTTAGATTCCGGTGTAAAGGCTGAAGATATAGCCGTTCTTTACCGTGTCAATGTTTTGAGCCGCTCAATCGAAGAGGGGCTAAACCGTGCAGGTATAGCATATAAACTTGTCGGAGGATTACGGTTTTATGACAGAGCCGAGATCAAAGATCTTATAAGTTATATTCGCGTTATTACAAATTTCCATGATGATTTTTCATTTAAACGTATAGTCAATAAACCAAAAAGAGGTTTAGGCAAGGCGAGTGTAGACAAGATAGAGTTAGCTGCACATGCAAACGAGAGTTCAATATTTGACTATATTGAAAAGATTTCACTCTCAGACTTAGAGATTTTAGTTAAGAATAAAAATGCAAAAACGCTTAAAAAATTTGTAAAAGATATTCAGAGTGTTGCAAAAGTAGTAGCTGAGTCAACATACAACTTTATAGATGTTTTAGAAGAGACTTTTCATCTTAAAAATATCTATGCAGGTATGCCGGATGAAGCGGAAAAAATATTGAACATGGATGAATTTTATGGACTCTTTAGAGATTTTGTAAAAAATTCGCCTGAGGCATCTTTAGATGAGTTTTTAAATGAGCTGACACTTCAGAGTGAACAAGATCAGGTCGAGGGCGAGAGTATCTATATGATGAGCATCCATGCCTCAAAAGGTTTGGAGTTTGACCATATATTTATTATCGGCATGGAAGAGGGTTTTTTACCGCTTATCGGGGATGGAAGCGATCTTGAAGAGGAGAGACGTCTCGGATATGTCTCCTTTACAAGAGCGAAAGAGACCTTGACGCTTTCACATGTAGGAAGCAGATTTTACAAAGGCAGAAGAAGCGACTTGCAAAAGAGCAGATTTTTTAATGAAGCCGGACTTTGTGAAGGTTCACTTATAGTTGAGAAAAATACAGCCTTTAAAAAGGGCGATTTGGTGCGACACAAGATATTTGGAACGGGAAGAGTGACCGGTGTCAGCAAGTCCGGAAGAGAGTTTAAACTGAATATAAACTTTGCAGGCACGAAGCGGGATATCCTCGCATCATTTGTTGAAAGATTATGAACAGGCTTTTTGTTGCATATAAACCGACAGGGGTTAGTTCAAACTTCTTTTTAACACAACTAAAAAGAAAGTACAAAACCAAAAAAGCAGGTTTTTCAGGAACGCTAGATCCGTTTGCAAAAGGGGTGCTTCTTATCGGGATAGGAAGCTATACGAAGCTGTTTCGTTTTTTAAACAAAACACCGAAGATTTATCGTGCAACTCTTTGGCTGGGCGCAAAAAGCGATACTTTGGATAGTGAAATGATAGAAGATGTAGAGATTTTAAGGGAGTTTGACGAGGCTGATATATTGAGAGTTATAAAATCTCTGGAGGGTGAACTTGAGTATGAACCGCCGATATTTAGCGCAAAGCAAATAAACGGGCAAAGAGCTTATGATTTGGCTCGTGCAGGCAAAGAGTTTACCTTAAATAAAATAAACTCTACTATCTATGAAACAAAACTTATAAGTTATTGCCATCCGTTTGTAACATTTGAAGCAACCGTTTCAGAGGGAACATATATTCGCTCTCTAGGGTTGATAGCTGCAAATAGACTAGGCGTAAAGTATGGAGCGTTAAGTGCCTTGGAGAGATTGAGCGAGGGGCAGTTTAGATATAATGACGAAAAGCCCTTAGAAGTTAGAGAGTCTCTAAATATAAAGCAAAATTTCTATTTAGGCAATAGCGATAATCTAAGATATGGAAGAGTTCTTGCTTTGGATGACTTAGAGAACAAAGAAGATGGACATTACTGGCTTGATAGCGGTAGTTTTATCTCAATCATAAATGTGGCAAATAAAGAAGTAAATTATGAATTAGGCAGGATTGAATGTTAGTATTATCTAGAAAAATAGATGAATCGATTGTTATCGGGGATGATATTAGAATAAAAATTATATCTATTGAAAAAGGTGTCGTAAAGCTCGGGATTGATGCTCCCAAGAGTGTTTCCATCATTAGAAATGAACTGCTTGAAGATATAAAAAGTTCCAATATAGCAGCTTCTAAAGAGGCAAATAGAGATGATTTGACTCTGCTTAGTACTATTATCAAAAAATAAGTGACAGCGAGATGAAGCTCTACAAAGCTTATGCGAAAGTAAATATTTTTTTAAAAATTACAGGTAAACGCGGTAATTACCATGAAATAATATCTAGGTTTATGAGGGTAGATTCTCTACATGACGAGCTTTCATTTGTTGCCAAAGATGAGAGTAGTGATTTTAAAATTATCGGTAAGTTTTCTTGTGATACAAAACAAAACACCATATATAAGGCATACGTTGCACTTTTAGAGAGTTTGGACGAAGCCGCATCATCCTCACTTAAAAACTTGATGAGTAAATATGCCGTGCATGTAAATAAAAATATTCCGGCTTTTGCAGGACTTGGCGGCGGAAGCAGCGATGCCGCAACTTTTTTAAAAATGTGCAACGAAGTTCTGCATCTTGGACTTAGCCAAAATGAACTCTCCCTTGTAGGGATCAAAGTCGGTGCCGATGTTCCGTTTTTTATCTACGGATATGATAGTGCAAATGTAAGCGGAATAGGCGAGATTGTCGAAGAGTTCAAGGAAAATCTGCTTGATATTGAGATTTTTACACCCAAAATAGAGATAAGCACACCAAAAGTTTATACAAGCTATAGAGAAAATTTTTATGTTCCGATAGACGGTTTTAAGGCAGAAAAGCTGAAAAAAACATCATCGCTTGATATAGTTAAAAAAATGAGTGCAGATGAAGCAAACGACCTCTTCAAACCCGCACTTCATGAGTATAAAGAGCTTAAAAATCATTATAAACAAGGATACTATTTCAGCGGCAGCGGCAGCAGTTTTTTTAGAGTTAAAGGTGTGTAAATGCCCCCAACCCTAAAAAAAGCCAACCAAGAGTTAGACAAAGCAGTAGACAAATGCTACACAAATAAATCCTTTAAAAACGACAAAGAACGCATAGAATTTTTGTTTGAGTTGTATGAGGAGTATTTGGGTGAATAAATCTATTTTGGACATGACAGGAAAATCCGAATGAAATTGATAGATGAAATAACACTAACTTTAAATATATTTACAGATAAGTTAGTTGAAATAACAAATTATCGATATTTTATAGACAAGGTGTCAAAAAAAACATTAGAATCATATCAAAAACAATATGAAAATTTTAAAAATGGAGATTACGGAGACCCTGAAAAACACGAAAATATTATAGGGTTTAATACTATGTCATCATGGGATATTAGAACTAATAGACGCGAAACAGTTGGTCATACATCTTATAGTTTGGAAGACTTAGTTAGGACTACAAGACTGCACCATAATAAACAGTATCAATGGCTCTTAGTAGAAGCTTATGAAGCCTTTGAAGATTATCTTAGTCGAATATATGCTTATGTTGGATACAAAGACCATACTTTTTGGTTCGCTAAAGATTTTGGGGATATTTCAATAGATGAACTTAAAAAAAAAGATTTAAAATGGTTTAAAAATCGTGTAGAGAATAAAGATAAAAAACCAGAATCAATTTATATACATTTTAGAAAAAAAATGCCATTAATTGAACTTTTTGAAAAAAATAATCCTCAGAATATTGATTATAAATTTAAAATTCTACTTATATCAAAGCTTCGTCATCAAATTGTTCATACAAGAGGGATAATATGTGATATAGATAACTTTACTGAAAAGATTTTAAAGCCATGGTCTCAAGAAAAACAAGAGATAAAACAAAAATATAAAGATAATATATTTTATTTTCTGAGAGAGGAAGATTCAAAATATCATGTGTGGTTGTTGGATTATAATTACAATGAAGAAAAGAATTCAGATACTCAATATGCTAGATTAGAAGAATTCATCGCTGAATTATCCGCATATGCAACTTTATTAAAAGACATATCTACAATGTATTTAAGTGGTGTACCACTTTCAAGACAGATGGCAACAGATGTAAAAGTATTTAAAGATTTTGTTAAAGACTCTGAAATGTATAGATACTTGAGAGAAGAAATTAAAAAATAATGGATTTAGAATAATCAAATGAAGAGGCTAACCCATGAACTATAAAATATTCTTCGATGAAAGCAATCATTTGCTCAACGACAGCTTAAAGATGACAGATGATTTGAGTAAAGAATAAAAAATCATTTCAATTTGTCATACTTTCTAACAAACAGATTGAAAAATTGTAATATCAAGAAAAAAGTCATTGGAGCATAAATGAAAACTATAACATCGCATCAAAATCATCAAACGTTTGAAGATATAAAGCAGATAGATAGTAACGGAGTAGAATTTTGGTATGCAAGAGCACTCGCAAAGGTACTCGAATACAGTGATTTTAGAAACTTTATAAAGGTAATTGATAAAGCAAAAGTAGCGTGTGCAAATAGTGGTTTTGAAGTAGCTGACCATCTCGTTGAAGTCAACGAGATGGTTAATATCGGCTCTGGGGCGTCAAGAGAAATGGAGTCTTTTGCACTCTCAAGATATGCCTGTTATCTTATCGTACAAAATGCAGATCCTAGCAAGAGCGTTGTTGCTAACGGACAAACCTACTTCGCACTTCAAACAAGAAGAGCAGAACTCCAAGATGATGAAAAGTTTGCACAGTTAAAAGAGGAAGAAAAAAGACTGTTTTTAAGAAACGAGCTAAAAGAACATAACAAACAGCTAGTAGAAGCTGCTTTTAATGCAGGTGTAGAGTCAAATCTTGATTTTGCAATATTTCAAAATCATGGGTACAAAGGTTTGTACGGCGGGCTTGATGCCAAAGATATTCATGCAAAAAAAGGACTTCAAAAATCTCAAAAGATTTTAGACCATATGGGAAGTACAGAACTAGCCGCTAATCTTTTTCGTGCGACGCAAGCGGAAGAAAAACTCAAACGAGACAATATCAAAGGTAAAGCAAATGCCAACGAAACACACCATGAAGTAGGTAAGAAAATAAGACAAACCATTAAAGAATTAGGCGGAGAAATGCCAGAAAATTTATCAAGCCCAGAGAAGAGTGTGAAGAGCATAGAAAAAGAGCAGGCAAAATCGGAAAAAAAATAGATATAATAAAAAAAATAAAAAGGGAGAAGCAATAGGTAATGGGTGAAACAATAGCAAAAAATAAAAAAGCCTATTTTGACTACTTTTTAGAAGAGAAGTTTGAAGCAGGTTTGGTTCTTAAGGGAAGCGAAATCAAAGCCATAAGGGCAGGTCGTGTGAACTTAAAAGATAGTTTTATCCGTTTTGTTCAGGGTGAAGCATTTCTTTTTAATGCTCATATCGGGAGACTTGAGACGACACATCACTTTTATGCACATGAAGAACGAGGAAGCAGAAAGCTTCTTTTGCATAAAAAACAGATAGCAAAAATGGTAAAAGCTGTTGAAAAAGATGGTTTTACCGTAGTTCCTCTGCAGCTCTATTTTAATGATAGAAATATCGTAAAAATCCAGATTGCCATAGCAAAAGGAAAGCAGCTTCACGACAAAAGAAATGACCTTAAAGAGAAAGATATGAAACGCGATATGGAGCGTTCTATAAAAGATTACTAACTGTATAAAATTAATAAAAAGGTATAAAATGACACTATTTCAAATTATCATGTTAATTGCTTCGGCATTTTTCGCATTTAAAGTTTATGAGCATATTCAGGCACTTCAAGATATACAGCCAAGGTCTGAGGATTCATCTCCATCATCTTTTGATCCTGAGGCATTGATACAAAAAGCGGATGAAGCATTTGAGGGCGGTGATTTAAAAAGTGCGTTTGCACTCTTTAGAGAAGCAAATGCAAAAGAGCCTCAGGATTCGGAAGTTCTTTTTAAAATAGGATATATCGCACAACAACTTGGAGACAATAGCGAAGCACTAAACTATTACAAAGAGGCACTTGAGGGAGATAAGAAAAATGAGTATATTCATAACTCAATCGCAAGTGTTTACCGAGCAGAGGGTGAGTTCGTGTCGTCTAAAATGCATCTAAACGCATCTTTGGCAATTAACGATAAAAATGCAATAACATATTATAACTACGGAAATCTTTTGGTAGACATGAAGCACATGGACGAAGCTAAAGAGATGTACAAAAAAGCGATAGAGTTAAATGAAGATTTTAAAGAGGCAAAAGAAGAGTTAGAAAAGTTAGCATAGGAATAGAGATGAAAATATCAGAAATATATGCATTTTTAGATGCCTTGTCGCCTTTTGCACTTCAAGAGAGTTGGGATAATTCAGGGTTACAAATCGGTGATTTCAATCAAGAGATAGAAAAAATAGTTTTAAGTATAGATGTAGACGAAATGCTTATTGACTCCATGGAGGAGAACAGTTTGTTAATAACGCATCATCCGCTTATTTTCGGAGGTCTTAAGCAGCTTGATTTTAGTAAATATCCGGCAAACTTGATTCGCAAAATGGTACAAAAAAATATCTCAAATATCTCTATGCATACCAATTTTGATCAAACACATCTAAACGAGTATGTTGTAACCGAGATTTTAGGGTATGAAATAGCACAAAAAGATGGATTTGTAGCCTACTTTGACATTGATGAAGATTTTGATATTTTCGCTTCTAAAGTAGCATCTGCTTTTTCACTTCCACATGTAAAATGCGTAAAAAATTCCGGGAGTGTAAAAAGAGTGGCTTTAACAACAGGTTCCGGAGGTTCTTTGATTAAGTCGATAAAGGCTGAATGCTTTTTGACAGGAGATATAAAATACCACGATGCGATGGAAGCAAAAAGTATAAATTTGTCATTAATTGATATAGGACATTTTGAGAGCGAACACTTTTTTGCAGAGATTTTACTTAAACATTTGAAAAATTTAGGTTTAGAAGCTATAATTTCGTCATCAAAAAACCCTTTTACTTATATTTAATAAATCGGTACAACTATTTAATCCAAAAGGAGATTAATGAACTTACATCTAAAACAGCTAATTGACCTATCACATGTAGATAAAGAGATAGATGCTTTCGAGCCGCAAATAGAGGAAGCCAACTATAAACTTGAAGCGGCGCAAGCGAAAAAACAGAGTATCGATTCGGATATCGAAAACTTGACTAAAGAGATTAGAGATGAGGAGATGAAGAAGAAGAAAAACGAGCTTCATCTTGGAGAACTTTCTCAAAAATTGGAAGACAATTCTAAAAAAAGCGGCGAAATCAAGACTGAACGTGAGATGAAATCGCTTCAACTTGAAGAAGAGATCGCAAAAGAACAAGTGAATTTTGCAAATGAAGAGATCGAGAGACTTGAAAGAATTATTGAGTTAAAAACTTCTCAAGCTGAAGCTGCAAAAAAATCTCTAGAGGAGATAGAAGCAAATTTGGCATCTATAAAATCTGAAGTAGATCAGAAGCTTGAAATTATAAACAACTCTCGTCAAGAAGTGTTTATGAAAAAGGAGAAGCTTATCTCTGAAATGAACCAAAAAGGTCTTGCGTTTTATCAAAAAATTCGCAGATGGGCTAAAAATTCAACTGTAGTGCCGGTAGAAGAGCAAGCTTGCATGGGATGTCATATGGTTATTAACGATAAGATTTATGCAGATGTTATAAAAGCTGAAGAGATTACAACTTGTCCACACTGCGGGCGTATTCTCTACATGGAAACTGACAAAGAATAGGCTTGAAGCCTTTTACTCTTTTCTACTTTATCTTAAGCACAGTGCTCTATTTCGCAGCACTGCCGCTTTTGGTCTATCTCTCGTTTAAACAAAAATATAGAGAGTCAATTCCCGCTCGTTTTTTTCTTTTTAATAATCCAAGATTTAAAAGCGGTAACGGGGTTTGGTTTCATGTCTGTTCACTCGGTGAAGCAAGAGCATTAAAACCCATTTTGGATCTTTTAGGCGATAAAGATATAAAAATAACAACCATTACGCACACCGGACAAGCAGAAGCAAGAAGATATAATGCAGAGGTTAGATATCTGCCTTATGAGATGTTTCTGCCTTTTTGGGCTAGAGGGCAGGATGTGTTGGTAGTGTTAGAAGCAGAATTTTGGTTTATGCTCTTTAGCGTTTTAAGAGCTAAGGGTACGAGAATTATACTTTTAAATGCCCGTATATCTGAAAAAAGTGCTAAAAAATATCTTCAATTTGCATGGTTCTACAAAAAAATGCTCTCACATGTAGAGATGATTTATGCTCAAAGTGAAGCCGATAAAAATCGTTTTCTTGCATTGGGTGCCAAAAATATTGAGGTTATTGGAAATATTAAGTTGGCAGGTAAAATCAGTAAAACAAAAGAGTATAAAAAACCTGAAGTAGAGTTTATAGTGGCTGGCAGTACACATGAGAGCGAAGAAGAGAGTGTTTTAAAATCATTTGTGGAGTACAGGAATCAGAGTGACGCAAAGTTGGCTATTGTTCCAAGACATCCTGAGAGATTTGAATCAGTTTATGAGCTTATGAAAAAGTATGCCGATAAAAACTCTTTGACTCTAAGTAGATTCTCACATGACAAAGAGTTTAAGGCAGATATGATTTTAGTCGATGCTATGGGCGAGTTGAATAATATATATGCGATAAGCGATATAGTAATTTTAGGCGGTGCTTTCAGAGATGATGTAGGCGGACACAACCCGCTTGAACCGGCATATTTTGGATGTAAAATAATTACGGGAAAACATTTTTTTCATCAAAAAGAGCTTTTTAAATATGTTCATCATGTTCAATATGTTGAGAGAGATGAAATTCATAAAGCACTTATGAAATGTAAAGAGTTGCCGCCGAGTATGGTGGAAGAGAAGATAGATTTAAAACCTGTAATAGAGAGAATAATGAAAAATTGATTTTTTTGACACGAAAGTGTCAATCTTCAGTGACCACAGCGGTCTAAGCGAAGTAAAAGGGACTTTGTTCCTTTTGCGGACAAATAAATGAGGGGTTTCCTTCATTTTTGTAAAAAAATTAAGGAAATAAATAAGATGGCATTAGAAAAAGCATATAAACTTTTAGCGGCACAAGAGGGAATCTCAAATTCAGAAGCGAAATCGATGATAGATCGTGGTTTGGTATATGCCGCAAATAAAAAAGTGATGATTGCCCGTGGGGATATTGATACGAAAACTCTATTTAAAGTTGAGAAAATAGAGAAGATAAAGCCTATTTTTGAAAATGATGATTTGATTGTCGTAGATAAACCTGCCCATGTAAACTCGGATGAGATAGAGAGACAGTTTAAACCGGCAGTTCTTCTGCATAGACTTGACAAAGAAACAAGCGGAGTTCTGATGCTTGTGAAAAACGAAGAGTTTCGTGAAAAAGCGATAGAAGAGTTTAAAAAAGACAGAGTTTACAAAGAGTATATCGCATGGATTGAAGGGATTTTAAGTGAGCCTGTAGACGTCGACAGACCGATACTCACTACTAAAAAAAATAATCGTGCTTCATCAAATGTATCCTCAAAAGGAAAGCCTGCAAGAACAGAGGTTTTTCCAGATTTAGTGAGCGGAAACAAGACAAAAGTAAAATGTATTATTCACCATGGAAGAACGCATCAGATAAGAACCCATCTAAGATATATAGAACACCCGATAGTCGGTGATGAGCAGTATGGCGGAAGACGAGCAAAACGTGTAATGCTTCATGCACATAAAGTAAGACTTCTGGGGATGGAGTTTGTAGCACCAGAGCCGAAGACATTTGTTCATTTTGAATAGTTAAAATGAAATGGCATGTTTACATGTTGAAATGTAGTGATGAAACCATATATACAGGCATTACTACGGATTTAAACAGAAGAGTGGAAGAACACAACAACTCTTTAAAAGGTGCAAAGTATACCCGCACCAGAAGACCCACAGAGTTAATCTACTCTGAGCAGCATGAAGATAAAAGCTCTGCCTCCAAGCGTGAGTATGAGATAAAGCAATTCTCAAGAGTCCAAAAATTAGGATTTTTAAAATAGTGCGTATCTTTGTTGACGGAGATGCATTTCCAAACCTCCTCAAAGCAATTCTCTTTCGCCAAATTGAGAGATTAAAAATAGAAACTTTAGTCTTCTCAAACAAGCATATAACAATCGGAAAATCAGATCTTATAAGATATATAATTGTCGAGCAGGGTGCAGATGAAGCTGATAATCAGATAGTAGAAGCTATAGAAGAGGGAGATTTGGTTATTACAGCAGATATTCCTCTTGCCGATAGAACTATAAGCAAAAAAGCACATGCTATTGATCATAGAGGCGAACTCTACAGCGTGGACAATATCAAACAATATTTGGCCATGAGAAATCTAATGGAAAAAATAAGAGAGAGCGGTGAGATGACAAAAGGTCCAAAACCGTTTGACCAAAAAGATGCTCACCAGTTTGCAAATCAGCTTCATAAGTTTTTAACTAAGTATTGCAAAATTTAAAGCAAACTTAAAGTAACTTCCAGCTATAATTCGCCACTTTTTACACCCAATATAATTTAAAAGAGGAGGGTCTTATGTTTGATATATTAACAGATTCATTTACAAATGCTATTAGAAAAATTCGTTTTCATGATGATGAAAAAGCCCTTACTAAAGCTCTTGATGAGTTAAAAAAATCTCTTTTAAAAGCGGATGTAAACCATAAAGTTGTCAAAGATTTAATACTTAGTGTTCAAACAGAGACTAGAAAAAACGGAATCGGAAAAGATCAGTTTTTGGCTGCGTTAAGAGCGGCTCTTTATGAACTATTGGAAATCGGCGGAAACAGAGGCTTTATTTTTGCTTCTAAACCTCCGACCGTTATCTTAATGACCGGACTTCAAGGTTCAGGTAAAACGACTACAACCGGTAAGTTGGCTCTATACTTAAAGAACAAACAGAAAAAAGTTATGATTGTTGCAGCAGATTTACAGCGTTTGGCAGCAGTTGAGCAACTTCGCCAAATTACAACAAAAATTGAGGTTGAACTTTACGAGAATGAGAGTACAAAAAGTCCAGTTGAAGTTGTAAAAGCTGCACTACAAAAAGCAAACAGCGGCATTTACGATGTTGTGCTTATAGATACTGCAGGTCGCTTAGCGATAGATAACGAACTTATGAACGAGCTTGAAGCTGTTAAAAAAGCAGCAAATCCGAGCGAAATTTTTTATGTTGCGGACTCTCTAACAGGGCAAGATGCTATTAAAACAGCAACTACTTTTAAAGAAAAAATCGGGATTGACGGCGTAATTTTAAGTAAATATGACGGCGATTCAAAAGGTGGCGTTGCACTTGGATTGTCATCGCAAGTGCAAGTACCTCTGCGTTTTATCGGTAGCGGCGAGAAGATGGAAGACTTGGAAGTTTTTCTGCCGGATCGTGTCGTAAATCGTCTTATGGGTTTTGGAGACATTGAAGGATTAGCTGAGAAAACAGCATCGGCAATTGATGAAAAACAGGCTAAAAAACTTACTTCAAAGATTAAAAAGGGTGAGTTTAACTTCAATGACTTTTTAGAGCAGATGGAAAGTATGAAGAAAATGGGAAGCATGAAATCTTTAATGGGCATGATTCCGGGTATGGGAAATATGTCTAAAGCACTTAAAGATTTTGACCTAGAAAACTCTAGCGAGCTTAAAAATATTAAAGCAATGGTCTCTTCTATGACAATGAAAGAGAGAGAAAACCCGGATCTTTTAAATAATTCTCGTAAATTAAGAATCGCTAGTGGATGTGGTCTGACTCAGGTAGAGATTAATCGTATGATAAAGCAATTTAAAAATGCCGGTAAAATGGCTAAGAGATTTTCAGGTAAGAACGGTATGAAAGATCTCCAAGCAATGATGGGGCAAATGGGCGGTGCTGGGGCACTCAGAAGATAGCCCCTTCTTTATGAGTATAAATTTATAAACTTTTAGAAGCTTATAGATTTGCATTCAAAATGCAAAATTTAACATATACAGCAAGTTGAAATATGACTTGTGCAGAGAAGGACAAAAACATGGCAACAGTAATTCGCCTCACTAGAATGGGAAGAAAAAAACAACCTTTTTACCGTATCGCGGTAACAGATTCACGCAAAAGAAGAGACGGTGGTTGGATTGAACTAATTGGACATTACAATCCAATGGTAGCAGAGAAAACAATGGTTGTTGATAATGAAAGATTGGATTACTGGTTAAGCGTTGGTGCTAAAATGAGTGATCGCGTTAAAAAGATAACAGGTCGTTAATATGATAGCTGATTTTGTCGCACAATTTGCAAGGCTTATAGCATCTTACCCTGATGATGTAAGAGTTGAGGTAAAAGAGGGCGATGAAGTAACTGAGATTCTGCTCTATGCAAATCAGGCTGACATAGGCAAGTTGATTGGCAAAGAGGGTAAGATGATTGGTGCAATCAAGACAGTTATCTCTGGTTGCAAAGCTAAAGATGGCGTGAGTTACCGTATTAATGTCGAAGCAATTAAGTAAATTACTTCACATTGCTACAATCGGCAAAACTGTCGGTTTAAAAGGCGATATGAAACTTCATATTCAAAGTGACTTTCCGGAGCAGTTTAAGAAAGGGTCTTCTTTTTTTATAGACGCAGATGCAAGCTTAACTCTTAGTGAAGTCAATTTAGAAAAAGGTCTTGTGAAAATAGCAGGATGTAGTTCACCTGAAGAAGCTAAAAAATTTACTAACAAAAAATTATACACAACATTAGAGAGAACAAGAGCAGAATGCCACTTAGAAGATGGTGAATACTTTTGGTTTGATATTGAGGGTTGTAGTGTAGTTGAAGACGGTAAAGTTCTTGGTATTGTTGAAGAGATAGAAAGAATCTCCACAACAAATTATTTAAGTGTAAAAACTGATGAAACTTTGGTAAAAGAGGGTTTTGCAAAAAGCTTTTTAATCCCTTTTAATAAGCCTTTTAAGATAAATGCTGACATAAAAGAAAAAATCATAACCGTAAGCGGTGCTATGGATATTTTAGAAGCTTCATAATGAAATTTACTTTTGTAACTCTTTTTCAAAATATAGTAGAGGGATATTTTCAAGACTCTATTTTAAAAAGAGCGATTGAGAAAGATATCTTACATATAGAGTATATAAATCCAAGAGACTTTAGTAACTCTAAACATGGTAAGGTTGATGATACAGCAGTTGGGGGCGGTGCCGGAATGGTAATGAATCCTCAACCGCTGTATGATTCTTTAAATAATTTAAAAATTAAAAATAGGGATGTTCATCTTATTTTTTTAACTCCTGTCGCAAAGCCTTTTAGGCAGAATGATGCTAAAAGATTGGCAAAAAAATCCCATATAGCTTTTGTGAGTGGAAGATATGAGGGAATTGATGAGAGAGTTATTGAAAAGTACGCTGATGAGGTTTTTAGCATCGGCGATTATATTTTAACCGGTGGAGAGCTAGCTTCTTTAGTTATTTGCGATGCCATCTCCAGGAATGTGGACGGTGTTCTTGGTAATAGCGACTCTTTAACTATAGAGAGTTTTGAAACAAACCTCTTAGAAGCGCCGTCTTTTTCAAAACCGGAAAATTATGAAAACAATAGTGTTCCATCAGAATACTTAAAGGGAAATCATAGTAAAATTCGCTCACTAAAATTAGCTCTGTCTGAATGTAAGACTAGATTCTTCAGACCGGAGCAGCTTTTAAAGCATAGAACAAGGAAATCTTATGAGAAATAAGTACATAGAAAACTTTGAAAAAGCGCAAGTAGCTGGGAAAAATATCCCAGATTTTCGTGCTGGTGATACTGTTCGTTTGGCAGTAACAATTACGGAAGGTGACAAAACTCGTGTACAAAATTACGAGGGTGTTTGTATTGCAAAAAGAGGTCAAGGTACTGGTCAAACTATTACAGTTCGTAAAATTGGCGCTAACAGTATAGGAATTGAGAGAATATTCCCACTTTATAGTGACTCGATTAGTGAAATAGCAGTGATTCGTCGTGGTCGTGTTCGTCGCGCTAAACTGTTTTATTTGCGTGATCTTGCTGGTAAAAAAGCTCGTATCAAAGAACTTAGAAGAAAATAATCTTCTAAGTCCGCTCTACTTTACTGCTCTTATCCTTAAAATAAATTATACATTTGATTAACAATTCCAATCTTGTCTCAGTTTCTATCTAAACTTAATTTAGAAATCTTTTTGCTTATTTCATTGAAAAATAGTTTAATATGGGGTTTTATATCCTCAAGTGGCACGACTAGTATCCAAGTGCTTTTCTAGTCTATTGTTTATGATTAAATATCTAATAATGGTAAAACTATAATTTGTATATATTATATAATGT
>MICC01000083.1:0-587 GCA_001829715.1 Sulfurimonas sp. RIFOXYB12_FULL_35_9
TTTAATTCATCTGTCTGTCTCTCAAAAATGGCCAGTTTTACAGTTTTTCCTTCCACATCCTGCTTAAGCAATTTTATTTCATCACCAAGCAGAATGTTCATCATCTGCTTTTGCCTTGATTTTTCTTCCAGATCGGTCATGGTGTTCTTCAATTCGGCCTGAATGGTCTCACTATCCTGCAACAAGCTCCGGATTTGCCGTCTCTGGTCTTCGCTGCGAAGCAGGGCCTGGGCCAGGGTAGTATTTTTGACGATGACGACCACCATGGTAAGCATAAAAATCATCAGCACCACGGTCATGATATCGGTAAAACTAGGCCAGAGCGTTATCTCACTCTGACGGTCGCCGGCATTAACCCGCAGATTTGTGAATGTATCGAATCTGTGCATGGAATACTCCTCCCTCAGTCTTTGGGTTTTAGTCGGAAGCCTTCCGCCATCACATTCTGCAGATGTTCCAGATGTTTGATCATCTTATCGGTGCCGGCCAGATGCTTGTCCTGGCGGGCGATCAGAGAGTCCAATTTTTCCAGGTGGCGGGTATTGTGGGTGGATAGGCCGGTCAGTGTGTCAAGGATAACTGCGGTC
>MICC01000083.1:750-1127 GCA_001829715.1 Sulfurimonas sp. RIFOXYB12_FULL_35_9
TATTAAACCATATTAATAATAGTTAATATCATCTATTTTATTCCTTCAATTTATGGAACTATTCACATTTTAAAAAATTAAAATAAAGGAATAAAATCCTATCATTTTATATTATTTATTTTTGTTGTTATCAAAATTATCGTATGGATTATAAGAAATTTATAGGGATGAACTACAGATAATTCATAATCATGAGTCTATTCTGCTTTTTATATGGGAAATATTATTTTATTCTCAATAGATTTTTATTTCTTATTTATTTTATTCTGAATTGTACATTTTCTTGCAAATGGAAAAAAAGAATTAGTATAAAATGGCTCTAAACAAATTTAAGAAGATTAATTATAATTAAAAGAACCTAAATATGCCAAAGTAAA
>MICC01000084.1:0-8665 GCA_001829715.1 Sulfurimonas sp. RIFOXYB12_FULL_35_9
TGCGAAGCTGGTATCTTGGCAACGGATTTGATGAAATCATTGATCAGCCTTGTTTTGAAAATCCAACATTTGTAGCTCCATGGGGAGTTTGTGATGGAGATCTGGTTGAGAGGGCAAATGAAGAGTTTAAAAAAATGCACTCCAAAAATCAGAAGTTTGCAACGGTTATGTTCTCACAGTCAAATCACTCTCCCTTTGAGTATCCATACGAAAAGATTGAACTGCTAAAAGATGTACCCCCAAACAGTGTTAAAAATGCCGTTAAATATGCTGATTATGCGATAGAGAGATTTATTGAGCTTGCTAAAAAAGAGCCTTACTACAAAGATACTGTTTTTGTGATAGTTGCAGACCATAATGTGAGAGTTTACGGAAATGATCTCGTTCCTGTTGATATGTTTCGCATCCCTGCTCTAATTCTCGGAGGGGGAATTAAACCGTTTGTTTATGAGAAAATAGCTTCTCAGCCTGATGTTTTAGCAACGGCACTAGATCTCATCGGCTTAGATTTAACCTATCCAATCATGGGACACTCTATTTTCAGCGATAAAAAACAAAATATTTCTCTGATGCAATTTCATACGTCCTATGCACTAAGAGTAGACGACAAAGTTACGGTTATCGCTCCAAACGAAAAACCATCTACGTTTATTTACAAAACCCCTTCTACATATTTGGATAAGGATAACCATCTGACTCCTGTTCCAAATGATACAGAGCTGGAAAAAGATGCTTTGGCGTTTGTGGTGACACTTGATTATCTTTATGAGAAAAAACTTTATAAATAGTGGGGTTATATGCGAATTTTAATTGTTGAAGACGACGAAAAAATAGCATCTTTTATAAAAAAAGGTCTGCAAGAGGAGTCTTACAGTGTTGATATTACAGAAAACGGTTATGAAGCTATATACCTAATAGAAACAAATAAATACGACGTTATTTTGCTAGATTTGATGATTCATGGACTCGGAGGAATAGATGTTTGCAAAAATATAAGAGATAAAAATATAGCAACTCCAATCATTATGCTAACTGCAAAAGACAGTCTTAGAGACAAAGTTGAAGGACTGGACAGCGGTGCAAATGATTATCTGATAAAACCCTTTGCATTTGAAGAGTTACTGGCTCGAATCCGTGTAAAATTGCGAAATCCTTCAACTACATCCAGCACAATTGTTATAGCAGATTTAACAATAGACACTGCTCGTCGTGAAGTAAGCCGTAGCGATAAAAAAATAAATCTAACCGCCAAAGAGTATGCATTACTTGAGTTTTTAGCACGAAATAGCAGAAAACTCTTGTCAGAAACAACTATAAAAGATAACCTAAGCGATATGGCACAGGAGAGCATGAGCAATATTGTCAATGTTTACATCTACAGATTGCGAAACAAGATAGATAAAGGTTATGATTTAAAACTTATACACACAGTTCGTGGTTTAGGCTACATGTTAAGCGATAAAGATGTTTAAAAGTTTAAGATTAAAACTACTTTTTTATTTTTTTGTTATAAATATAATAGTTCTATTTGTTTATAGTATATTTATCTACAGTACCGCAAAAAAAGGTATTTTAAATACAACTGACACCCAGCTCAAGATGCTCTCCATTGATGTTATACCGGATTTTAAAAAAGATTCCTATGCAAATGCTAAAGAGTTTGCAGATGAACTTTTTGAGGAGTTTGCTATTGAACCTCTTTTTGTAAAAATTATCTATTACAATAAAGAAACTAACAGTATCGCGTATGAAACCATCTCTTCAATGGAGAATAAGAGTCTTTTTGATATCCCATTAAACGAAATTGGACATGAAGGCAGCATATATTATTTTAATAAAGATATCTATCGTATCAGTTCTATGTTTATTTTTGAAAAAAACAATACAAAAGTTTTTATTCAACTTGCCATAAAAAAAGATATTGATTCACTTTACCTAAAACAACTTCTATTTGGTTTAATCGTTGCAACTCCGATAATCTTAGTAATATTTTTATTTATAGCAAATATACTTATAAATAAGACTTTATCCCCAGTAAAAGAAGTTATAGAATCCGTAAAATCTATCTCTGCAAACAATCTCTCAAATCGAATTAGTTCAGATAATATTCCTAGTGAAATTATGGAGTTAGTTACAACTTTTAATCAATTATTAAATAATCTTGAAAACTCTTTTAGTAAAATAACCGACTTCAGCAATAATGCATCACATGAGCTTAAAACCCCACTAACTGTTATCCGTGGTGAAATTGAAGTGGCTCTAAAGCATAACAGAAAACCACAAGAGTATAAAGATATATTGAAAAATATTTTAGAAGAGAGTATTAGCATACAAAAGATGATAGAGCAACTCTTTTTTCTTGCTAAAAAAGATATGACAGAGCTAACTAGTGATTTTAATGAGATCTATTTAGATGAAGTTCTTACCGATACCATTTTGCAGATAGAAAAATTTGCCTTGACAAAAGATACAAACATAAAGATAAAAAAGATTATTCCGGTAACGATTCATGCGAATGAAACGCTATTAAAGATTGCTATAAATAATCTTTTAAGAAATGCCATAATTTATAGCCCGAACTGCTCACAAATATTTGTATCTCTAGATGAAAACGGTGTCGACTATTTACTTTCAATCGAAGATAATGGGTATGGAATAAACGAAGAAGATTTAGCATTTGTTTTTGAGAGATTTTACAGAGCCGATAAAGCTCGTTCCCTCAAAGATGGCGGAACAGGGCTAGGTCTTGCAATCGTAAAAATGATTTTGGATATTCACGGATATAAGATAGAACTTTTTAGCAAAAAAGGATCAGGAACTACGGTACAGATAAAAATCCCCAAAATCATGGCACTAACTTAATAGATTAAAAGTTGAGTTTTTAGAACCTGCTCAACATGAACTCGATTGAGAAAAGATAAAATATTGGTAGCAGCTACAGCAAATTTTCATCAAAAACCAAATTATTGGAAAAAGAGACTATAGCTTTTTTCTATGTTTAAAGCCGGCTACAGAACTATCTGAGTTCCGATACCTGCCGATGTGAAAAGCTCTAAGAGCATCGAGTGTTCTATTCTCCCGTCAATTATATGAGCTTTTTGCACGCCGCCCTCAATCGCTTCAAGGCATGCATCAACTTTTGGCACCATGCCGCCATGGATAGTTCCATCAGCTTTTAAGGCTTCAACTTCAGCTTTTGTAAGCGTGCTAAATAGCTCTTTGTTGTTGTTTAAAACTCCGGCGGTATCTGTTAAAAATATGATTTTATTTGCGCCTATCGCTTTTGCGACATAAGAAGCACACAAATCCGCATTGATGTTAAATCCCGGATGCCCCATCTCGCTTCCTGCCGCTATAGGAGCGATAACAGGAATAAATTTTTCAGCTATAAGGTTTTCGATAACTTCGGCTTTTACATCGGTAATATTGCCAGTAAGTCCCCATTTTGCGAAGTCTTTTGATTTTGCAGAAATAAAATGCGCATCTTTTCCGCTGATGCCTATTGCTTTTGCACCGTGAGAGTTAAGCAGTGAAGTTATCTCTTTATTTATCTCACCGCTTAACACCATCTCAACGATACGCATAACCTCTTTTGAAGTCACACGCTGACCGTCGATAAACTTACTGTCTATTTTTAGAGCATCTAACATCTCATTTATCTGTCGTCCGCCGCCATGAACGATAACAGGCTTAATACCCACTAGATACATAAGCAGAATATCCTCTGCGAACTTCTCTTTTAACTGCGGAGTCTCTTGAGCCGAACCGCCGTATTTTATGACTATCGTCTCACCTTGGAACTCTTTTATAAACGGCAAAGCTTCAAGAAGCGTCTGAACTGTCTCAATCTTTTTTTGCACTGTTTTCTCTCCTGTAATTATCTATTATTTTAAAAATATTTTCATCTACTTCCACATGCATATCCAGCAGTGAAAGCGGCAAACCAAACTGCTCTACTTTTACAAAATCTTTGTAAGTAACCAAAATTGAACTTGCCTTATCTCTTTGAATAATCTCCAACATCTCATCTTTTGTAAATGAGTGATGGTCTTCAAAGTAGTTTTTACTAACAACTTCGCTCAGATAGCTATCTAGCCGCTGCGGTCTTGCTATGGCAGTTAAGAGCGACATTTTATCACTTTTATTTTTAAGTTCAACCACTCTCTTAAAATCAATATCCTCTTTTACGACAACTGCTTCTTTACTCTTCCAAAGCCTCTCTCTAAAAGCTCCTGATGGCAAACAAAATGAGTTTTTACTTTGCACATCTATAAGAATGTCAAGTTTTTTAATGTCATGTTTTGAGTAGGCATCATCCAAAAATATAATCATTGCGCCCATCTCTATGGCTTTTGCGATGCCTATTTTTCTATCTTCACTGACTATTACTATAGCTTTTGGAAGCTTATGCGCATAGATCATAGCCTCATCTCCGCTTACATCTACAGAGCATAAAATTTTACTTCCATCGCTTACGACAAAAAGTCCGCGACTATTGCGCCCATATCCGCGAAGAACAATTGCCACATCTTCATATCTTGAGGCGAGTGCAGTTACAAGCGGAGTTTTACCGCTTCCCCCGACATTTAGATTTCCTATACTAATAATGTCTATGCCAAAATCATAAGCTGTTTTGCTTCTAAATCTCAAATACATAACAAAACAGTAGGTCCAACTGAAGGGAAGAAGTAAAAGAGAGATAAATTTTTGAGTGGGATTTGGGTTGTAAAGATACTCTTCAACCCAAAAGACTAATTTTTTATGCACAAATTTATACTCTAGTTGATGCAACGGATTTGATTTTATCTATAACATACTGTACTTCTTTGTCTTGCATGCTAGGATAAATCGGAAGCGACATTACCTGCTGATAAGTTGTAAGCGCAACCGGAAAGTTATTTACTTTTAATGAATATTTATGTTTATAGTATGACAAAAAGTGAAGAGGTATATAGTGGACTCCCACCTCAACACCATGTTTTTTTAACTCCAAAGCAAAAGAGTCCCTATTTTTATCCACTTTTATAATATAAAGAGAGTACGGATGCTCATCGGTAAGAGGTTTAGGAATAGTTATATGATTTACTCCATCAAGAGCTTTGTTATACATTTGAGCTATCTCTTGTACTCTTTTAAGATTTTTATCCTGCTCTTTAATCTGAGCTCTGATATACGCGGCATCTAGCTGGCTCATACTATAGTCAAATCCAATATCTATCACATCATAAATATATTCTAAAGAGTCCTCTTCCCTAGTCATTCCATGTGAACTTAAAAGTTTTGCACGTTCTATAATCTCTTGTGAATTTGTAACAAGCATACCACCGTTACAAACATCTTTCTTCAAGTGAGAAGAGAAGTTAAAACAGGTAATATCTGCTCCTGTCGAACCAATTTTATCACCTTTATATGTAGCACCCAATGCTTCGCTTGCGTCTTCTACAATTTTTACATCATAAATTGTAGCCATTCTATAAAGTCTATCCAAATCTACACACTGCCCTGCTACATGCGTGACAATTACAGCTTTTAATTTCTTAGCTCTATTGTCTTCCAAATATGCTTCTAGTTTATCAAGATTTATATTGTAGCTCTGAGAATCTATGTCTATAAATATCGGTTCGGCATCAAAATGACGTACAACTTCAGGAACTTTAGGGTGTGCATTTACCGAACAAACCACCTTGTCTCCGCGCTTTAAGTCAAGCGCCAACATCGCCAAATGAAGTGCAGAAGTGCCATGAGAGGTTGCAAGTGCATAATCTGCACCGATATAAGAAGCAAACTCACCCTCTAGCTCCGTCACTTGATTCATCTCTTCGCCGTCTAAAACATCACTGACATTTGAGTGTGCTTCTCTACTGCTTTCATATCTACAAAATGCAACTTTCATCTTCTCTTCCTTCATAGTGTTATATCCCTCGGGTAGTTAAAATCATGGTTTATAGTTCTAGAGGTAAGTTTTGCTATAAGAGGCATTTTTCGCTTAAACTGATTGCGATAGATTCTCTCTACTATCATACCAACCATATCTATGTCGCATCCCCGCTCTACTATCTCATCTACGCTTAATCTCTCTTCAACATAAAGTTTAAGAGCTTCATCAAGTTTAGCATAACTATACCCCAAATCAGCCTCGTCACTCTGTCCATCCCATAAATCTGCTGAGGGTGCCTTTTTTATGATACTCTTTGGCACACCCAAATACTCTGCTAGTTCATAAATTTCGCTCTTGTACAAATCCCCTATCGGGTTCAATGCACTGGCTAAATCTCCATAAAGCGTTCCATAACCAAGCATAAGCTCACTTTTGTTGCTAGTTCCTAAAACCAAAGCTCTCTGTTTTGCCGAAATATCAAAGATAGTAGCCATTCTAAGTCTAGCAGAGAGATTGCCACGTCTAAGATTATCCATATCAGGGTTTAACTCTTCATAAGCCTTTAGCATCGGTTCAATCGAATAAGTAACGACATTCAGCCCAAAATCACGGCAAAGTTCATCTGCATCTTCAAGAGAACTTTGAGAAGAGTAGTGTGATGGCATCTTGACACACAATAAATCATCTTTAAATACTCTATGAGCAAGCAGTGCAACAACAGCAGAGTCAATGCCTCCGCTAAGACCTAGAACAACATTGCAAAAGCCTGTTTTACGAACTTCATCATTTAAAAAATGACATAAATACTCCGCAACTTGTTCATACTTTTTCATCATAAACCTTTGAAAAACTTTAAAAAAAATTATTATATCAAATTTTGGTAACCAGTGTTATAATTTCGCAAAAAAAAAGAGTATCACTATGAATATAAAAGTAAAACCTATGGGTGATTATCAAACTAACTGCTATATTGTAACAGTTGATGGCAAAGATTTTATCATAGATCCGGGAATCGATGCCACTGAATGGGTTGTGAATAATGTCACAAATCCTGTTGCAATTTTAAATACACATGGACACTTTGACCATGTTTGGAGTAATGCAGAGCTACAAAATAAGCTAAATATTCCTCTATACACACCAAAAGATGACATTATGCTGCTCTCTAGCAGCTCATGGATGAGTGACTTGCCGCCCTCTTACGCAGATATTGAAGTAGAGCCAAACCAAGAGTTTGATTTTGATGGAGTTAAAGTAAAGTTCCGCCATTTTCCCGGTCATACACCGGGATGCTCAACGATAGAGATTGGAGATGCAATGTTTAGCGGTGATTTTATATTTGAGAAATCTATCGGACGTACAGATTTTCCATACTCTTCACCAAAAGAGATGAGAGAGTCACTTGAAAAATTCAAACAAATCCCGTATGATAAAACCATATATCCTGGACATGGCGGCACTACTACCATAAGAGAAGAACAGCAATATAGTGATTATTGGATAGGAAATATTTAATATATTGCCTATTCAACAATACCTTCTGTGTCGGTTAACTTTAGCTTTAAAACATGTCTATCCGTCACAACCGTTTTAAATTCTCCCTCAAAAACCTTTATCTCTAAAACATATCCTGTTACATGTATATTTCTCTTTCGACCCTCTTTATGTCGAACTTTGGCGATAAAATTCACTATATCCCCAAATTTTACAGGAGACAGAAACTGACATTCGCTAGCCACTAACACAACATTTTTTTCATTCACGGCAGCCATAGCGGCATAATCAGCAGCACTGAAAATAAATCCACCATGTATTAAATTTTGAGAATCGGCAATCATATCATGTGTAGTTACCAATTTTAATTTTACAAATCCACTATCTAACTTTTCTATTTCTCCACACAAATCTTGATTTATATTCTCATGAGTTTTTAGCATGACGTCGTCTTTGCCCTTGTACTCTTGAATATCTAAATCTTCATCATCTTCAAAAAGTTCTTCTTTATTTTTGATCATTTGCTTTCCTTTATTAATTTTACATATACTCTTGCCGGAGCAGGATACCCTTCTACAGTTTTCGTGTTGTCATCTTTATCCAAAAAATCCTCTAGAGATTGCCCCTCTATCCAAGAAGTTTTTCTCTGTTCATCGCTATTTGTAGTAGAAGTTTCTAAAATCTCAAAACTATTAAACCCGGCTCTTAAACACCAGTTTTTCAAAGCTTTTATAGTCGGTACAAAATAGATATTAGGTATCTTTGAATATGATGATAGCGGACATAAACACATCTCATCCTCACCCTCTATATAAAAAGTATCAAGTATGACTTCCCCTTTATGATCCAATCCTTTATACAGAGATTTCAACATCCCAACTGGGTCACTCCTATGATACAAAACACCCAAACAAAAGACAGTGTCAAACTTCTCTTCATAAAATTCCAGATGTTCAACACCCAAAAGCTCATAAACAATATCACTTTTTACAAAATGATTTATAAAATCAAACTGCGTTTTATAAAGAGGTGAAGGATCAAAGCCCACCAAAGACTTTGGCATATCTTCTTGCATCCTAAAAAGATAGTATCCATTGTTACACCCTATATCGGCAACTCTTTTATCTTTTAAATTAAAATGTTTTCGCAAAAGGTTATATTTAATATTGCTTCTCCATTCAGAGTCAATATATGTCTCAAAAAGTTTAAACGGACCCTTACGCCAAGGCATCATCATTCTAGCTACATGCTCCACATGTAAAGAGTTTTTTATATCTCCGCTGATTGCAACGG
>MICC01000084.1:8711-11072 GCA_001829715.1 Sulfurimonas sp. RIFOXYB12_FULL_35_9
ACTTAAGCCGCTCTTCTCTCAATGTATCTAAATTCATCTCCATATACCTCACACTTAATTATTATAAAATATTAATTTTATTATAATTGTACCCTAAAACCCACAGGACTAAAAATGAGATTAGAAAAAAATGCAACGCTTGTATCCACTTCTGTTGCCTCGCTACTTGTTGTTATGAAGATGAGTATCGGCATATTAAGCGGTTCAATCGCAGTTTTAGCATCTGCTATAGATTCTCTTTTGGATCTAATCGTATCTCTATTTAACTATTTTGCACTCCATAATGCAGAAAAAGATCCGGATGACAACTTCAACTACGGGCGAAGCAAAATCGAACCTCTAGCAGCGGTTGTCGAGGGAGTTGTAATCTCGCTTTCTGCACTTTTTATACTATACGAAGCACTCTTGAAAATAGCCCATCCACGTGAAATGGACTATATGAGTGAGAGTATAGTAGTTATGCTGCTCTCTATAATTATTACATCTCTACTTGTTCTATTCTTAAATAGTGTTGCAAAAAAAACAGGCAATATGGTTATAAGAGCAGATGCCTTGCACTACAAAACAGATATATTTTCAAATGGCTCCGTCCTTCTGGCTCTTGGGCTTGTATCATTTACAGGTGAAGAGTTGATTGACCCGATTCTTGGAGTTGGCATCGGCATATATATGATCTACTCCGCAATGCCAATTATAAAAGAGGGAATCCTAATGCTTCTTGATGCCGCACTCTCTCAAGAAGATATAAAAAAAATAACGGATATAATAGAGAGTAAAAAAGAGACTACAAACTATCACAACCTTCAAACAAGAGAGTCAGGTTCACATATATTTATATCGGTACATGTTGTTTTCAATGTAAGCATATCACTCTATGATGCACACTTAATATCCGACAAATTGGAAATTCAACTAAAAGGGCTTTTTAAAAATAAAAAAGTGCATGTGCTAATACATATGGACCCTTATGATGATTCAGAGATAAATGAGATGGAAGAAACTTATTAACTTAAATATAAAAGAGAGAAAATGAAACTTATAATAAACGGCAAAACAAAAGAGTTTAATAAGGATATTACACTGGCAGATATGCTTCAAAAGCTGGATTTAACAAGTAAAGTTATGGCTGCAGCAGTAAATATGGAGATAGTCAAACAGGGAAGTTGGGCAGATTATAAGCTTAAAGATATGGATAAGGTGGAGCTTTTAGACTTTGTCGGCGGAGGCTGATTCAAGTGCTACAACGGCTATTGCATACTCACCGTCATGGGTAATAGATAAGCTTGTATATTTGATACTAAATTTATCTACAAGCTTTTGCGACAATTTTAGCTTTGGTGCTCCGCTCTGCGTCTTATATAAAGTTATATCATGAAAGCTACATTCTGAGCCGATACCAACACCCAGGGCTTTTGAACAAGCTTCTTTTGCTGCCCAAAAACCGGAAGCAGTTTTATAGTTTTTAACAAGAGATATTTCATCCTTTGATAAAAATCTACAAAGAGCCTTCTCTCCAAATCTCTCTATAAGACGGCTCATTCGAGATGTTTTTATAAGATCTATACCAATCATTTACTGTATAACAAATTCTGTAAAATAGATACCTTTTATACTTCCATCGGAAATCATAGAGTTTAAAACATCGACAATTTGTTCAGATACCTTCTGCTTTCCTTTTGTAGAAGATATTTCCTCTATACTTTTAGATGTTAAAATCCTAATGATTCTGTCTCTTATAACGGGAGCTTTTTTATCAAGTTCAATACTTAACTCTGGACCCTTTAGCTCCAATGAGATAGTAGCTTTTAAGTAACGACGACCTGCATCGCTTTTTAAATTAACCGTAAAAGTATCAAGCGGATATAAAATTCCGATCTCACTTAATTTTCTTGAAGCAATATCATCACCCTCACTTTTAGCTTTTGCGGGTGCATGTGTGGATCCGGAAGCTGGTGCAGCTGCTGTTTTTTCTTGTGGAACAGGTGCTCCATGCTGTGCTGTAGCCTCTTTTTCATCTCCGCTCATTAATAAAAATACGGCTACTGCACCGCCAATAATTATCAGCATCAAAACAATAACGATAACAATCATCAATCCATTTTTAGACTGTTTTTTATCCGTATGAGCTTCTTCTTTCGTCTCTTTCTCAGCCATAACTCTTCCTTGATTTTAGTTTTATTTAGTATATCAAAATTTATAAATTGAGCATTACTGTAAACAAATTAATCAGTAATCTCGATATTTAAAGTTTTTACTATCTCATCAAAAATATCTCCTGCTACACGCTCGACGTCGTCATGATACTCGATAACAAGCACATCTTTTTTATCGGTTAAATTACAAGTGTACATTTCAGGTTTT
>MICC01000085.1 GCA_001829715.1 Sulfurimonas sp. RIFOXYB12_FULL_35_9
TTTTTTCCAAAAGAACTGCATGAGAAGCAGCTTGACTTATTTGTTATTGAGATAAATAAGAGAGAAAAACTGATAGATTCAGCCATAAAAATTACAGATATTGCAATAAAGACAAATGCAAATGATTTTGAGAAAAATAGATGATTAGTGCATATACGCAAGATCTTCAACATAAAAAAGATGAGCTGGCACTTCAATATTTGCCTGCAGTAAAGGCTATGGCATTTAGATTGAAAGAGAGACTGCCTAGTTCCGTGGATTATATGGATTTATCGGCTATTGGGACTGAAGAGCTTATTAAACTTGCGCGAAGATATGATGAGAGTTTAAACGACTCTTTTTGGGGATATGCAAAAAAAAGAGTTTACGGTGCGATGCTTGATTATCTGAGAAGTTTGGATATCGTTAGCCGTTCAAGCAGAAAGCTTATAAAAGCAATAGATTATGCCGTTGAAGAGTATAGAGCTATACATGATGAAGAGCCAAGCGATGAAGAGTTGGCAGAAATTTTAAATGAGAGCGTAGAGAAAATACATGAAGCAAGAATAGCTTCATCAATTTATACTGTTATGCCGCTGCATGATCAACTTCAAGTCGGAGATGAGGGTGCATCACTGGCAAATATAGAGAGAGAAGAGCTGATAGATGTTATTAAAATCGTGCTTGAGGGGTATAGCCAGAGAGAGCAACTGGTTATACAGCTTTACTATTTCGAAGAGTTGAGTTTAAAAGAGATAAGCGAAGTGTTAAATATTACTGAATCAAGAATTTCTCAAATTCACAAATCGGTTATTCATAAAATAAAAGAGAGTATAGGAGCTTAATATGGCAGACATACTTTCACAAGAAGAGATAGATGCGCTTTTAGATGTTGTTGATGATGAAGATGGAGATGCCTTTGAGAGCAGTGATGATTCGCCAGTTTCCCAAAGGCAGGTAACCCTTTACGATTTTAAAAGACCAAACAGGGTATCAAAAGAGCAGCTTCGTGCATTCCGCGGTATTCATGATAAGATGGCTAGATCACTAGCTTCTCAGATCTCTTCCATCATGCGCTCTATCGTTGAGATTCAGCTTCACTCTGTAGACCAGATGACATACGGTGAATTTTTGATGTCGCTGCCAAATCCTACAAGCTTCAATGTTTTTTCCATAAAACCTTTGGAAGGAAGCGGTGTTATCGAGATAAATCCATCTATCGCATTTCCGATGCTTGATCGTCTTTTAGGCGGAAAAGGTGAACCGTTTGATGCGAGTAGAGAGTTCTCAGATATAGAACTTAGCCTTTTTGAGACTATTTTAAGAGTTATGATGAGTACCTTAAAAGAGGCATGGGGACCCGTAATGGATATTTTTCCAAATATAGAGTCCAAAGAGTCAAGCCCAAACGTCGTACAAATCGTTGCTCAAAATGAGATTGTCGTAATGGTTGTTATGGAGATTATTATCGGGCAGAGTTCAGGAATGATGAATATCTGTTATCCCGTAATTGCTCTTGAGCCTGTACTGCCGAAGCTAGCCAGCAGAGATTTAATGCTTAATGAAACAAGTACTAAAAAGAGTAGAAATACAGAGTTGCATGTTCTTCTTGGTGGTGCGAAGGTAGGGATAGAGGCTGTTTTAGGTAATGCAGAATTAACTTTACGTGATGTTTTAGAACTCCAAAGCGGTGATATTGTAAGACTTACAAGTCCTGCAGATGATATCGTGACTCTTTGCATAGACGGAAAAGATAGATTTCGGGGTAAAATAGGACTTAGAAGATTTAGAAAGTCTATACTGATTACCGAAGTAATTAATACAGAAAAAGATGCTGTAAAAAGAGCATTAGAGAGTTTTGAAATGATAAGAAGAGAAAAAATTTCAGGCGTCAAAGAGATGATGTTTGATGAAAATGAAAATCTAGATGAGGAGTAGGCGATGAATAATTTTATGAAGCTATTTGAGAGCGAAACAATAGGCACTATTGAAGCTTTAATAGGTCAGGCTCCGTTATTAGAGTTTAAAGAGGAGCAAGAGTTAAGTATTATTTCAAATATAATTCCTCCGATTGTATTACTGCATATAACCGTAAGCGGAAGTGTAAATGCTTCGGCTATGATTGCTTTAACGCCAAATTTGGTTGCTTCATTATCAGATATGATGATGGGTGAAGAGGCAAGTGACAGAGAAGATATTAGCGATGATGATTTAGATGCTGCAAAAGAGATAACTTCAAATATATTCGGTGCAATAGGAAATAGCTTATCTGCACAAAAAGAGCTGCCTGTTCTCTCCTTTAATGTAAGCAAAGTTGAATATATCGGTGAAAATAAAGAAGTTTCGCTGGAGAATTACAGCAAAATGTTTATTTATACTTTTAAAATTAATAGTTTGAAATCTCTTTTTATGTTTATAATGGATGAGGCTTTGGAAGATTCTGTATTTAATAAAGCTAAACCAACCTTAGAAGAAAAAACGGCTGATTCATATAAAACTCAAAATTCATTGCCTGCAATTTCTCTCAATAGTGATGAAATGACAAATATATCTCTTATTATGGATGTTAAACTTCCGGTTAAGGTTAGAATCGGTAAGAAAAAAATGCTCTTAAAAGATGTACTAAATATGGATATCGGTTCGGTTGTTGAGCTAAATCAGTTGGCAAACGACCCACTTGAGATATTGGTTGATGATCATGTAATAGCAGAGGGAGAAGTTGTAATTGTAGATGGCAATTTTGGTGTTCAGATAACTACAATTGGAACAAAAAGAGAAAGACTTAACCAGTTAAAATCATAAGGAATAATTTTAATGCGTAAAAACAAAAATGATTTAGCAAAAAAATATATAAAAGAGATTAAATCAGCAGATGTTTGGAGTGTTTTTAAAATTGTTGCAGATTTTGTAAAAGGTTTTGATGAACTTGGAGAACTTGGACCGACGGTTACCATATTTGGAAGCTCTAAAGTTAAGAGTGAAAGTAAATATTATAAAAAGGCACAAGAATTATCTTCTATGCTTGCTCAAAGAGGCTTTAATATAATGACAGGCGGTGGTCCTGGTATTATGGAAGCTGCTAACAGGGGAGCTTTTGAATATAAAAATGTTGAGTCAATAGGTCTTAATATTGATCTTCCTTTTGAGCAAATTCCAAATAAGTATACGACTACCGATTTGAATTTTGACTATTTTTTTTCAAGAAAAGTTATGTTGGTCAAGTACTCAATCGGCTACGTGATTTTTCCCGGCGGATATGGAACTTTAGATGAGCTATTTGAAGCATTGACTCTTATACAAACCAAAAAAATAACAGGCGTGAAGGTATTTCTTGTTGGTGTACAATATTACAAGCCACTTTTTAAATTTATAGAGAGTAAGCTTTATAAGAATGGAATGATTAGCGAGGAAGATTTTAAGCAGATAAGACTTACAGATGATTTGCAACATGTAGTAGATGAATTAGAAGCATCTATATTGGAGCAAATTGAATTTCTTAGAGAGCATAAACTTGAAGATACACAGTATTACAAAATATTACAAGAGTTCTCTATAGATAAAGATATTGAAAAAAAGTTAAACTAATTATGAAAAAAGAAAGTATTGGTAAAAAAGTTTTAGTCGGAATGAGCGGTGGTATAGATTCTACAATTTCAGCACTTTTTTTAAAAAAAGAGGGCTATGATGTAGAAGGTTTATATATGAAGCTTCACTCTAAACCTGGATATCACGAAATACATCAGGCAAGGGCACAGAGGGCTGCTGATTTTGTCGGCGTAAAACTACATGTAATAGATTTGCAAGAGATATTTAATGAAAAAGTTTTTCAACCATTTATAGATACTTATGCCGAAGGCAAAACACCAAACCCTTGCGCACTATGCAACAGAAGCTTGAAATTTGGGGAAATGGTGAAGTTTGCGGATAATATAGGTGCAGACTTTGTAGCAACAGGACACTACATAAAAACTGACGGAAAATATTTCTATGAAGCTGACGATGAGACAAAAGACCAGAGCTATTTTCTTTTTTATGTTAACAAAGAGATATTGCCAAGACTTCTTTTTCCGCTTGGAGATAGAAAGAAAAGCCAAATCAAAGAATTGGCAGCGTCAATCAAGGGATTAGAATCATTCGCTTCACAAGGTGAATCAACTGAAATATGTTTTGTTGAAACAACATATACAGACCTGCTTAAAGATTATGTTGAAGTTGACAAAACAGGCGAGGTTCTGGACAAAGATGGAAACGTAGTCGGCAAACATAAAGGTTATATGCACTACACAATAGGAAAAAGAAGAGGTTTTAGTGTCAACGGTGCCCATGATCCGCACTACGTAATAAGTATTGATGCAAAGAAAAATCAGATTATAGTAGGTAAAAAAGAGGAGTTGGCATGTGAGAGTGTTGTTTTGAACAATTTAAATTTCTATACTGATGAAAAAGAGTTTGATACTACAGTAAAGTTAAGATATAGAACTAAGGCTGTGCCTTGTCATGTTGTTGTAAAAAATGAGAAGGCATATGTAACTTTAAAAGAGAGTGTCTTTGGTGTAGCAGTAGGGCAAGCGGCTGTGTTTTATAATGCCAATAAACTAATAGGCGGCGGTTGGATAGAAGAGAATTAAATAAACTTTTCAAAAAAATCAAAATATTTAAAAGGCACCTTCAATCTTTAAGCCCCCTCTAAGAATCATTTGTCTATAATTCCCATCCACAAACACAGAGACCTAAAGTTTAGGACCTGAAGAAGCC
>MICC01000086.1:0-1299 GCA_001829715.1 Sulfurimonas sp. RIFOXYB12_FULL_35_9
AATCTTTAAGTAGCGGAGAAAAATCATTTTTTACATTTATAATTAATTTGATGTATCAAATCCAAAATATAAATGACAAAAAAGAATACAAAAGTATTAATTTATTTTTAGATGAGACAGAATTAGGACTTCATCCAAATTGGCAAAAACAATATCTATCAAATATTTTAAAAGCCATTGAACAAGTGAATACAAAACAAGTGAATATTTTTTTTGCTTCTCACTCCCCTTTTATCCTCTCAGATATTCCAAAAGAAAATGTAATATTTTTAGAAAAAGGAAAGCAAGTTTATCCTTTTGAAAATAAACAAACTTTCGGAGCAAATATCCATACTCTACTTTCTCACGGCTTTTTTATGAAAGATGGTCTTATGGGTGAGTTTGTGAAAGAGAAGATAGATAAAGCACTGACGCTTTTAAATAAACCTGGGAGATTGAGCAGAACATCGTTAGCATATTGTGAAAATATCATCTCTATCATCGGTGAACCAATTATTAAAAAGCAACTTCAGAGAATGTTGGATAGCAAACGATTGAGCAAGATAGATGAAATAGATAGATTGAAAGCTGATATGGCTGAAATACATAAAAAAATAAAAAGATTAGAGGGGCAAAAGTGATTAAAATTACTACCTCAAATTTAAATGATTTAGCCTATGTACATTATGATTTTCTCTGTAAAAAGTTCGATTTTTCTATAGAAAAAAGACTAAAAATCTCTTTGTCAAAGTACCAAAAAGAAATATTGCCTATATACAAAAAATATTACTTACTGCTTCAATATATTGATAAAAACTTAGAAGAAATTATTATTGGTACTCCTCTTACGCTTGAAAAACATAGGATTAGGTTAACTAAACTGAGTGAAGATTTTGAACTTACGAAACAAGAAAAGAAAAAGACAAAAGAGCAAAAAGAGATTTTAAAAGATTTAAATTATATTTTTAATTACGAAACTTTCGCCTCCAAAGGTTTTAGGAAAAAAGCAACTAAAAAACATGAAGATTATTTTTATTCAGGTAATGTATTGGTAGGTAAAATAAACATACAAGTTTGCCCATATTGCAATAGAAATACAATATATTCTTTTAAAAGCGGTACTAAAAGAACATCTGAGTTAGACCATTTTTATCCTCAAAAAAAGTATCCTTTTTTTGCATTGTCTTTTTATAACTTAATACCATCATGCAAAGTGTGCAATAAAATCAAACTTGATAACGATGACAAAGAATATATAAATCCTTATGATACAAGATTTGATTTTAATAAAAATATGAAATTTGGTTTACAAATAGAGAA
>MICC01000086.1:1326-5967 GCA_001829715.1 Sulfurimonas sp. RIFOXYB12_FULL_35_9
TTGAAAACAATTTAAATGTTTTTGAACTCAAAGACTTATACGATAATCACAAAGATATAATTTTAGAACTCATCCAAAAAGCAGAAATCTACAACGAAAGCTATATAGACGAACTTATGCAAAAATACGAAGGAACGCTATTTAAAAACCGTGAAGATTTGCTTAGGCTTGTGACATGTGGATATGTGAGCGATGAAGACCTACACAAACGCCCCCTAAGCAAACTAATCAAAGACATAAGCGAAGAGTTAAATCTGATATGAGTAAAATTAAGAAAGATACGGGAAAATAGAGATGAATGACATGCAAACACAAAATGATTACAACTCTTTTTTAGCAGAGATAAAACAGCAGATAAAATCATCGCAGATAAGGGCTATAAATAGTGTAAATAAAGAGATGATACTTCTTTATTTTCGCATTGGAAAGAACATAAACCAAAAACAAAAAGAGCTTGGTTGGGGTGCAAAGGTTATTGATAATCTTAGTCATGATATCAAGAGTGCATTTCCGGAGCTTGGCGGGTTTTCTACTAGAAATATTAAAAGAATGTTGCGCTTTTATAAGGAATATGCACAGCCTTTTGAAAAAGTGCCACAAGCGGTGGCACAAATGGAGGATGAAATTATGCCACCGATAGTGGCACAAATTCCTTGGTCGCATAATGTAATTTTAATAGAGAAAATCAAAGACATAGATTTAAGATATTGGTATATGCAAAAAACTCTTGAACATGGTTGGAGTAGGGATGTACTGGCTTTAATGATACAAAGCCAACTGCACAAAAGAGAAGGAAAGCTCGTATCAAACTTTAAAAATATTTTAGCCCCACAAGATAGTGATTTGGTGCAACAATCATTTAAAGACCCTTATTTATTTGATTTTTTAACTATTGCAGAGCCTTTTTTAGAAAGAGAACTTGAGTCAAATCTAATCAAACATATGGAAAAATTTCTCATAGAACTCGGAAGCGGTTTTGCCTTTGTCGGCAGACAATATAAGCTTGAAGTAGGTGATGATGATTTTTATATTGACTTACTTTTTTACCATCTGAAACTTCGATGTTATGTAGTCGTTGAACTTAAAAAAGGTAAATTTAAGCCTGAATATTCGGGGCAGGTTAATTTTTATTGTTCTGCTATAGATGGGATTTTGGCTCATAAAGAAGATAAACCGACGATTGGGCTTATTCTTTGTCAAGAAAAAAATGAAATAGTTGCCGAGTATTCACTGAGAAATATGTCGCAGCCTATTGGCATATCGGAGTATGAATTGACAGAGGTTTTACCAAAAGAGTTTGAATCAAGTTTGCCGACTATCCAAATGATAGAAAATGAGTTAAAACATAGTTTAAGTGCGATGGAAAAAACAGATGACTAAAACAATAAGTCTAGCACATGGAAACGGTGGAGCTGAGAATAACGAGCTGATAAGGGATGTTTTTTACAAAGCGTTTAAAAACGACATCCTCGACAAAAGCGAAGATGCGGCTATTATTGAGGGTGGGAGATTGGCGTTTTCAACCGATAGTTTTACGGTAACTCCGCTTTTTTTTGCCGGAGCAGATATCGGAAAACTTGCAGTTTGCGGTACATGTAACGACCTTGCGATAATGGGTGCGAAGCCGAAATATTTGACATGTAGCGTCATCATCGAAGAGGGGTTTGAGACGAGAGAGCTAGAGAAAATCGTTCGCAGTATGAAAAAAGAGCTTGAGGTAAACGGTGCGATTGTTGTGAGCGGCGATACGAAAGTTGTCCCAAGAGGAAGTGTGGATAAGATTTTTATAAACACGACGGGAATCGGCGAAGTGCTTCAAGAAGGGATTAGTTCAAACAACATCTCATGTGATGATGTGGTGCTTCTTAGCCGCGATATCGGGTGTCATGGAGCGACTATTTTCGCATCTCGTGAGGGGATTGAGCTAAGCAGTTCTCTTGTGAGCGACTGTGCCTCTCTTTACCCAATCGTAAAAAGTCTTATAGATGAGGGTATAAAGATAACCGCCATGAGAGATGCAACCAGAGGCGGTGTCAGTGCAGCTCTAAACGAGTGGTCTAAGCAGTCAAATATTTGCATAGAGATAGATGAGGAAAAAATCGCTGTAAGTGATGAGGTAATGGGGCTTTGTGAGATTTTGGGTTTTGATGCTCTCTCTCTTGCTAATGAGGGAACTTTTTTACTTGCAGTTAAAAAAGAAGAAGCAGAAAAGACGGTGGAAATCCTTAAGTCATACAACAAAAATGCTTCCATCATCGGCAGAGTTACAGACAAACACCTTAAAAAAGTCATTATAAATTCTGCGTGGGGTACACAAAGATTTTTAGATGTTCCAACAGGCGAACTGCTCCCGAGGATCTGCTGATGCATGAGTACAGTATTGTTCAATCTTTGTTAGATAGTTGCGATGTACATGTAAGGCAAAACAATGCAAAAAAAGTAACAAAAGTTGTAATAAAAATCGGGGTTTTAAGTGGAGTAGAGCCTCATCTCTTAAATGAAGCGTTTGAGGCATTTAAGCAAAACAGTGTTTGTCATGAAGCTCTTTTAGATATAAATATCCAAAAAGTAAAAGTATTTTGCAATAAATGTTTGGCTGAATCAGAACTTGAGAAAAATGAGTTTATCTGCCCAAAATGCGGCAGTTTTGACATCAATGTTCTTGATGGTGAAGAGATGTATCTTATGAGTTTGGAGTTGGAATAGTTATGTTTTGCATAGAGATAAGAGGCGTGGTGCAAGGAGTGGGATTTCGCCCTTTTATCTATAACCTTGCCATTTCAATGGGGTTAAACGGAGAAGTTTCAAACAATGGTTACGGCGTGCTGATACTTCTTGATGCGACGCAAGAAAAAGTGGATGAGTTCATACGAAATATGAGAGAAAACAGACCGCCACTAAGTGAGATAGACTCCATAAAAATAACCCGAACTAAAAAATCAAAACCCTTTGAGGGCTTTAGCATTCAAATGAGCAAAAGTACAAAACTGCTCTCAAGCAAGATTCCATCAGATATTGCAATGTGCAGTGAGTGCGAGAGTGAACTGTTTGATAAAACCAACCGAAGATTTGAGTATCCGTTTATCACATGTACAAATTGCGGTCCGAGGTTTAGCATTATAAAAAATCTTCCTTATGATAGAAAAAACACATCTATGGATGAGTTTGTCATGTGTCAAGAGTGTTTGAACGAGTATAAAAATCCAAAAGACAGAAGATACCATGCAGAGACTATTGGATGCCATAAGTGTGGAGCAAAGCTCTCTTTGTTTGATAACAGCGGCAAAAAAATAGAGTCCAAAAATATCATAGATGAAGCAGTAGAAGCGATAAGAAGCGGCAAAATTGTAGCCATAAAGGGAATAGGGGGCTATCATTTAGTTTGTGATGCTTCAAATGATAGTGCGGTAAAACTTCTAAGAGAGAGGAAGCAAAGACCATTAAAACCGTTCGGAGTGATGGTAAAAGATGCAGAGACGGCAAAAAGCATCGCCATAATGAGTGCAAAAGAGCAAGAGCTGCTTAGCTCAAACAGACGCCCTATAGTTTTGCTTCAAAAAAGAGATAGCGACTTTATAAGTCTACATGTAGCTCCAAATATGAGTCAAATCGGGCTTTTTTTGGCATACACTCCGCTTCATTATCTGGTTTTGCAAAGATTAAACAGACCCATAGTCGCAACGAGTGCAAATATCTCAGATGAGCCGTTATGTAAAAACTATGATGAAATTATGAGGTTCTCCTCTGTTTGGGATTTTTGCTTGGAGCATAACAGAGAGATAGTAAACAGCTGTGACGATTCGGTTTTGTTTGTAGAGAACGAAAAAATATTTATGTTAAGAGCCTCAAGAGGATATGCGCCTCTTTATCTAAAACTTCCTCATAAAACAGACAAAAAGATTTTAGCTCTTGGAGCAAACCAAAAAAGCACCGTTGCGATAACCATTGAAGATAGCGTTGTTCTATCGCCATACATCGGGGATTTAGGAAGTTTGTCTAGCGTGGAACATTACAAATCGCACATAGAGACGCTAAAGAGGATTTATGATTTTACTCCCGATGTGATTGTTTGCGATAAACATCCAAACTATGAATCAACAAAATATGCAAAAGAGTTAAAGGCACAAAATAAAGAGATAGAGTTACTGCAAGTTCAGCACCATTACGCGCATATTTTAGCTACTATGGGTGTAAATAGTATTAGTTCAAAAGTGCTTGGTGTAAGTTTTGACGGAACAGGGTATGGCGATGATGGTAATCTTTGGGGCGGAGAGTTTTTTGTCTGCGACTTGGAGGACTATGAGAGAGTAGGGCATTTTAAATACTTTAAACTTCTTGGCGGAGAGAGGGCAATAAAAGAGCCTAGACGAGTTGCACTTAGCTTTTTGTTTGAGATATACGGTGATGAAGTTTTTAAACTGAGCAATCCTACAATTAACTCTTTTTCATCTTCTGAGATTAATACGCTTTATACTGCATACAAAAATGGGCTTAATTCGCCGCTCTCAAGCTCTTGTGGACGACTATTTGATGCGGTGGCATCTATCTTGGGTATTATCCAAATTTGCAGTTATGAGGGAGAGAGCGGATTGCTTTTGGAGAGTTTGCATGATGAGAATATTTTAGAGTGCTATAAGTTTA
>MICC01000087.1:0-21906 GCA_001829715.1 Sulfurimonas sp. RIFOXYB12_FULL_35_9
ATTTTTCAAAAAAAAGATATGAGCAGTGTTAATGGGGAGTTTCAGCGAAAATTGGGTCTTTTGGATGTGACATTTATCGGTGTCGGTGCAGTTATTGGGGCTGGAATTTTTGTTATTACAGGTCAGGCGGCAGCGACTATGGCCGGACCTGCTATCGTTTTGTCTTTTTTGCTTGCTGCCGTTATGATTGGAATTACCGCACTCATATATGCTGAACTTAGCTCCGCTTATCCCGTGGCAGGAAGCGCATATAGTTTTACGTTCGCATCGCTGGGCGAAGTGTTCGCATGGTTTGTCGGGTGGAACCTTCTGCTTGAGTATGGCGTAGCTACGGCTGCGGTGGCTACCGGATGGTCAGGGTATCTGCGCCGTTTTTTAGAAAACAGCATGGGGATAGAGATGCCGCTTGCTCTTAGCGGTGCTTACAACCCCAGTGCCGGTACATACATAGACATAAGTGCGTTTGGAATTATTTTGGCGATTTTTGTCCTTCTTGCGATTGGGATTAAAGAGAGTGCGCGTGTTAATACGGCGATTGTCTTTATAAAGCTTGCCGTTTTGATAACATTTGTAGTTGTCGGTTTGCCGCATGTCGATTTTAACAATTTGTCGAACTTCATGCCGTTTGGATGGGAAGGCGTTTGGCATGGTGCGGCACTCATAGTTTTCGCCTATTTGGGGTTTGATGCCATAAGCACCGTGGCGGAAGAGGCGAAAAATCCTACTCGAAATATACCTCTTGGACTTATGCTCTCACTTGCACTCAGCGTTGTTTTTTTTATTCTTGTAAGCTTTACTCTTACGGCGATAGTTCCATATCAAGAGCTTAATGTTCCCGATGCGCTGGCGTTTGCACTCTATAAAGTAAATGAGCCTTTTGCCGCCAATGTCATTGCACTTGGAGCGGTTATAACGATTACAACGGTAATGCTGGTCATGGGACTCGGGTTTACACGTATCCTTTTTGCTCTTGCACGTGATGGACTTCTGCCAAAAACATTGAGTGAGATCCATCCAAAATATGACACTCCATACAAAGCAACTATTATCGGCGGAGTGGTACTTAGTATCATGGCTGGGTTAATTCCTCTTAAAACGCTTGCGGAGCTTGTAAATATCGGAACGCTCTTTGCCTATTTGATGGTGGCTGTAGCGATTATCGTTCTTCGTCGCCAAAATAGCATTCAGCCATCATTTAAAGTTCCTGCGTTTAAAATCCTTATGCCTCTTAATTTCATTTTGATAATTTTTATGATGGCAGGATTGCCGTTTGAAACATGGCTGAGATTTATCGGATGGTCGGTAATCGGAATGCTAATCTATGCGTTTTATGCTTCAAAACGCTCAAAGGCTGAGTAATGGCAGTTTCAGTATGGCGTCAGGTGTTGACACTTCCTGTCATCGTTATAGCAATGGGCTATTTTGTGGATATTTACGATTTAATCCTCTTTGGAGTCGTGCGTGTCGAGAGTTTAGGCGAATTGGGGCTAAATAAAGAAGAGATAACTTCTTGGGGAACAATCATCTTAAATGCCCAGATGGCAGGAATGCTTATCGGCGGAATCTTATGGGGCATTTTAGGCGATAAAAAAGGGCGTTTGTCGGTGCTTTTTGCTTCGATTGTCCTCTACTCGGCTGCGAATTTTCTTAATGCTTTTGTAACCAATGTCGAACAGTATGCGCTTTTGCGTTTTATAGCAGGTGTCGGTTTAGCCGGTGAACTTGGTGCAGGCGTGACACTTGTTGCCGAGATTTTACCTAAAGAGCTTCGAGGATACGGAGTCATGAGTATAGCGGCGTTTGGAGTGCTCGGTGTCGTTGCCGCAAATATCGTTGCAGAACATTTTGCATGGCGTAATGCTTACATCATAGGCGGTGTGCTTGGCTTTTTGCTGTTGATTTTAAGATTTCGTGTCAAAGAGTCTGCAATATTTGAACATCATGTCAGCGACGATGTGAAGCGGGGTCATTTTTTCAGTCTCTTTAGTAAAAAAAAGCTTTTGTCAAAATACATAAAAGCGATTGTTATCGGAATGCCGCTGTGGTATGTTGTAGGTGTTTTAGTAATGTTTTCGCCCGAGTTTGCTACAGCTCTTTCAATCCAAGGGGAAGTGAGTGCAGGTACGGCACTAATGTACTGTTATATCGGTCTCTCAATCGGTGATTTGGCAAGCGGATATCTTTCTCAGAAAATGAGAAGCCGTAAAGGCGCTTATATTATCTTTATGGTTCTTTCGCTGGCTAGTGTAGTCTCATATTTTATGTTAAGCGGAGCAACAGCTTCTTCTTTTTATACATGCGTATTTTTTCTTGGTGTATTTTGCGGTTATTGGGCACTGTTTATTACCATGGCGGCGGAGCAGTTTGGAACAAATATCCGTGCAACCGTTGCAACTACAGTTCCAAATTTCGTCCGTGGTTCGGTAGTTCCCATTACATCAAGCTTTATGCTTTTAAAAGAGAGCATGGGTGCATTAGGCTCAGCTGCCATAGTCGGTGCGGTTACATTTTCAATCGCATTTATTGCACTCTATTTTACCCGTGAGACATTTCATGAGGATTTGGATTACATAGAAGCGTGAGATTGGGTCACTTCTATTACAGATTTTTTAAATCAACTTTGGGTAAAATCAAACAAAAACAATTTCAAGGTCAATTTTGCAAAGATATATAAATAAACTCAAAGATTTTAATGAACTGGTTATGTTTGAGCACTCTATCTTTTCGCTTCCTTTTATTTTTATAGCTATGGTTGTCGCTGCAGATGGGTGGTTTGGTTTTTCTCTGCTTATACTAGGTGCGTTGGCGGCGGTAAGTGCAAGAAATTTTGCAATGGGATTAAACAGATTTGCCGACAGAGACATTGATGCGCAAAACCCAAGAACCATGTCAAGACCAAACGTTGACGGAAGGCTTGATGCAACAAGTATTATGATTTTTACGGCAGTCAATGCTTTTGCATTTGTTGCGGTTGCTTATATGGTAAATCCGCTTGCTTTTTATCTCAGTTTTCCTATTTTGCTGGTTCTTGGAAGCTACTCTTACTTTAAAAGATTTTCATCTTTGGCACATATTGTCTTGGGCATATCTCTAGGACTTGCACCTATTGCAGGCGTTGTAGCCGTGAGTGCCGAGATAACTGCATGGTCTGTTATGCTGAGCTTGGGCGTTATTTTTTGGGTTGCCGGATTTGATCTTTTGTACTCTTTGCAGGATATGGATTTTGACAAAGAAAAAGGGCTGCACTCCATTCCTGCAAAATACGGCTCAGAGGCGACGCTTTTAATCTCTTCTGTTTTTCATCTCTTAACCGTAATATTTTGGCTGCTTTTTGTCTGGGTTGCGGCTCTTGACATGTTTGCTTATGCGGCTGTGATTTTAAGTGCATGTATGCTCGGTTATGAACACTATTTGGTAAGAAAAGATTTTACGAAGATAGACCGTGCTTTTTTCACGGTAAACGGCTATCTTGGTATCGCTTTTTTTGTTTTTATTATTTTAGATAAGGCAATATTATGAGTGTTAGATTAGTTAAAGCACCTGTTAATATGGCTTTTAGTCAATTAGGAGAAAATAAAGAAGAGTTTCTTGTGGAGTATAGAGAGTTAAGCGAGAACACTGAAGACCCCGTAAGTCAGTGGTTAAAACTTGCACGTGCAAAGGGTGAAACGGTTGACACGGATCCCATCTTGCTCAGTCTCATCGTAGAGTTGCATAGGAAAGTGGATGCCTTAGAGCGTTCGTTTAAAGATGAGAAGCCAAAAAGATTGCCTTTAGAAAATGAGATTTCCATAGAATCGATAGGGTTTGAACACCTAAAACTCTCGCAAGATATTTTGCAAGAGGGTGTAGAGTATTACGGCAGAGTCGATCTTCCAGTTTATCCAAAAAGAGATATAGCAATCTTTTTTAGCGCAATTGACAAATCATTGGCTAAAATCACTAAAATGCATGATAAGGATGAGAGGGATTGGGGCGCTTACTTAACCTCAAGAGAGAGACTACTTATCAGAGAAGCGCGAGAGAGCAGAGAATGAACCTAAATCATATAAATATAGAGTATTTAGTCGTTGCGATGGGAGCTATGATTTTATATCTCATCTACTATGTTTTTGCAAAAGATGCCGAGTACAATAAAAATATTCGCTCCGTTGCAACGGTAGCGGAAGAGTTAAATAGAGAGATTTTTTATCTAAAGAAAAAACTGGATGAAACTCAACTCAGCATCAAGAAAAACAGCAGCCGCATGAGCGATGAAGATATATATCAAGAGGTTGAGAGAACAGTTTATGATATGGTCAAGCCTATTTCGCAGAGTTTAAAAAGATTGGAAGAGGGAATTCAGAGGATAGATGAACATGTAGAAGCAAGAATCTCTTCTTTGGAAAGCGGCGTTAAACAGATATCTATTCCTGCTTCTGTTCACGGCAACGATGATGAGAAGATAATTTCACTTTATAAGCAGGGAATAACGCTTGAGACTATCTCAAAAGAGTTGCATATATCTAAAGCAGAAGTTGAGTTTGTACTTAAAATCAACAAGATAAAGTAATTATGTATGGCTGACAGAAGACTTTTCGCACTTGTCTCAATGCTCATTGGCATTAGTATCATTCTCATATATTCACTCTCAGTCTACACAACCATACTTTTTGGGGTAAATGAGTTTCACTTTGCCATAAGACAGACAATTTTTGGATTTTTAAGCATATTTGTAATTTGGCTTTTAGCGCAAGGAGATCCGGATAAACTCTTAACTCCCATAGGTTTTACTCTATTTATCGGGTCGGCAATTTTAATGGTCGCTATGCCGTTCTTGCCGGAATTTTTAGTATCAGCCGTCGGCGGAGCAAAAAGATGGATAAAAGTTTTTGGTTTCTCACTCGCACCGGTTGAGTTTTTTAAGGTTGGATTTGTATATTTTTTAGCATGGAGTTTCTCAAGAAAACTAGGGCATCACGGTGGCATGGGAGTAAAAGAGGAGTTTATCCGGTTTATTCCTTATGGATTGATTTTCGTTGGAGCTATGTTTATCATAGCTATTGTTCAAAATGACTTGGGTCAGGTTGTCGTACTTGGGCTTACCCTGCTTTTTATGCTTATGTTTGCGGGAAGCAGTTTTAGATTTTTCTTGACTCTTCTCATTGGGGCACTTATCTTTTTTCTATTTTTTATTTTTACGGCAGAGCATAGAATCCTTCGTATAAAATCTTGGTGGGCACTCGCACAAAATAGCGTTTTAGAGATTTTTCCGGAATCCGTGGCGGCACAGCTGAGAGTTCCTACCGAGGTTGAACCGTATCAGATAGGACACTCGCTCAACGCTATCCATAATGGAGGGCTTTTTGGCGTTGGGATGTCAAACGGAACTTTTAAGTTGGGTTTTTTAAGTGAGGTGCATACAGACTTTATCCTAGCTGGGCTTGCGGAAGAGTTTGGCTTTATGGGAGTTCTCGTCGTCGTCATAATTTTTGTTCTGATGATTCAGAGAATTTTTAAGATTGCAAATAGAACAGAAGATTCAAGAATATATCTTTTTAGCTTGGGAATTGCATTTTTACTCGCTTTCGCATTTTTAGTAAATGCATACGGAATCAGCGGAATTACGCCCATTAAAGGAATATCCGTTCCATTTTTGAGCTACGGAGGCTCTTCGATTTTAGCCGCCTCCATTGGTATAGGCATGGTTTTGATGGCATCGAAAAAAACAAAAATGGATTAACTGATTTATATGGAGAAATAGATGAAATTTTGCATAACCGGTGGCGGAACAGGCGGACATTTGATGATTGCAGAAGCGTTGGTTGAAGCTGCGGTAAGTGATGGGCATGAAGCCATCTTTATCGGTTCGACAAGCGGACAAGATAGAAAATATTTTGAAGAGCATAGTACATTTAGCCATGTCTATTTTTTAAAAACAACAGGTGTCGTAAATCAAAAAGGTTTTGCAAAGCTAAAGGCTCTCTGGCTTGTAATACGTGCATTTTTTGCTTCGAGAAAAATTCTTAAACAACATAATATAGAAGCAACCTACAGTGTCGGCGGATTTTCTGCCGCTCCTGCATCGTTTGCATCTCTTAGTCGATTTATTCCGCTTTTTATACATGAACAAAATGCTGTTGAGGGCAGGCTAAACGCTCTTTTAAAGCCTTTTGCTAAAAGATTTATAAGCGCGTATGACAAAAATTCGCTTATTGTGGGATATCCGGTTAAAGATGAGTTTTTTAAGAGTGCAAGAGTTAGGACAGAGATAAAAACCGTTATCTTTTTAGGCGGATCTCAAGGTGCTAAAGCTATAAATGATTTGGCTTTAAGTGTGGCAAAAGAGCTTAAAGAGATGGGGATAAAAATAATCCATCAAGCAGGCGAAAGAGATTTTGAGAGAGTAAAAAACGAGTATGAGAACTTAGGTGTAGAAGCAGAGATTTACGGATTTACCAAAGAGATGAACTCTCTTATGTCAAGGGCAGATTTGGCTATAAGCCGCTCAGGTGCGAGTACGCTTTGGGAACTGTGTGCAAACGGCTTACCGGCGCTTTTTATCCCTTTTCCGCATGCAGCTTCTGATCACCAATACTATAATGCGAAATTTATAGTCGATAATGATTTAGGATGGTGTGAGAGAGAAGGTCGTGATTTGAAATCTATTTTAATCTCAATTTTAGGGCAAAATCTAGAGGATAAAAGCAAGGCTCTCTTGGAACATTCAAGCAGAGATGTGGCAAAGATGATGATTCAAGATGCTCTAAAGGCAGTAAATGGTTAAAGAGTTAGCGGCAGATTTGGTTGATCTTATTTTTGAATGGGGTTATTTGGGAATATTTTTGCTTATGATGATAGAGAGTTCATTTATCCCATTTCCAAGTGAGATAGTGCTTGTTCCTGCCGGATATTTAGCATCAAAAGGCGAAATGGGAATCATGATGATAATGATAAGCTCGCTGGCCGGTTCTATGGCAGGAGCATTTGTAAACTACTATTTGGCACTTCTTCTTGGCAGAAAAATCCTTTGCAAATATGGAAAATACTTTTTTATGAACGAGAGCACGATAGAGCAGATGGATAACTATTTTGCAAAACATGGGCATATCTCTACTTTTATAGGAAGATTGATTCCGGGTATTAGACAGCTTATCTCAATACCTGCAGGGCTGGCACATATGAATTTAATTACATTTTCGATATATACGGCTCTAGGAGCAAGCATTTGGGCTTTTATCTTAGTGATGCTAGGCTATATGATAGGAGAAAATCAAGAATTAGTAGAAAATTATTTAAATCAAATAACTATAATAGTTATTTTTGCTTTGGTTTTATTAGCTTCGTGGTATATTTATAGACAAAAAAAGAGAAAGGCTAAATGATGGCTGATAATACAGGATATATGTTTCAAAGCGGTTTTTTTGGAACGCGTGCTCCTTTTTTTATGGATTTAGTAACATTGATTGTCTCTCTTTTACCGTTTCTTGTAGCTGTCGCAATCTATTTCGCAAAGAAAAAAAAATATAAGGTTCATGCATATTTTCAGATATTGATTTTTGCATTTTCCGTTATCGTACTCTCATATTTTGAGTACGGGGTAAGAGTAAGCGGCGGTTTCAAGAGTTTTATGCAAGGAAGCAGCATCTCTTACGATTACGCTTTTGTGGTACTTATCTCTCATATAGTGATTTCCGTCATTGCTCTGATTGTGTGGGGAGTGACTATTTTTATGGCTAAAAAACTGCTACAATCAAACAGACATAAGAAAATGGGTCTAATAACATTTGTCGGTGTGTTTCTTACTTCGCTTACCGGAATATGGGTCTACTTTTTGATGTTTGTATATTAAAATCTTGGAAGTTTAGGAGTTTATAATGAAATATACATTGAAGTTTAGAATCTGGCACTGGCTTAATGCGATTGTTATTCTTGGTCTGCTTGGAACTGTTTTTTTAAGAAAAACCTTTCTTAGCTATAAGGCGAATGCCGAAATTTTGATGAGTAAACTCTCTGCGATGGGTACGGATATAGCTGTCGAAGATGCGAAGATATTGGCAAAAGCGATTCGTGCAGGCATGTGGGAGTGGCATATAATACTTGGATATGCATTGGCATTTTTAGTTATTTATAGAATCTTTCTCTTCTTTGGAGATGAGAGTAAAAAAGAGGATTTTGCCTCGCTAAACATACATAAAAAAGCGGTAAAAATATCATACTATATTTTCTATGCAGTAATTTTATTTATGACGATAAGTGGTTTTGCAATACATTTTTATCAAGAGATAGGATTTAGCAAAGAGTCTGTAGGCGCTCTTAAAGACATGCATGAATTGGTTTATAATTTTATATTGATTTTTGTTCCGCTCCACATTGCAGGGGTGGTTTTTGCAGATGCAAAAGAGGAACATGGTATCGTTTCAACCATGATAAACGGAAAAACAAAAGAAAATTTTTAAAATTAAGGAAATAATATATGGTACAAATAGATAACGTTGCACTCGACTTTTGTCTGCCAAATCAAGATGATGTTGAGATCTGCTTAAGAGACTTAAGAGGGAAATGGATAGTTCTCTACTTCTATCCAAAAGACAGCACTCCGGGGTGCACGACAGAGGCATGTGACTTTAGCGATGCAGCACCTGACTTTAGTATGCTCAATGCAATCATAATCGGCATAAGTGCCGACAGTACGAAAAAACACCGTGATTTTATAGAGAAAAAAGACCTCTCGGTAACACTGCTAAGCGATGAGTCAACTTCCATGCTGCAAGAGTATGGCATTTGGCAGTTAAAGAAAAACTACGGCAAAGAGTACATGGGGATAGTTCGTACAACCCTCATAATAGATCCTCAGGGCGTTATAAAAGCTATCTGGAAAAATGTTAAAGTAAAAGAGCATGCAAAAGAGGTTATGAAAAAGCTTCAAGAGTTGCAAGCTTAACTTAAATATTTTTTGGGTAAAATTCGCGGATTTTCTTTGCCGCGAGATAAAGCCAAAGAAGTATTCACAGGTATGTATCAAAAGTCAGTGCAACTCCCTTTATAGGCGAAAATTGCCCGATATTACCAAAGCTAACTGACAAAAATCTGGCTGAAAAATGCCCTTAAAGGACCTTATATGGTAACTATGAAAGACTTATTAGAGTGTGGTGTACACTTCGGACACCAAACACGTCGTTGGAATCCGAAAATGAAAAAATATATTTTCGGTGTTCGTAAAAATATCTATATTATAGATTTACAAAAAACTCTTCGTTACTTCCGTAACACATACCAAATCGTTGTAGATGCTGCAGCTGAGGGTAAAACAGTTCTTTTCGTTGGAACAAAAAAACAAGCTCGCGCTTCTGTTAGAGATGCAGCAATCGCTTGTGGAATGCCGTATGTAGACAACAGATGGTTAGGTGGTATGCTTACAAACTTCCCAACTATTCAAAAATCTATCCGTAAACTTGATGTTATCTCTGAGATGCAAGAAAATGGACAAATCGACCTTTTAACTAAAAAAGAAGCACTTATGCTTTCTCGCCAAAAAGAGAAGCTTGAGATCTATTTCGGCGGTATCCGCAATATGAAAAAACTTCCTGACATGCTTTTCGTTATGGATGCGGTAAAAGAGCACATCGCTGTTCTAGAAGCTCGTTGTTTAGGTATTCCGGTTGTTGCTCCACTTGATACAAACTGTGATCCTGACCTTATCACTTACCCAATCCCTGGAAATGATGATGCTATCCGTTCTATCCAACTTTTCTGTCGTGAAATGACTGAAGCTATCAACGAAGGTAAAGCATTAAGAAGCGGCGGTCGTGATGACATACAGCAAGAAGTAGGAGCAGATGAGTCTGTAGATGCTGATGCTCTTGAAGTAGAAGATTTCGATACAGAGGAAGCATAATTATGGAAGTTACGGCAGCAATGGTAAAAGATCTGCGCACAGCAACTGATGCGCCGATGATGGATTGTAAGAAAGCTCTTGTTGAGTGTGATGGAGATATGGAAAAAGCGACTGCATGGTTAAAAGAGAGAGGCATCGCACAATCAGCTAAAAAGGCTGATCGTGTTGCGGCTGAAGGTCTTGTAGGTATTAAAATTGCAGAAGACTTCTCTAAAGCTACAGTGGCTGAGATTAACTCAGAAACTGACTTCGTTGCTCAAAATGAGGGCTTCAAAAATTTAGTTTTAAAAACAACGGAAGAGATTTATACAACTTCTCCTGCTGATGTTGAGAGCTTAAAAGCAACTGCATTTGGAACATACTTTAGTGAGGCTGTTATAAAAATCGGTGAGAAGATAGAACTTCGCCGTTTTAAAACAATCAAAGCCGATGATGAAACAGTTGCGATTAACGGTTATATTCACTCAAACAACCGTATAGCTGTTATCATATCTGCTAAATGTGACAGCAAAAAAACTGCTGATGCACTTCGTCCAATGCTTAAAAATGTTGCAATGCATGCATCTGCAATGAAGCCAAAAACTCTATCTTTTAGAGATTTTGATATGGATTTTGTAACATCTGAGACAATCGGAAGAATTGAAGCGATAAAAAAAGAGAATGAAGAACTTTCTCGTTTGAAAAAACCTCTTAAAAATGTTCCTCAGTTTATCTCAATGTGCCAATTAACTGATGAAGTTTTGGCTAAAGCTGAAGCAGAAATCAAAGAGACATTAAGAGCACAAAATAAACCTGAAGCTATCTGGGACAAAATTGTTCCCGGTCAATTAGCTCGTTTTATTGATGATAACACGACTTTAGACAAAGAGCTTGCTCTTTTAGATCAAACTTACGTTCTAAACGACAAATTAACAGTTGCACAGGCTGTTGAAGCGGCTGCTAAAGAAGCAGGCGGAACTGCTGAGATCGTAGATTTCGTTCGCCTTGAAGTAGGTGAAGGTATCGAGAAAAAAGTTGACGACTTCGCTGCTGAAGTCGCGGCTCAAATGGGTTAAGGATTTATCCTTACCCGTTTAAAATAAACTTCTTCATATAAAAACTCCATTACAATTTACACAATCTATTTAATTTCCGCTATAAGATGATATAATTTTTAATAAAATAACTATTAAGGTCAATTTTGGACAAAAATAAAATTATTGTTATAGGTGGTGGTTACGCAGGTCTTAGAACAGTTGAAAAATTGGCAAAAAACCCAAAAAATGAGATACTCCTTTTTGATAAAAATCCATACCATTTTATGCAGACAGATGTATATGACTTGATAGCAAATGAAGAAGATTTCGCACAAGTTACTGTAGACCTTTTTACATTTTGCTCCGGCTTTGACTCCAATGTAACTTTTTTAAAACAGGAAGTGAGCAATGTTGATTTTAAAAATAAAAAAATTATTACATGTATTCAAAGGTACACTTATGATTATCTTGTAATTGCAGTTGGTGCACGTACAAAGTTTATGGCAAATGTTATCGGTCTGCGTGAATATGCACATGGCATAAAAGCACTACATCGTGCTATGTATTTTAAACAAAAATTTGAGATGTCGCTCTTTCACAAGGTTGATGAGGGCGGCGTAAGCTGTACTCCTATAAATATTGTCGTTGCAGGTGCCGGACTTAGCGGGGTTGAAGTTGCAGCACAAATGGCATCATTTTCAAAAGAGTTTTATAAGAAAAATAATTTTATTTGTAGAAAATTAAATATTGTTTTGATTAATTCTGCCAAAAATGTTTTAGGTGGATTTGAAGAGCAGCTATATAGCAAAACAGACAAGAGACTTAGAGATCTTGATGTTATAATAAAAAACGATAGAAAAGTAGTTGAGGTAACGCATAACAGTGTAAAGCTAAGTAACGGCGAAGTTCTGGATATGGACTTCATGATATTTACCGGCGGTATAGAGCCAAATGGTTTGGTGCAAAATCTTGCACTTGATAAAAATGAGAAAGGTTATATAGTTTCAAATAGCTACCTTCAATCTCAAAATTATGGCGAGGTGTTTGCGATAGGCGACTGCACAACGATATACAATAACGGCAAGGTTGTGCCTCCGACTGCAGATACCGCAGAGCAGATGGCTGAGTTGTGTGCTAAAAATATAAATAATCTTATCTCAAATAAGCCTTTAATAGAACACAGTATCAACTCACGAGGAGTTCTTATAGCTCTTGGAAGAGGGTATGCCGTAGCTAGAATTTTTGGTTTTTATATGCATGGATATAGTGCTTATATTATGAAAAAATTGATTGAGAGAGTTTATGCAAAAAAATTGAGCAATCGCTCAAAAAAAGGGTGTAAAAAAATATTTAGCAACTAAAAAAACAGTTTCATTTTTGATTTATAAAAAAGGGAATTGTTTTTGCTTTAGTATTTTTATTGGCAGTTTTGCATCAAGGGATTTAGAAGAATGAAGAGAATCTTGTTATTATGGATAGTTTTGGTAGTAGGTGCACACGCTGCTACAAATATATGGATGAGCACAGGCAAATCCCATGGAATAGATCCGAGGCTTCTTTATGCTATCTCAAAAGTTGAGAGTAATCATAATCCTCTGGTAGTTTCCGTCAACTACAAAAAACTAAATAAAGTGCAGGCAGATATGCTGTATCTTATGCTGCAAAGCAGAGATATTCAGCATATTACTTATACAAAAGTAGTTTCAATTTACAGTAAAGATATCATTCAAGCAAAACAGGTAATTAGTTTTTTAGATCAAAATGATTATCCAAGTTTTGATATTGGACTAATGCAGGTTAACAATGTTCACAAGGAAGTACTTAAGGGTCTGAAGATTTCGCTTCATGATCTCTTAAATGAGCAGATAAACCTTAATGTAGCTTCTGGGATTTTATGGAATTGCTATAAAAAACATCGTTCCAATAAAGAAGCCATCAACGCTTACAACGGTCGTATTGTCGGTAATGATTACTACACAAAAGTTTCAGAAGTACTGCATAAACTCCTGCTTCCACACGAAAACAGCTCAAAAAATCTATTCTATCGCATACTCTAATTCACTCTCAAGGGTGCAATTATATATACGATAATTGAGTAAATTAGTTATAATCCTCTTATGAATTTACTAAGCGCAAAAAACTTATCACACACTTATGATTATGAACTTTTCAAGGATGTTTCTCTTGAACTCCAAAGTGGTCAATCCATAGCAATTATAGGAATAAGCGGAAGCGGAAAGTCTACTCTGCTTCACATTCTTTCAACACTTTTAAAGCCGGATGAGGGGAGTGTCTCTATCTTTGGCGAAGAAGTTTCAAAGATGAGTAAAAAAAGACTCTCTGAGATAAAAAGGGATGAACTCGGGCTTGTTTTTCAATCTCACTATCTTTTTAAAGGCTTTAGTTCCTTAGAAAATTTAGAAGTAGCTGCAATACTTTCAAACCAGAGCGTAGATGAGAATCTTTTAAAAAGATTAAATATTGAAAGAACACTCGCTCAAAAAGTGACAGAGCTTTCAGGCGGACAGCAGCAGAGAGTATCAATAGCTAGGGTTTTAACTAAACAGCCTCGCATACTTTTCGTAGATGAACCGACCGGAAATCTAGATAAAACAACTGCAAATGAAGTTATGAACATATTTTTTGAGTATCTGCAAAAGTATAGCGCAGGGATGATTCTTGTAACACATGATGAAGATCTCGCACATAAATGTGATATAGTTTATAAGCTTATCAACAAAGAGTTAGTAAAAGTAAGTTAAGAGGATTTGCAAGATGGGCTGGGCTCAAGTTTTTAGCGATACTTATGTAGTCGGTTTTATTCTTCTTTTTTTTAGATTCGGTGCATTATTTATGGCTGTGCCAATATTTTCTCACAACAGTATCCCGATGGAAGTAAAAGCAGCAATGGCATTTTTCTTTACCATCGTATTTTACTCCTCCATGCCGCCGCTCTCCATACCGATAACTGCTCCAAGCATAGTTATAGCGATATTGAGCGAAATGCTCTTTGGTTTGGCAATCGGAACGATTTTACAGCTTGCGTTTAATGTTATAACTTTTGCTGGTGGGCAGATTTCTTTCATGATGGGTTTCTCAATGGCAAGTGCTATTGATCCGCAATCAGGCATCTCAATGCCTATTATCTCGCAATTTCTCTCTCTCATTGCACTAATGATTCTTTTTGCAATAGATATGCACCACTGGATGCTGCTTTTTATAGATGAATCATTGAAACATATTCCGCTTGGCGGTTTTTTGATGAATAAGGATTTTTTCAACTACCTCATAAAAGCAACTTCAAATATGTTTTTGGTAGGTTTTATGATTGCGTTTCCTATAACTGCACTCTCTTGGCTCGCTGATGTTATTTTTGGAATGCTCATGAAAACAATGCCTCAGTTTAACCTTCTTGTTATCGGTTTTCCTATTAAGATTATGGTTTCTTTTGCCGTGATTATTGCAACATTAGGCGCAATAATGTTTATTTTAAAAGGACAGATGGCAGAAGCTTTTAATTTTTTAGAGATGTTTTTTTAGTTTTTTTTGATACAATAATGTCAAAAGAGCCTCCAAAAGGGAACATGTAGTGAAAATATTACTTTTAAACAATAACCCGGTAGTCAATAAATTGGTAACTTTAAGTGCGCAAAAAACCTCGAATACGCTTGATGTTGCAGAGAGTGTCGGGGCTGTAGAATCCAAAAATTATGATATTTTAATTGTTGATGACGCTCTATATAGCGAAGATGCTATGAACGAGCTAAAAGATAAGATTGAGTACGGCAAATCTTTGTATATTTGCTCAAAAGATGCAAAACCGGTTCCTGAGTTTACTAAAATACTTAAAAAACCTTTTCTTCCTACGGATTTAGTAGAGTTGTTTATAACTTTAGCAAAAGAGACTAATACGATTAATCTTGATAAATTAGATTCGAGCAGTAATTTTGAAGAGTTGGATGAGTCTTTGGATGAGGAAATTGAAGAGTTAAATGAGAGCGAAGAGATTGCTGAACTAGACGATTTAGATGACTTAGAGGGTCTAGATTTAGATGATGATTTAGAGATAAAAGAAAGTGATAAAGACAGAGATAGTTATGAGTTAGAAGAAGATGATGATATAGACTTTGAAAATCTTGATGAATCTCTTGATGATGATATAGATTTTGATGAAGAGGAAGATTTTGATAATTTAGAATTAACTCAAGATAAATCAGATAGCGTTCTTGATAAAGATGAGCTAAATGAGGTAAAAAATCTTTTAGATGAGAGCGATATGGAAGAGTTTGACTCAGAAGAGTTTGATTTAGCAGGCTTGGCAGATATGCAGAGTTCTCAAGCAAAAGAAAATATTTTGGAAGTTGAAGATGATACAGATGATAACATGTTTGAAGATTTAGAACTTGAGGGTGATGATTTAGAGTTGGATGATGACGATGATGAGATAGGATTTGAAGACCTTGCGGCAGAGACTCCGACTAGCAAGTCTGATGATAAATTGGAAGATGAATTTAAATTTGAAGATGAGTTGGAAGTTGAAGATAATTTTGGTTTTGATAATAAATTGGAAGTTGAGGACGATTTAAAATCTGAAGATGATTTAGAGCTTGAGGAAGATATAGAAGAGGATTTTGCTTTAGAAGATGACGATGATGATAAGATGCAAAAGCTTGATGAAGAGAGTTCTGAATATTTAAATTCTGATTTGTTTTCGGATACTTTAGAAGAAGACAACTCAGAAGAAGAAAATTCGGAAGAAGCTGTGCATGATGAAGAAGCTGATGATTTAGAAGATTTAGAGTCTAAGATAGAGAGTGCGGTAAAAGAGTTAAGTGATGAAGATTTACAGAGCGAGGTAGATGAAGATATGTTAATGGATATTGATTCTTTAACGAGTAGAGATTTGAAGATTGCAATCGGTGAAGAAGTAGCATATGAAGAGTTTAGCGAAGCAGATAAGCAAGCAGGATTTGATGAGAGTATAGAAGAATCAGAAGCCAAGGCAGAAGTTCCAGAAATTCCAAAAGAGATAAATGCCAGTTCAAATGATGGCGTTGAAGCTCTAAAAAAACTTTTAAAAGCACTATCAAATGAGGAAGTAGCTGCCTCTTTAAAAGGGATGAAAATAAATATTAATATAACTTTAGGTGATCAGTAGTGAATCATAAAACAGGTGCTATTTTAGTTCTCTCCGGTCCAAGCGGAGCAGGTAAGAGTTCTCTGCTTAATAAAGTAATAGGTGATTTGGGTGAATGTTACTTCTCTATCTCAACGACAACCCGCTCTATGAGAGATGGTGAAATAGACGGCGTTCATTATCATTTTGTAGATGAAGATGAGTTCAAAAATGATATGGAAGAGGAGTTTTTTTTAGAGTATGCAGTTGTTCACGGCAACTACTATGGGACATCTATAAAGCCTGTAAAAGAGGCACTAAAGGCAGGCAAGTTAGTTATATTTGACATAGATGTGCAAGGAAATGCTACTATCGTAAATAGACTTGGTGATATTACTACATCTGTATTTATCTCTCCTCCTACTCTCTCTGAGCTAAAAAGAAGATTGGAATTCCGTTCAACAGATACACAAGAAGTGATTGAACGCCGAATAGATATGGCAAAAAGAGAGATACAGAGAATTAGCGAGTATGATTTTCTAATTGTGAACGATAACATCGAAGAAGCTGCAGAGACGCTAAAAGTGATAGCAAATGCAGCAAAAGTTAAAATTCCAGGTAATGAGATTAATGATTTTGTGATAAATTGGGAAGATATGTAATAAGGCATAATAAAATATGCGTGATAAGAGAAGTTACAGCTAATTTGGCTATAATTTCTGACTTAAATTTAAAAGAAGAGGAATAAAAGAATGAGTATGCCTAGCGGAACTGAGTTATTATTAATTTTTGGAATTATTATTTTAATGTTTGGTGCGAAAAAAATACCTGATTTAGCAAAAGGTCTTGGTCAAGGTATTAAAAGCTTTAAAAAAGAGATGAAAAGTGATGATGTTGAAGAGGCAGGAATAAAAACTGCTCAAAATGATACTCCTGCTAAAAAAGTAGAGCCGACTGGAACTGTTGCATCTACTGAAACTCCAAAAACTTCACAACAAGCGTAAGTTTTGAAACAACGAGTGTCTGCGCTTTTGCGCGAAAAGTTTGGTCGTGAAGTTGTTTTAGAAAAACCCCGAGATCGCTCTTTTGGGCATTTTGCCACCCCTATCGCCTTTTCTTTGGCAAAGGAGCTCAAAGAGTCTCCTATGAAAATAGCTGAAGAATTAGCGTCTTCATTTCAAGAGGACGATATATTTAGCAGTGTTGAGCATGTAAAAGGTTATTTAAATTTTCGCCTTAGTGAAAACTTCTTGAATGAGTATGCTGCATGGGCTCTGCAAAATCCAAATGAATTTGCAAAACAGGATAAAAAAGAGAAGATTCTTTTAGAATTTGTGAGTGCAAATCCAACAGGACCGCTTCATATCGGACATGCCAGAGGTGCAGTTTATGGAGATACTCTTTATAGACTAGCAAAACACTTAGGTTACGATATAACTGCTGAGTATTATGTAAATGATGCAGGAAATCAGATAGATCTTTTGGGACTCTCTATTCAGTTAGAAGGACGTTCAAGCATACTAAGCCAAGAGGTTGAGTATCCTCAGAGTTACTACCGCGGAGAGTATCTATCTGTTTTGGCAGAAGAAGCTGTAGAGAAATTTGGCAAAGAGATTTTAATTGATGAATCTCGTCAAAAAGAGCTTGCACTTTGGGCTAAAGACGGTGTAATGGAGATTATCAAAAAAGATTTGGCAGACACAAATATCTTCTTTGATACTTTTGTTTATGAATCTTCTCTTTATGATGATTGGGATAGAGTCATGGTTAAAATGGGCGATGGTATCTATAAAAAAGATGATAAAATTTTTATAGCATCGAGCCAAAGGGGCGATGATTCTGATAGAGTAGTAGTTCGTGAGGATGGTCGTCCTACATATCTGGCTGGTGATATCGTCTATCACAATCAAAAGTTTGAGCGAGATTATGCTCACTACATAAATATATGGGGAGCCGACCACCATGGCTATATTGCTAGAGTAAAAGCTGCAGTTGAGTTTTTGGGCTATGATAGCTCTAAACTTGAAGTGCTCCTCTCTCAAATGGTAAGTCTTTTAAAAGACGGCGAGCCGTATAAGATGAGCAAGCGTGCAGGCAATGTTATTCTTATGAGTGATATAGTTGAAGAGATAGGTTCTGATGCGCTTAGATTTATTTTTGCTTCAAAAAAGAGCGATACGGCACTTGAGTTTGACTTGGCTGAGTTTAAAAAACAAGATAGCTCAAACCCTATTTTTTACATTCAGTATGCACATGCAAGAATAAAAACAATTATTTCAAAAAGCAGCCTGAGTGAAGATGAGATAATGTCTTCAAGTTTGAGAAATTTAGATGAAAATGCCGATATCCTTATGTTTGATGCACTTTTGCTTCCTGAAATTGTGGAAGATGCATTTGCTTCAAGGCAAGTTCAAAAGCTCCCTGAGTATTTAAAATTCCTTGCCGCATCACTGCATAAATTTTACTATGATTGCAGAATCATCGGAACAGAGGATGAAGCAAAACTCCTTAAACTTTTGATGTTGGTTGGTTTGTCTCTTCGTGTAGGTCTCTCTTTGATGGGAATAACGGCAAAAGATTACATGAGCAAAGAAGAGAATTAAAACTTAAGATTCGGATACAGCTTTGATATCTGACTTAACTGCTGTTTTGTGACTTGTATAAGGGTAGGGTTTTTACTCTTATCAAGCCAAGAGATTACTTTTGTAATCTCTTCTAATTTCATAGAGGTGCATCCAGCCGTCGGTGCATCTTCTGCGCTCTCTACATGTAAAAAAATGCAAGAACCAGCTTCTCTTATCTGCTCTTTGTTGTGCCCTACAACTATGCCCAACTCATACTGAGCGTCGTCTCTTTTCATATTTTCAAAGCTTTTTGGCATAATTTTTGGTGTTTTAATGATTTTATTGTAGAAGTTTGAGTCAGAATCATCTACGCAGATAAGATCTTCACTAGCGTAAAGATATGGCATCTTTGTCTTTATCCCTTTTTCATAGCCAAACACGGCTTCAAGAGTGAAGATGCCTATAGGGGCTTTTTTGTCGCCCTCTTGTTTTAGAGGTTCTTGAGGATTATGTAAAAACTCTACCTCTCCAAGCCCGTGACCAAGTCCGCCTTTGCCGAGATTTACCTCAAATGAGTCAAAAACTTTTTTATTGTTTTCAAAACAGCTAAGTATTGCTCTCTGGGAATTAAAATCATCTGCAACTACGAGAACTATCTGTTCGTCGGCAAATAGAAAGATTTTACAAATTATAAGAATTAAGAAACTTTTTACCATAAAGTATGTTACTATTACTAAAATATGAAACAGATTAATTTTTGGATATGGAAAAAAAGTTTATGAGTATTAACATAAGAAAAGCAACTAGTGCTGATGCCCCGTTTTTAGCACAAATGATTTTACAAAGCACTAGGGCTGATAAAAAAATTGGTATTTACGATTTGATTTTTAAGAGTGCAGATGAGAAGCAAATTTTAAATTATTTAGAAAAATTAACAACTACAACAGCAAAATATAACTGCCATTTTAGTAATTTTTTAATTGCGGAGATTGACGGCAAAAGTGTAGGTTCACTTTGCAGCTATGAGCCGAGGCTTGTGACAAGAGAGGTTTTTTTAGCTTCTCTTAGTGAGATAGGCGTAAACGGCGAAGATAGCGAGTACTTAGGACTTATGGACATTTGTGGATTTGCTCTTAACAATAGAACTCTTGTTTTTGACTATATGGAGGAGCTGGAGGGTTTTATGGATGTCGGTATTTTAAAAGCGCTTATGCATAAAAGCCTTCTTAATGCCAGACTAAAAGGTTATCGCATCGCACAGACAATAGTTGAAATCGGTTCTTTGGAAACACTTCTGTACTACAAAAAGCTCGGGTTTAAAGAGATAAAACAAAAAGAGTGTGATCCATATAAAGAAATCTTTGGCAGAGCAGGTTTAGTTTTATTGTCAATTGAATTTTGATTGGGCTAATATAGAAGCTTCCTTTCTCTCTCTTCTTCCTTCACTTCTTGCTATCGCTCTGGCACTTTATAGCAGAAATGTGATTTTGTCGCTTCTAGGCGGCATAGTTGCCGGAGTTTTCATACTAAGCAATTTTTCTTTTTATGCCTCTTTATATGCCGTTTTTGAACTTTTTTTCTCCATGCTTAGCGAGGCTTGGGTATTAAAAACTTTGGGTTTTGCGATTTTAGTCGGAAGTATTATGGAGCTTATCGAGAAATCAGGCGGTATCGAGGGTTTTGTCGATTACATGCAAAACAGAGTAGCTCTTGTCTCTTCACCTCGTTCAGCACTTGTTCTGAGTTACATCATCGGAGTTGTTATTTTTGTGGAGTCATCTATCACATCTTTAGTAGCGGGTGCTGTCGGAAAACCATTCTGCAAAAAATACAAAATCCCAAATGCAAAACTCGCATTTGTATGTGACTCAACATCTGCACCGATTTGCTCTCTTCTTATTTTCAACGGTTGGGGCGCGCTTCTGCTAGGACTTGTTACGACTCAAGTAACACTCAACGCTATAAATATAAATCCACTCTCTTTGTTGATGGATGCGATTTTCTATAATTTTTATGCCATGATTGCTCTTGTTGTCACATTTACGGCAATCTGGTTTAACATCGATATCGGTGCGATGAAAAATGCAACAATCTCCGCCGCAGTAAGCTCTCATGATGATACAAAACATGCAGATATGTTCTATATGATTTTACCGATACTATTGATGATAGTTTTAGTTTTTCTCTTTATGTATATCACCGGTGGCGGCGATATCATAAAAGGGAGCGGTTCAAGTTCTATCTTTTACACAATGCTCACAACGCTTCTTTTTATGCTTTTTTACTATGTCGGAACAAAGAACATGACTCTTAAGAGATGGGGCAAAATATCTGTTGACGGTGCTTTAAAACTTTTTCCTATCGCACTTATACTTCTTTTTGCGTTTGCCATAGGCGAGGTTATAACAAACCTAAAAACCGGAGAACATCTCGCTTCGCTTGCAAATCAAAACTTAAGTCCATATCTTTTGGCTGGGGTTATATTTTTACTAGGAGCCGTTATATCTTTTTCAACTGGAACAAGCTGGGGAACATTTAGCATAATGATTCCCGTTGCCGTTCCTATGGCGGTTGCTATGGATGCAAATGTTGCTCTTTGCATTGGGGCTGTAATATCGGGCGGCGTATTTGGAGATCACTGCTCGCCCATTTCAGATACGACTGTCATATCTGCGATGGCGAGTGATTGTGAGTTGATAGAGCATGTAAAAACACAGATACCGTATGCTCTCATAAGTGCTTCTATCGCACTTGTGCTTTTTGTACTCTTTAGTTTCCTATAGAACCTAAGGCAGTATTGATAGAGTAACGCATATCATCATCAAGATTTTCCATGTTGCTAAGCATCCATCTAAGGTAAGGTGCATCGCTTGTTGCAACTTCTTGCAGCGTTTTTCCTTTATATTTCCCAAAGTTAAACGATTTTATCAAGATAGGCGTCATAGTTAAATCAACCATCTTCTCAACAGGGTTCTCATTTGGAAACTGCACTTGTACGGCTTCTCTCAATTTGCTAAGTAACAGTTTTAAAACTAAAACATCGCCGATGGCATCATGTGCTTTGACTACTATGCCGAGTGCGTCAGCCTCTTTTTGCTCATCTTTATACAACTCCATCTTATAGCGAAAGTACTGAAGTCTATGTGCCTCTTCGTTTGGAAAGATATGTTTTGCGACTCTAAGCGTATCAATTACCCTCATTTGAGTCTCAAATCCCTCTTTCTTGAGCATATCTACATCAAATTTTGCATTGTGAATTATGAGATAGTTCTCATTTGTGTTGAGTTGTAAAAGCCTTTTGTATGATGCGCTTTCTTTGCATGTACTCTTGCC
>MICC01000087.1:21913-22258 GCA_001829715.1 Sulfurimonas sp. RIFOXYB12_FULL_35_9
ATATCAGAAAGTGATTTAAGCGGCCTGTTGCCTGAGCCCAAAACTGGTCTTCCGTGTCTGCCATTATCTAAAAGTGCATCGACTGATTCCTGAAGCATTCTCTTTTCATTCCTACAAATGATTTCTGGAGCTTTTAGATCCATCAACTTCTTTAAACGATTATTTCTATTAATTACCCGCCTATAGAGATCATTAAGATCTGACGTAGCAAATCTTCCACCTTCTAGCGGAACTAAGGGCCTTAGGTCTGGAGGAATAACAGGTAATGCATCCAGAACCATCCACTCAGAGAGATTTTCAGAATTATTATAGTCATCAACTATTTTCAAAGTCTTTGCTAATTTT
>MICC01000088.1 GCA_001829715.1 Sulfurimonas sp. RIFOXYB12_FULL_35_9
AGCTTTGCTGCCTCCTAGTAATGACAGTTTAGGACGATTTTTTAAGATTTTACAAATACTGAAAATTGTAAATATTAGAAGCTGTTTTGTTAAAAAAAGAAAAATATGTCAACTTGTAATTGTAAGCAATTATGAGGAAGAGACGTGTATCCGAGCGATTTAACAGACGATGAATGGGAAGAAATAAAACATTTTTTTGAAAGACCAGATCCAAGGGGAAATAAAGGCTACCACGATAAAAGAGACATAATTAATGCAATATTTTATGTAATAAAAGGTGGAATACAGTGGAGAATGATGCCCATAGACTTTCCACCCTGGCAAACAGTATACAATCATTTTAGCAGACTGAATAAACGTGGAATATGGGAGCAGGTTCTTGATTTTTTAAACATCAAATCAAGAATAAAAGCTGAAAGAAAGCCTGAACCAAGTTATGCCATAGTTGACTCTCAAAGTGTTAAAACCATATATGATAGTAAAGAAAGGGGTTTTGACGGAGGAAAAAAAAGTAAAAGGAAGAAAAAGGCATATAGCTGTTGATATTCTAGGTAATTTATTATACATAAAAGTTCATGCAGCCAATATTCACGATACAAAAGCAGGCTGTGGTATTTTCGAAAAGTTAGCAGAAAAATTTCCATCCATACAAGCATTTTCCGCTGATGCAGGGTATCGAGGAACTTCTGTAGAATATGTAGAAGATACTTTGCATCTGAGAATTGAAATATCAAAGAAAATCAAGGATAAATTTGCTGTTTTGCCTAAAAGGTGGATTGTTGAAAGAACTCTTGCCTGGATTAATAACTTTAGAAGAGCTTCTAAGGATTTTGAAATATTAACTTTAACAGCAGAAAATATTGTAAGGATAGCTATGATAAGGATTTCCCTCAAAAAATGTTTTTAACAAAA
>MICC01000089.1 GCA_001829715.1 Sulfurimonas sp. RIFOXYB12_FULL_35_9
ATGTTTTTTTTCATTTTTTCCACCTCATTTATAATATTAAACGTGTTTGAAATTCCGATTTAGCCCTTCAGTCATACAATAAATGTTTTAATAAGTAAATAATTTAAAGAAACTCGATAGTTAAGATTTATTTCAAATATCAGCACCTGATTCCATGAATATGTCTTTTGGCTTCTATCAATTTTTATTCACCTGTGCTAAAGAGATGGGGCTTATAAAATAAATTTTTTATTAAAAACCAAGACGTTAATATTTAGCAGCACAAGGGATATAATATGGGTTTAATTTCTTCCACACATTCCATCAGCCGATATCATATTGAGGGAAAATTTGAGGGTTCTGCCGCAGAAGAAGTCCGCAAGAATTTGATCGCTTATTCCATTCCAAAACTGGAAAGTGAATTTGACGCGCTTTCTGCCGGGTGGACCCCTTTTGAAAGCCCTTATAATCCTGATTTTGATAAATTTTCCATTCAGTTTGGAACCTATTTTCTATTTTCTTTAAGGGTTGATAAAAAATCCATCCCTGTCAGGCTGATCCAAAAATACATGGCCCTTGAAATAGAAAAAAAAATGGAAAAATCCGGGCGTGAATTTATCTCGAAAAATGAAAAGACTGAAATAAAAGAAATGGTGATGGATCTTCTCATGCACAAAATTCCTGCTGTTCCCAGCGTTTATGAAGTGCTCTGGAATTATGAAGAACAGAATCTGTATTTATTTACCACCCAGAAGGCGGCCAACGAACTCTTTGAAACCCTTTTCTTTAAGAGCTTTAAGCTCAAACCCATCCGCCTTTTTCCCTATACCCTGGTCGAAACAAAATCCGCTTTTTCAAATTCGGATAAAGACAGGATATTTTCCCTGGCCCCCTTAAAATATACGAGGTAAACCCATGCTTGATATTGCAACGGCTTATAATAAGTACACCTTTCTGGGCAATGATTTTTTGACCTGGATCTGGTTCTCCATTGAAACCCAAACGGATTTTTCCGCCCTGCTGGGGTCAAAGGATGTGATCACCCTTGAAATCGGTAATTCCATTGTTCTTGAAAATAAATTAGGGGATAAATCAAAGGAAAAAATTACCATTAAGGGTGATGAGGCAGGGCTTGAAGAGGGAACCACTGCCTTGAAAAAAGGGGCCTGGGTGACCCAGATCAATCTAAACTGCAAGATCAATGAAGATGAATACA
>MICC01000090.1 GCA_001829715.1 Sulfurimonas sp. RIFOXYB12_FULL_35_9
CTCTGTAATAATAGAGGATAAATTATTGAGCGAGTTTAACGATATTGAAAATTTTACAGATGATCAGTTAGAAGAGTTTTATAAGCGTATAGGCAGTAATGTTTCCAGACTTCGTAAAAAACATAAACTTTCACAGTTAAGATTATCTGAGATGTTAAATCACACATCGACTTCGCTTGTGTCAGGAGCTGAGATTTACTATAAAAAACAGCACTTCAACTTAGAACATCTACTTAAAATATCTTTTGTACTAAATGAAGATATCTCCGAGTTTTTTAAAAAACCATAAAAGAAACATTTGAGCTTTTAGCTATAATAGCAAAAAAATAAAAAGTGGCATAAATGGGCAATAAACTTCATATCGTATCTTTGGGATGCACAAAAAATCTAGTAGACACCGAAGTTATGATGGGTAAACTTCAAAACTTCACGCTAACTGACAACCAAGAAGAGGCGGATGTTATCATCGTAAATACATGCGGTTTTATCGATGCGGCAAAACAGGAGTCTATCAACACTGTTTTAAATCTTCATGACACTAGAAAAGAGGACTCTGTTTTGGTTATGGCAGGATGTCTGAGTGAGAGATACAAAGAGGAGTTAGCCAAAGATATGCCTGAGGTTGACATCTTTACAGGTGTCGGCGACTATGACAAGATTGACGAGCTTTTAGTTGAGAAAAAGAGCCGTTTTTCTGAAGCTGTTTATCTCATCGACGGTGCAGAGAGGGTTGTAACCGGTTCTACTTATCATGCTTACATAAAACTCTCTGAAGGGTGTAACCAAACTTGCAGTTTCTGTGCCATCCCATCTTTTAAAGGCAAGCTAAACTCAAGAACTCTTGACTCAATTGCTAAAGAGGTTGAGGGACTTGTTGCAAAAGGTTACTGGGATTTTTCATTTGTATCGCAAGACAGCTCTTCATTTTTAAGAGACCAAAATGTAAAAGACGGGCTTAGTCTTTTAATCCAAAGAATAGAGCTTATTGAGGGTGTCAAAAGTGCAAGAATCCTTTACCTGTACCCGTCTACGACGACTATTTCACTGTTAAAAAACATAGCAAAAAGTGAGATTTTTCATAACTATTTTGATATGCCGATTCAGCACATCAACGATGACATGTTAAAGCTTATGAAGAGAGGCTTCGGTAAAAAACAGACGCTTGAACTTTTAGAGTTTATGAGAGCGCTTCCTAACTCTTTTGTAAGGACAAGCTTTATTGTCGGACATCCGCAAGAGAGTGAAGCGATGTTTGATGAGATGTGTGAATTTGCTGCAAACTTCGGATTTGACCGCATAAATGTATTTGCATATTCAGATGAAGAGACGACTCCGGCACATGAGATGAGTGAAAAAATTCCTGCAAAAATCATCAATAAAAGAGCTGAGATTTTAGGTAAAATCGCCTCTAAATGTATGGAAAAGTCTCTTAAAGGCGAGATAGGCAAAGAGGTTCAAATCGTAATTGACGGCGAGAGCGAAGAACATGAGTACCTTTTAAGCGCAAAAGAACTTATCTGGGCGCCTGAGATCGACGGCGAGATCTATGTAAATGACAGAGCAAGTGATGAAGAGCTTGAATTTGGCAAAATTTACAAAGCAAAAATTACCGACATTATCGGAAATACATTAACTGCGACTGTAGAGAATGGTTGAGCAAAAAACTCTTCTTAAGCTAAAAGATAAAAAAAATCTTTTGGCATTTTCAGGCGGAGCAGATTCTACTGCTCTGTTTTTTCTTCTTCTTAAACATAACATTCCCTTTGATATAGCCATCGTTGATTACGGCATAAGAGAGCAGAGCAAAGCCGAAGTTGCTTATGCCCTAGAGCTAGCCACAACGAATAACCTTAAGTGCCATCTGCTGAGTGCTCCAAAAATTGAACAAAACTTTGAGGCAAAAGCGCGCAAGATTCGATACGACTTTTTTGAAGAGCTGATTTTAAAATACAATTATGAAAACCTCTTAACGGCTCATCATCTTGGAGACAGATTTGAGTGGATGCTTATGCAGTTTTGTAAAGGTGCAGGATGTGCTGAGATCGCCGGGATGCAAAAAGAGCAAAACAGAGGCTTTTACAAACTCATCCGCCCTCTGCTTCATCTGGATAAAAAAGAGCTTTTAGCCTATCTTCATGCGAATAAAAAAGTATATTTTGAAGATGAGAGCAACTTGGATGAGGATATAAAGAGAAATGCATTTAGACACAACTACTCTCTTCCTCTCTTGGAGAAGTATTTGGGCGGAATCAAAAAAAGTTTTGAGTATCTTGATGAAGACAGAAACCAATTAATCAAAGATATAGAGATAAAAACCGTAGATGAGCTTGCATACTTCAAAAGTTCACACAACAAAAGAGCCGACATTTTTGCGATAGACAAATACCTAAAAACAAAGGATTATATGCTAAGTGCAAACGAGAGAGAAGCCCTAAGGAGCAGCTCTTCAGCTGTTGTAGGAAGATGTTTTTTAATAACTCAAGAGAGAAATTTTATCTTTATTGTGCCATACGAAAAAGAGGTACCGAAAATGGATGAGAAATTTAAAGATGCGTGCAGAATTTTAAAAATAGAACCAAAACTTCGTCCATATCTGTACAAAAACCGAGAGGCTTTTCAAATAGTTACAGAACTTCTAACTACAGTTTCATAAATATAATTTATACATAAGACTTAACACAAAATTAACACTTTATTATTATACTTCGTTTACAAATATTAAAACTTACTTAAGCGGAGCATATAAATGAAAAAAATTGTATATCTTTCAGCAATCTGTGCACTAGCAATTAATGCTACAGCATCAGATCTAGGAACGATACAGGTTGAGTCTTCTACAATTGATAGCAAATTTGACACAAAAAAGGCAGAGGTGTCAAACGTTAGTACAATCAGCGGTGAAGATGTTGATGAAGCGCATGTTGAGAATATTCAGCAAATCTTACAATCAATTCCCGGTGTTACAACAGAAGTTAAAAGTGGCGACACTTTAAAAATCCACCTAAGAGGTGTAGAAAATCAGATGTATATGGGCGAAAAACCCGGTGTAGCCATTGTGATTGACGGTGTGCCGGTGTTTGAGAGAACGGGCGCTGTAAACGTAGACCTTGACAATATAGAGAGTATCAAAGTTATAAAAGGCGGTGCTTCTTATCTATTTGGCGATGATGCACTATCAGGTGCCGTAATCATAACGACAAAAAAAGGCGCAAAGTATAACAACAATTTTGGTGCTGTTGAGTTTGGAAGTTTTGGTTATCAAAAACTCTTAGCAAGAAGCGGATATGCGAATGAGGATTTAAGTTTTCATCTCCAAGCAAGCCAAAAAAAGTCTGACGGATATTGGGAAGATTCAGACTATGACGCAAAGTATTTAAACGGTAAACTGCAATACTACATCGATAATACATCTGATCTTACTTTTGGATTTGAACATTCAGACAGAAATAAAGATACACATGGAACTGTAGGCGGTGAAACTTCGGCAAGAACAAATCCTAAGTCTATTTATAGTGGAAATCAAGATGACAGAGATTATACAAGAGCTTATGATGTTGAACTCTTAAAACTATTTCTTACATACTCTAAAGATTTTAGCAACAACTCAAACCTGCTTGTAAATGGATATATTTATACGGATGATACTGCATATATGTCGGCACCTCTGACCAAAAACGGCAGCGGAGCAACAGATTCTTCTCTTGATGATAATGATTACACTTATGACAATGACTATGCGCAGATACAAAGAGGGATAAAGAGTGAATACAGAACCTCATCTGAAAAATATGCAACACTTTTAGGTCTAGATTTAAGAGCAAACGAGTATGAAAACAAATCGACATACAGAGCAAATCAAGCACTCATAATATATGGTGGTCGTACTCCTACTATAACTCCTGATTACTATTTGGCAGGTGATTCAAAAAGTGACGACAAAACAGACGAAAATGTTTATGCCCTTTATGGAGAGTATAAACAAGAGATAGCAAAAGATTTAAGTGCAACTGCAAACCTTAGATATGACCTAATCAAGCTTGACTATAATGATTACCTAAATAATAGTTTTAAAGAGGATTTCAAAGTCTACTCATACAGAGTAGGCACAAACTATAACCTGAGCAGTAACACTCAGGTTTTTGCAAACTTCTCAACCGGCTTTAGAGCGCCTACAGTTGCTCAGCTTTATGCGGGAAGTGCAAGCAGTTGGGGATATACTCAAAACAATCCTGACTTAGAACCTGAAAAATCTTACAACTATGAGATAGGAGTAAGAATCCAAATAAGCAAAATCGATTATGAAGCTGCAATATTCCAGATTGATAGAAAAGATTTTATCATGAAGACATCAGGAAATTACGGCGCTGCAAATACTGCAAGTACTGACATGTGGGATAATGTCGGAGGAGCTAAACATAGAGGTCTGGAGCTATCGGCTAATGGTAAAGTTGTTGATGAGTTGTCATTTAACATAGCATATACTTATCTTGACGCATATTATACAAACTATGATAACTTCGGTATTGATTTGGACGGAAATACAAGAACTTCTAATTTGACATTTTTTAACGCAACAAAAAATGACATTCCAAGAACTCCAAAACATCAAGCCAATTTTATTTTAGACTATCTGCCAATGAAAGCTCTAACCTTAACAACAGAGATAAATGCAAAATCAGACTATTATGCTGATGATTTAAACCAAATAAAAATACCCGGACATGCAACATTAAACCTGCTTGCAAACTACAGCAATAAAATAGGCGGTTATTCGTATAACCTTTTTGCCAGAGTAGATAATGTTTTTGATAAATTTTACTATGGCACGGCAAGATCAAGCGGTGACAGAAATGAAGACGGTGTGTTTAATGCAGAGGATTTATCTATTACCGTAAGTCCGGGCAGAGTATATACAGCTGGACTCTCAGTTAAATTTTAATACTAAAAATTGGACAAATATATGAACATAGAACTAATAAAAGATATTGTTGATTATGGAATTATCGGACTTCTAGGAGTTATGAGTTTTATTGCTTTTTGGTTTTGGATCGAGAGACTTCTATTTTACAAAGATATAGATGTAAAGAACTTTGAGACAAAAGAGGAGCTTGAAATTGCTCTTACCAATAACATTAACATAATTGCAACATTTGGTTCTAATGCACCTTATATCGGTCTTCTTGGAACAGTATTTGGAATAATTATCACTTTTTACGCGATGGGTCAAAGTGATTCTTTAGATGCCAAAATGATTATGACATCCCTAGCTCTTGCACTAAAAGCAACCGCTATGGGTCTTTTAGTAGCTATACCGGCAACTGTATTTTATAACCATTTGGCTAGAAAAATTGAGGTTGTTTTGGCTTTTTGGGATATTCATCAAAAGAAAAAACATGCAAATTAAGAAATTTGATTCTATAAATGTAGTACCTTTTATAGACATTATGCTTGTGCTTCTTGTAATAGTGCTAACTACTGCTACTTTTGTTGCGAAGGGAGTTATTCCTGTTGATCTTCCGGAGTCAAAAGTAGCAGCAAAACAGGATAATAAAAAAAACTTAACTATTAGCATAAAACAAAACGGCGAAATTTCATTTGATACAACGGTTGTTTTAATCGAGAATATCGAGACGAAGTTATGTGATTATGAAGCAGATATACCTATTTATATAAATTGTGACAAAAATGCGAAGTTTGATCATTTCGTTGTTCTCATAGATATCTTAAAACAAAAGAACTTTACAAACCTTGGAATAATCACGAAAAAAGATTAATCACTAATGTTACGCACTAAAACGAACTCGTCCGTTTTAGTGGCAGGGACAGATGTCCCTACAACCCCCTAAAGCTACGAAAAACTTTGTTTTTCGAGAATTACAGGGTATTTACGCTCTTTTTATAAAAGTGCGTAAGGTCACTTAGTCAAAGAGAGGTTATCTATGGAATCTACAGCTTTTTTATCAATTTTCATAATAGGTCTCTCTTACGGAGCAACAGCATGTATGTTCTCATGTATGCCGTTTTTAACGCCTCTGCTTGTAAGTAATTCAAACAGCACAAAACAGGCGTTGGGGATTATTTTGCCTTTTAGTCTAGGCAGGATAGTGAGCTATACGCTCTTGGCAATTGTTGCATATCTGAGTTCTGCTTGGATAAAACAGCTGCTTAACGACAACTCTTTATTTGGATTTATTCTTGGGATGAGCACTTTTGGCATGGGAGCGTTTTTACTTTACAAAAGCTTTAAGCCCATCTCCTCATGCGGACATACAACACCGCTAATAAAGAAACCTAAATTAAATAAATTTGGTTTTTTTGCTATCGGTGCAACAATGTCTATAAACCCATGTGCCCCGATTATGGCACTTTTGGCAGTTGCGGCAAACAGCAACAATATTTACAACACTATAGGGTTGGGGCTCTTTTTTGGGCTTGGAGCCGTTATGTTCTCAATCCTGTTTTACGGATTTATAGTATCAAAAGTTATTAAGGGATTTATGATTCAGTTCTCCTCTTACAAACTTTTTATAGAACGAGCAGCGGCACTTTTGCTTATGATAGTAGGCGTGCTTGTACTGAGTGGAACTTTAGGGCATTAAAATAGAAAAAGGACAAAAATGGTAAATTTTATAAAACGTGACAAAGATGATATTTATGCGAAACCTCTCCTTGGGTTTTTCTTTAAAAATCAAAAATTTTTACTCTCGTTAAAAATAGCAGTCTCAGCACTGTTTGTGTATGCTCTTTACTTTGGTTTTGCACATACAGGCAAAGAAAACACATTTACTACTGCGGTTTTTTGGGGAATTTTCTGGTCTTTGTTTATGGTTACAACACTTCCGACATTTGGACGAATTTTTTGCGGTATCTGCCCTCACGGATTTATGGGAAAATACATCACAAAATATGGACTTAAAAAAACCATGCCAAAATGGATGCAAAACAGATATATCGGCGTAATGCTGCTTGTGTTTGGCTGGTGGGGCGTTTACTATATGTTTCCGGGTCTCTTTAGAACAGCTCAGGGCACGGCAATTTTATTTACCGTTATGACGCTTATCGCTTTTGTAGTTTACTTTCTCTACAAAGACATGAGCTACTGCAAATATATCTGTCCCATCGGAACGCTTACAAGAGCCTACTCAAAACTCTCATTTACATGGCTTGGCACATATAAGAGTGCATGTGATGAGTGTAGAACTTTTGAGTGTGCCACCGCATGTCCGTACAATTTAAAACCTTTTACATTTGACAACAGAAACTCTATGACGGATTGTACGCTCTGCATGGATTGCAGCAGTGCATGTGAAGCCGTCAGTTTTAAATTTAAAAAGCCCTCTTTTTCTCTTTTTTCAAAACTTCAAGTTCTAAAAGCAGAGGTTTGGGCATTTATCCTTATCCTCGCTTCCATATCCATCAGCATGTCATTTCATCACGGCATAGGAAGAAGCAACGCTGCGGATATTATGATATGGTCAAAAACAGCCGAGTTTTTGAAAAATTATATAAATTTTGGCTCCATTGATGCAGTCGGTCTTTTTGCATTTATCTATGCCCTTATTTTTACTATTTCAGCTGCGCTTATAGGTATGTTTATAGCTGCTAAAATTCTCAAAAAAGATTTTAATACTACATTTTATGATTTGGGATACTCCTACGCGCCACTCTTTATCTTAGGTTCTATCGCCCATTCGCTTGAAATGTTTTTTCTTAAAGGGTACGAGCATATCACAGAGGGGTTTGCTTATGGATTTGGATTTACTTTAGATGTTGCACCGTTGGCAAACAGAGGAGATAGCTGGCTGCATCTATTTGGCTTACTGAAATGGGTTGCAATCATCTGGGCACTTATCATTCTCTACAAAAGAGTGAAGCTTTTAAATGTGACTAAACTAAGAAAAATAGTCGCTTTTCCTTTTGCGGCATCTTTAATCATCTTCTTTCTCAGTATTGATATCTACACAGGGTATATCTTCAAAACTTACGGCAAAGCATCAAGCGGACACGCAAATCATGGAGGCGGTGAAAAACTTTTCCAAGGCGTTCCTGCAGAAGCTGCTACTATTTTACAATCCGGAAAAAACAAAAACAGTTGTACTACATGCGGTATGGAACTGGCAAAATCCTACAAGGCAAATCATGTTGCAAAACAAAACGATGAAATAAAACAGTTTTGTTCTATGCACTGCCTTGCACAAGAGATGTCAATCAACAAAACTCAGCTTGAAGATATTCAAACTGTTGATACAAAGAGTTTAAAATTTATAAATGCAAAAGAGGCTTATTATGTCTTAGGAAGCAAAATAAGAGGCATCATGACAAAGAGCAGCAAGTTTGCTTTTGCAGACAAAAATGATGCTTTGGATTTTGTAAAAGAAAACGGCGGAAAAGTAGTTACTTTTGAAGAAGCATATAAGAATGCTCTGGATGATTTTAAGCCCTCGCAAGCAACTGACATGAAAAAACCTGCCATAAACGACAGCGTATATTTTTCACAAAGCAATCCCCAAATCAAAAAAACAGGTTACGGCGGCGAGCATAATCATGGTGGAGACAGAGTTCCGACAAAAGAGGTATGGCCTGTTTTTGAAGACAGTCTGGGCAGTAAAAACTGTTTTACAGAGATAGATGCCTCGATATATCTTCTTGATGCAAATCTAAGCACAACGCAAGCAACTGCTTCAAAAAGTGCAGGATGTAAATCCGTAAGCTTTAAAATGCCCGACAACGGATACTACAACGTTTTTTATATAGATAAAAAAATCCAAGACAACACGCTGCATGTAAAAACCGCAAAGTATGAGTTTATGAGATTTAACCACAGTAACGACGCCGTTTATGACAAAGAGAAGATGGCGGCACACACAATCAAAGAGACTCCTTTTGATATAGTAAGAATCAGAGAAGAGGATGAAACTTTTTACCACAATCTCTATTCCGGTGAAAATTTAAGGGTTCAGGTTCTGCTTGATGGAAAGCCTCTTGAGAGAGCGGACATAACGCTAAGAACAAAAACTCTCTGGTCTAAGAGTTTAAAAACCGACAAAGATGGAGTTGCAACTTTTGCACTTATTGAGGACTATTTTCCGAACTGGAGTGACTTTGACAAAAGATATAAAAACGAATTTTTATTAACCGCCTCTTACGAGAGAGATATACATGGCGATATAAACGGTACAAAATTTGAGAAAATAAGATATAGCGCAACATATCCCTCCTTCTACCATCCAAACAACTCACAATACCGCTCTTATGCTTATGGTTTATCGGCGGCTATTGTAACTATCATAGTCTCAGGATTTGCCATCTACTGGTATAGAGCAAGACGAGAAAAACCATTTAAAGAGGTCTCTTTTAATGAAAAAGATTAGAGATTTTATAAACAATGCGGATATTAGAAGATTTCGCTTTTGGCTGCAACTCCTCTTTTTTGTCATCTTTATCTACGGCGGATATTTTGCTATCAACTTAGGAAACAGCATCCCCGTATTTTCCTGCGGATACGATAAAGCAGTTGGAGGCATGTGTTATTTTCTGCCGCTTCAGCATCAACTTGCCCGTCCATTGGATGTACTCTTTAGCGTAGCAAGCATTTCGGTTTTGATTGGCTTTGTCACTTTTTTGCTCTGGTTTATCATCTTCAACAAAGCATGGTGCGGTTATGCATGTCCTCTTGGAACTATGCAGGATTGGATTACGGGACTACGAAAAAAGATGGGCATAAGATACAGCACCTACACGCAGCCTCAGTTTGACAAGCTGAAAAAGATAAAATATATCATGTTGGCTTTAGTAATTTTAGCACCGATGGGTGTGGGCATGGGGCTTCTTGGAGGCGAATGGAGAACCGCATTTTGCGAAATATGCCCCGGCAGGATGATAACGCCTCTTTTTGTAGGCGATGTCTCGCAATGGAGTTTGGACTTTTCAACAAAAACAGCGATGATACTGACTACGCTGGGGCTGATTTTTACGGGTCTTTTTCTTATAGGTTCCTTTTTTAAGAAAAGGTTTTTCTGCTTTTTCTGTCCGATGAGTGCCATGCACTACATTTTTAGCGACGGGGCACTTTTAAAACTGAAAAAAGAGGGCGACAAATGCACAAAATGCGGCGACTGCTACAATGTCTGCGATATGCAGATAAAAGATATCGCCGATGATGTCAAAAGTACAAACATCCTAAGAGACGACTGCATCTTTTGCATGAAGTGTGTAGCCGCATGTCCTGAGGATGACGCTCTGCATGTAGATATTTTAAATATGAAACTCTTCACATCGACAAAAGGCGGCTTTGCAAAAAGAATGGAGATGGATAGGTTGGAGAAAAAAAATGACTGAACATAAAATTGAGACACCAAAAGAGAGACAAAACCGACATAAAGCGATGGAAGCCGCTGCCGTTTTGGAGAAGATAAAACATGATTTCAAAGAACCGCCTAAAGCAATGGAGTATTTTTACGACCTTTTTGAGAGAGTGCATTGCAAACATGAGGCTCTTCACGGCGATAAAGCCAAAGTAGGAACCATGTGTATTCAAGTTCCCTCCGAGATAATCCATGCGCTTGACGCTGTTCCGCTTAGACTCTGCAACGGTTTTTACACGGATGACGAGATAGGAAGCGACCTGCTCCCATCAAAATCATGCCCTTTAGTAAAAGCAACAGTTGGACAATTCGCTTCAAACAACTTCTCTGACAAGCCCGATATAGTTATATCTCCCACTACATGTGATCAAAAAGCAAAATCGGGAGCGATTATAGAAAATATGGGATTTGAAGTTTACGACATGGAGTTTCCGCGAACAAAAGAGAGCCATGAGAGCAGAGAGTACTGGAGACGAAGTGTGAGAAAATTTACAAAAGATCTCTCGCAAAATCTCAACACAAAACTCTCAAAGAAAAAACTCAAAGATGCCATTAAAAAAGTGGGATATGCCCAACATCTCTACCACAAATTAAATATATTGCGAAAAAATAACAACTCCCCCATCTTAGGCAAAGATATGTTTTTGGTAACCAATGCATTCTTTTTTGACAAGATAGATAATTGGGTTGAAGCGGTGGAAGCTCTTGCAAATGAGTGTGAGCAGAGAGTTAAAGATGAAATAAGCGTAGCTTCAAAAAGAAGCCCCAGAATCGTCTATACGGGTTCACCTCCGATATTTCCAAATCTCAAAATCCCTCTTTTGATAGAACTCTCAGACGCTATTATCGTTGCAGACGAAACATGCTCGTCAAACCGAATGTTCAATGACATGGTAAGCGTGGATGAGTGGTTTGTGAATGATATGGTTGATTCCATAGCAGACAGATATCTCAAAGGGTGTACATGCCCCATTTTTACCAAAAATGAGGATAGAAAAAGAAGAATATTAGACCTTGTTAGGGACTATAAAGCCGACGGTGTAATTTATCAGGCATTTGCCGGATGTCAGGTATATGAGATGGAGCAAAAATCTGTTTTAGAAGCGATGGAGAAGGCTGGAGTGCCGATACTCTATCTTGAAACAGACTACTCTCCAAGCCATTTGGGACAACTTACAACGAGAATAGAAGCTTTTGTAGAGTCGCTTAAAAATAGGAAAAGGAGACAATAATGCACTATTTTGCAGGGATTGACATAGGATCAACGGCAATTAAAATTGCGATTGTGGATGAGAGCAAAAAATTGGTTGGACATAAGATAAGTGCGAGCGGCAGTATGTTTTATAAATATGCGAAACAGGCTTTAGGGGATATGTTGAACGAACTTAGCATTGATGCAAATGATTTGGTTTATACAGTCGCAACCGGATATGGAAGAAAACTCTTTAAAGAAGCGGATGAAAACATAAGCGAAATTACCGCAAATGCGATGGGTGCCTTAGCTGCGGCAGATGGAAAATGCGATATCAGAACCATCATAAACATCGGCGGTCAGGATTCAAAAGCCATTTCACTCGATAGCGAAGGTCATGTTGTCAACTTTGCCATGAATGACAGATGTGCGGCAGGAACGGGAAAATTTTTGGATGTTGTTGCTATGAACTTAGAGATTGAAGTAGATGAACTAGGCGAATATCACTTCAAATCAAAAGGCACGCCGCTGGCAATCAATAGCACATGTGCGGTGTTTGCAGAATCAGAGATTATCGGACTTTTGGGAAACAACAACAGTGTAGAGGATATCGTAGCCGGTGTTCACTACTCTATCGCAAAGAGAATTATTAAACTTGTAAAAAGAGTAGGAATAAAAGAGGGCATCTATTTTGACGGCGGACCTGCACTCAACAGTGGTTTAGTCAGTGCAATCGAGAATGAGCTTGGCATGCGGATATTTATCCCTCAGTTTCCTCAGATAACGACCTCTTTAGGTGCTGCAATATTGGCACATGAATCTCATGGGTATGAAAGCAAAGAATAATGAAAATCATAAAAAACTTAAAAATTTTATCTTTACACAATATATTATTTTATAAAAAGTAGCAAAAACATGCACAGATATCTCTCTTCATCTATTATTAGCACTCTTTTTTATCTCTGTGTCGGTGCATTGATTTTTTACTTTTTTTCAGTTCATAAGTACAGTGCGGAGGATATTGAAATTGTCAAGATTGAGAGAGTATGCTTATCAACAATTACTCAAAAAAGTGAGCCGATAATAGAAAAAGAAAAAATAAAAGAAGTTGAACCTGAACCCAAAGAGATAAAAGAGAAACCAAAACCGATTAAAAAAGAACCGATTGCAAAACCTACTCCCAAGCCCGATACTAAACCTACTCCGGACTTTGAACCCATTGCTGAGCCAACTCAAAAATCAACTGAGCACGAGACAAAAGAAATCGTAACAGAACAAAAAAACAGCGTTTCAACAAGTACAAATAACGTACCGGATATTGACATGTCAGAGGCAAAAAGAGAACTGTTTATCGCAAATTTAATTCAACGAATCAATAGCAATAAATCATACCCCAACTCAGCCAGAAGAAGATCTATAGAGGGGAGCGTAGAAGTTGAATTTACCGTATTAGCCGATGGAAATGTAAAAAATATTGAGATTATTTCAGGTCAAAATATTTTTGCAGAATCAACTATAGAGGCGATAAAAAATAGCTTTCCCGTAAAAATAGATGATGGATTATTTGTTTTTCCAAAAAAGTTTAAAGTTGATATTTTATATATCTTAAAATAAAAGAGTTATTTAGAGCTGTTTGAATCTTTATTGTTATAAACTCTCATAGTAAAAGAGGAGTCTATCATTTCACCGTCTCTTTTAAAAGCTATAGGAAAATTAACCGCTATAATCCAGTTACTTTTATTTACCGCATCTAAAAAATCATAAAAACTCTTCGGTGAACTTATCTCAGAAGTTGTGTTGACCTCATATACACTAAAACCGTCTTCATCTCCAAGCTGACTCCTTTTAGTAATGCTCAAAGCACTAAAAAAGCCTTGATGCTGCTTTTTAAATTTATCTGCACTAAACTCGTTCTCAAAGGCTTTGATAGCATGGGAGTTATCACCTTGAAGTTTTTGAAGAATTACTTCTTTCTCGATTGCAAAATCAGATAACTGTTTTAGCTCTAAGTTCTCTTTTTTAAGTTCGCCTCTTTTTAGCCTATAATCTTTGCCCTCCGGAATTAAAACGGCAAAAGAAAAAACCAAAACAAACACAAGTAAAAATAGGCAAAGTGTAAAAAGATAGATATTTTGTCTGGAGAAACTACTCTTCACTGCTTAACTCCTCTTCATTGTCTATATAGTTGGTAGATACAAACCGCAGCCAACCGTTTTGTGCAGGGTAAAAACTGCTGTATGTTCTATGAAAAATCGAGCGCAGCGGTGCTTGAAGCATAAAATTATATACATCTTTGTTTGGTGTTATCCCGTGAAGGATAAGAGCATTTTCCATTATTTTTGCTTCGGAGAGAGTTATTCTACTTGGAACTAAATCAAATAGATTATTGATACTGTCCCTTAGTACGCTGTTCTTTGTAAATATCTTCTCTGATAATAAAAGCTGCTTCTCAATAGTCGCAATCTCATTATTCATTTTTACAATATTTGCACGATACTCGTCTTTTTGCATTTTAATATCAGACATCTCCTGCATAAATCTTTGATCTTTAAAGATTAAAAAAGCATAAGTACTAAAAAGCATAAAAAGAGTAACACTAAAAAAGGTAAAAAGCAGTTGTATCTCTTTTGTAAAGACACTCTTTTTTCTCGGATTTATATAACTATATCTCATTCGCCTCTGCCTTTGCCAAATCGCATAATGAGATTGCCAGATCTATCTTTCTTACATAAACGCTTAAAAACATCTCCTCTTCCAAATAGTTTTTAAGGTCAGGACTTACTCCGACACCGTCTGCTATATATATAATCTCTATAAATTTACTGTCATATTTTGAATCTTTGTAAAAAGTATTTAACGAACTCTGTATCAATGAAAATCTCTGATAATCTTCATTAAATCCGTCATGTGAAACATCAACGTCTTTAACTACAATCGGTTTTACCTCTTGTTCTTCAGAAAACTCATCAATCGTGTCTCCCTCGTCAAGTTCCTCAATATTTGCAAAATCATCAAAAACCATAGAATCATCTTCCAAACTCACCTCTTCTAAATCAATCCCTTCCATTTCAAAAGAGAGATCATCATACGCTGGTGAGTCTATCATAAGATTGTCATCATCTTTGTGATTATCCATATCCAGATACTTAGCATAGAGAAGTCTCGAATTCTCAAAAACAGTAAAAGAGAGATAATTGTCCTCAATCAAAACAAACATCGATAGGCTATTGTCTATCTTGTCTTTAAAGAAATTTGTCAATATAACAAAAGGTGAAAAGATAAAATCAATGCCAATATTTCTATATTCAAGCTTTATTGCCGTTAAATCATATTCTGACGTATAGTATGCCCAATCTTTAGAAAAACATCTATATTCAGAAGAATTAATATCACAAAACTTTTTCATCTCACTTACCGTACATGTCGGAATTGCACCTTGATGTCTAGATTTATCTAAAATTGAAATATAGAAAAACGGTGACTCTTTCACATATGTTTGTATGAATTCATACATTTTAGAATTCATAACTGTAGTATCGAAACTTTTACGAATACTCTGCTCTACCTCTTTCTTTGAGCACACTTCAACATATATAGTTGTCTGTAAATTTCCAATAATAATATTTATAAAAACTTTTGTATACAAAGCCTCTAAAAACTTCGTTATCATGACTTACTTACCCCGCAAAGAGGATGAGCCGTATTGTAATTTTTTTGTTTCAATGCACTACCCAATTTTGTATATATTTGTGTCGTCGCCATAGACGAATGTCCCAATAACTCACTTACATCGGCAATCGGAGCATTTCCGTTTAATAACTGCGATGCATAAGAGTGACGAAGTTGATGAGGAGTGACTTTAAGCCCTACTCTTCCAAAGACTTTTATAATAATATATCTTAGACTGTTTTGACTTAATCTTTCGCCATTTTTCTCAAAAAGAAATTTTTTTTCTCTAGAAATAGTTAAATATTCATCTAATAATTTTTTTGTTTGTGCCAAGAGTGGAATATCTCTCTGTTTATTGCCTTTTCCGACAACCCTAACCCACTCTTCGGATATATCGCTTATCTCTAGCAAAGAGAGCTCCGATATCCTTAAACCCAATGTATAAAAAAGCGTTACAACCAATTTTTCAAGAGGCTCGCCCTGCGACAATGCTTCAAGTATATGCTCATGAGAAATTGGCTTTGGCAAAGTCTTGGCAACCTTTACACTCTCATCAGCTTTTAATATAACAGCTATACCATTTTCGCTCAAATACTCCGAAAATGAACGAATTGCACTTAGTTTTTTGCTGATTGTTTTTGGATTGAGCGAAGATATTTTTATACGATAAGGCATAAGATTAAAAAGAAGATGTTTCTCTTCTTGAACTATCTCTATATGCGAAAATGCCTCTTTCAAAGACTCGGCATAACTCTTAATCGTCAAATCCGAGTAGCCTCTTCTCTGCTCTAGATAGAGTAAAAACTCTTTTATTTTAACTTCTATCAACTTTTTCATGCTTTAGTAATTCGCTCTTAACTAAACTTTTTGCCTCTTTCATATCCAAAGAAGTAACATCTATAGGTGATGTAGAATAGTATTTTAAGGTACCAAAGGGCTTTGGAATTATAAACCTGTCCCAACTGCGCAATTGCCAAAATTTTGTAGGTTTCATCTCAACCAATACTATTTTAGCTTTAGTTTTTTGTGCCATGGCTATTATGCCATCTGCAACTTCATGCCTTGGACCTTTTGGACCATCAGGCGTAATTCCTATGTCGTACCCATCTTTTAAAGCTCTTATTCCCTGCATTAAAACTCTAGCCGCATTTCGATTTGTTGAACCCTCTATGGTATCCAATCCAAAATATTTTATGGTTTTAGAAATCAACATTCCGTCAAAATGGCTTGATATTAAAACTTTTGCATGTGGAGTTTTTCTATATTTAGAGTAGAGGTATGGAAGCATTAAAAGCTCACCATGCCAGCATGCAAAGATGATAGGCTCATCCCCGACATTTTGGGGAGAGTGAAACTCTTTTTTGTTTGTTAAGTAAATCAGCCTGATTAATATCGATGCTATAAAAGGGACAGCGAAGAGTGCTAAGGCACGAAAAAACTTTTTAGCCAACTATCTCTCCGGTTAAGATAGTTCTGCCTATTTGTGTAATTTTAACATCCCTAAATTGACCTAAAAGCTCGTCAGAACCCTTAACTTTTATAACCAGATTATTATCGCTTCTGCCACTGACAAAATAGCCCTGATTTAAATCCTCAAAATAGACGTTATAAATCTTGTCCAAATGCGTTAGATTTTTTTCATCTAAAATCTCAGTATGAAGATTTTGAAGCGTTGTAAGCCTAAATGAAGCCACATCCTCATCAACCACATTTGTAAAATGTTCAGCTTCTGTCTCCGGACGAGGTGAATATTTAAACGAAAATATCTGATCAAACTTAACTCTTCTTACAACATCAAGCGTATCTTGAAAATCTTCATCACACTCACCCGGAAATGCGACGATTATATCCGTAGATAAACTAACGTCGGGACATATATTTTTGAGTTTTTCAACTCGGTTTAAAAACCACTCTTTCGTATATCCCCTCTTCATATCTTTTAGCACTTTGTTAGATCCGCTTTGAAGCGGAATATGCATAGATTTGCAGATTTTAGGATTTTTTGCAAACTCTTCTATAAATTCATTATCCATGTGAAAAGGGTGCGGAGATGTAAAACGAATTCTCTCTAGGGCGTCTATCTTGCTTAATCTTCGTAAAAGTTCTGTAAAATTTACTCTCTCATGTTCACCTGAAAAACGACGACCATAGTTGTTTACATTCTGCCCCAAAAGAAAAAGCTCTTTTGCACCGGTATTTACAGCTTTTTGTGCTTCACGCAAAATAAGTTCGCTCGGGATAGAGATCTCATCTCCACGAGTTTTTGGAACTATGCAGTATGTACAAGATTTATCGCAGCCGATAGAGATATTTATGTATGCTTTATAAGGAGATGTTCTAAAATCATTAAAAGCAAATTCGCTCTCATCGTAGTTTATATCTACCTCAACAGCTTTATCTTTGTGTAAGACATCTGTAATTTTAGATACGTTTCTAGCTCCCAAAACAAAACTCACATATGGCGCTCTTTTGATTATCTCATCACCGAGGTGTGATGCCGTACAGCCGCAAACACCGATTTTTGCGCCCTCTTTTTTCTTTTTGTTAAAAACTCCGAGTTCTGAAAATAGTTTTGCAACCGGTTTTTCTCTTACCGAACATGTATTTATCAAAATAAGGTCAGCGCTTTTTAAATCATCAGTAGTCTCATATCCCTCTTTTTCTCGCAGCTGGGCAATAATATGCTCACTGTCGCGAGAGTTCATAGCACAACCTAATGTTTCAATAAATAGTTTTTTTGACACTCTAAAAACTCAGTTTATAATATGCACTTGGTACATGTACTCACTGTCAGCAAGTCCATATTTCACTTCGTTCATGTAAAAACTTTTCCCTTTTGCTTCAAAATAGTCTTGAAGTTCCAACAAATCTTTATGTGAATTTTCTCTATCAAAGTAGAAAATCACACTGTCATCTTTCTCAAGACTAGCCTCTATTTTTGCTAATTCAGCCTTTTTTGGCTTTGCGGTAATATCTGTTCTTGCAAACTTTAAATCCATAATTTATCCTTTTTTTACTCTGCTCTACTTTTTTTGCATTATAGTGGAACTCTACTAAAAATCGCATTAAAGCTGATTTTATGGCTATTTTGGTACAATTACGGTCTTCATAAGAAATCCCTTATATTTTTTAACACTGTTTTTTATGAGATACCCTATACAAGGATACGATAATGGAAAAAATTTTAGATATAGTAGAAGCAATTGCACATGAAAAAGGTCTTAATCCTGAGAGAGTAAAAGAAGCTCTAAAAACAGCATTTGTTCAAACTGCCAAAAGAGTAATCAATCAAAAATACGCTTTTGAAGCAGTTATAAACAACCAGACAAAAACTCTTGATGTTATCCAAACAATTACGGTTGTAGCAGACAATGATGAGAAACTCCAAGATGAAAATATAGCTCCGGCTTATATCTCAATATCAGAAGCAAGAGGATATGATGATCAAGTAGAACTTGATGATCAGCTTCAAATTCCACATAATTTAGAAGATTACGGTAGAACAGCCGCATCATCGCTTCATCGTGAAATAGAGTACCACATACAAAGATTGGTTGAAGATGAGATCTTTAACAAATACAAATCTAAAATAGGCACGCTTGTTAACGGCAGAGTTACAAGGGTAGATTCTCAAAATGCAACATATATTGAAATAGACGAGATTCGTGCCGTGCTGCCTATGAAAAGCCGTATAAAAGGTGAAAAATTTAAAGTCGGAGATCATCTAAAAGCAGTTGTTCGCCATGTAAATATGGATAAAGAAAACGGCATACAAATCGAACTCTCACGTACTTCACCGAAATTTTTAGAAGAACTTTTAGCACTTGAAGTTCCTGAAATTGCAGACGGAACGGTAATTGTGGAAAAAAGCGCTCGTATCCCCGGAGAGAGAGCTAAAATAGCGCTTATCAGCACACATCCTCAAGTAGATGCGGTAGGCGCAACGGTAGGTGTAAAAGGTGTCCGCATAAATGCCGTAAGCCAAGAACTTATCGGAGAGAATATAGACTGTATCGAGTATACATCAATTCCTGAGCTATTTTTATCAAGAATTATGAGTCCTGCTATTATATCTGCCGTTGAGATTATAAAAAATGAGAGAGGTGAAGCGGAAAAAGCCATCATTACTCTTCCGTCTGATCAAAAATCAAAAGCTATCGGTAAAAACGGTATAAATATTCGTCTTGCATCAATGCTTAGCGGATTAAATATTGAGCTTGTTGAAAATGACAGTAAAGCAAACAGCAATATAGAAAAAGGCGAATCACCAAAACAAAAAGATGGTGTTGATGCATTAAAGGCACTGTTTAACTAATATTACACACTATAATAAAAAAATATCTCTAACTTCTCTTCATATATGGATTTAGTTTTAAAAGAATTAAATCCGCAACCATATTTCCAAGCAGTGTCAGAAATGCCGTTATCATTAAAGTACCCATGATAACGGGATAATCACGGCTTAATGCGCTCATAAAAAAAAGCTGTCCCATTCCCTCTATACCGAAGATAGACTCTAAAATCACACTGCCGCCAATTAAACCAGGAAGCGACAATCCAAGAAGTGTAACAATAGGGGGAAGCAGATTTGGAAGTATATAATAACGAAGCAGCTCTTTTTTCTTTAGCCCCCTAGAAACGGCAAAATAGTAGTAGTCACTCTTTAAAATCTCAAGCGTTAGAGATCTAATGTAGATTATCATACTCCCAAGCCCTACAAACACCATGACACCAATCGGCAAAACCAAGTGCCATGTCATATCAAGATAGTATGAAAGCCCATCTTTTGGTTCTATAGAGTGCAGACCTGCTATGGGAAAAAGATCTAATGTCAAAGAAAAAAGAATAATAAAAAGCAATGCTAAATAGTAAGAGGGCATAGAAAAAGAGATAAGAGAAATTTGACGGATAATATAATCACTCTTTTTTTCGTAATGCAAAGCTGATTTTATGCCCAAATATAGGGATATAACAAATACTGCAATAAGGGCTGTAATATTCATAACCAAAGTTACACCGAGCCTCTTTAGGATTTCGCTGCTAACCTCTTGACCGCTTACGAAAGAGATGCCAAAATTGAGAGAAAATATATTTGCAACCCAGCCGATATACTGCTCGCTCAAAGGCTTATCAAGCCCATAAACCGCTTTAAGTGCTGCAACAGCCTCTTGTGTCATATTTGGATTAAGTTCGCCTGCTCCAAAAAAACTATTCGGCGCTGCATGAATCGCTAAGAAAGAAATCAAGGAGATTAAAAATAGCATAAACAATATATATGAGATTTTTTTAAGAAGTTCTGTCATAAAGAGATTATATCAAAAAAGCTTGCCTATATCTCACTTTCCAAAAAAGGAGAAGTGAGGATATTTTATAACACTAAAAGTTTACGCCCACTCTAACTACAATATTATCTTGATCAGAGTTATCGGCATCAGCCTCGATTCCGGTATAACTAAGAGCTACCTCAAATTTATCTATTGATTTTGCAACTCCGACAGAGTAATAATTTCCAATATTATTATAATCACCATAAAGAGCATTTAAACTTATATCCATTGGAAGTGGAACAGATATAGTCGCTTCCCATGCATTGGGAGCATCAAACTGATCTGTTTTAATCCCATAATAATACTTTGCTCCAACTTCAACAATTTCAAAATCTTTACTTAGCCCAAAATAAGCTTCTGCAAAATTAAGCTCTTTAGACTCATTTGGATATGCATATTGAATTGCACCAATATCATAACTAATTCCATAGAGTTCATTAGTATAACCACCATAGATATCAAACTCTGCAGAAGCTCTGCTATCGTCTCCAAACTCAATGTTTGAGCCCCATACACCTGCATATAAACCCTTATACTCTAAATCAAAACCGCCTTGAATCGCAGGGCTGTTATCACTTTGAGTCATACCTCTCCAGATATAATCACTAACAATGGACATATTAGCACTAACACCTAAATCTGATTTTGCATCTGTACCAAACGCTAAACTTGCTGCCAAAGCTGCTGCTAAACTAATTTTTATCAATTTCATTTTTATATCCTTCTTTTTGTATATAGGAAAATTTTAACATATACATTTATTAATTTATACAAAAAGATGATTAAAAATTAATCAATTACTTTTTAGCCATATCCCAAGATAAAACGGTTTTTCCATCCTCGTTAACTTCGGCAGCAGCCATTCCCATGATGTTGTATCCAGAATCTACATAATGAATCTCACCCGTCACGCCAGATGCCAAATCACTCAAAAGATACATTGCAGAATTACCTACCTGCTCAGTTGTTACATTTTTCTTAAGCGGTGCATTAGTCTCATTCCAGTTAAGAATCTGTTTAAAATCGCCTATTCCTGCAGCAGCAAGAGTTCTGATAGGTCCTGCTGAGATTGCATTTACACGCTGACCTTTTTTACCAAGCTCAACCGCCATATATCTTACAGTCGACTCTAATGCCGCTTTTGCAACACCCATAACATTGTAGTTTACAATATATTTTGGTCCGCCTAGATATGAAAGTGTTAAAATCGAAGCATCATCATTTAAAACAGACTCTAAACGATTTGTCAAATCTATCAAAGAGTAGACTGAGATATCCATGGCAATAGCAAATGCCTCTTTTGTAGTTTTCATAAACGGCTCGCTAAGTGCCTCTTTTGGAGCAAATGCAACAGAGTGAACTAAAAAATCAATCTTCCCAAAATCTTTCTCTATCAAACTTGCGATTCTTGCCATATGCTCTTCATTTGATACATCAAGTTCATATACTTTATTACTTCCAAAACTCTCTGCTAAAGGTTCTACTCTCTTTTTAAGTGCATCATTTAAGTATGTAAACGCCAACTCTGCTCCTTGCTCATGGCAAGATTTTGCAATCCCGTATGCAATTGACTTGTCGTTTGCCAAACCTACTATTAAACCTTTTTTGCCCTTCATTATCATTCAATCTTCTCCTAATATTTATTTATCTAATTTTTGTGCATATTCACACATTGTGCAAAAATGCTCCGCATAAAGTGCCGCACTTCCGACTAAAATCCCATCTACTCCATCAAGTGCCAAAACTTCTTTGGCATTTGTTACTTTTACGCTTCCACCGTAAAGAAGCGGTGCACTTGATTTCTCTTTTAACTCTTTATGTATAGCTACGATATCTTCTAAGGTCGGAGTGAGTCCTGTTCCTATTGCCCAAACCGGCTCATACGCAATAATCAATTTTTCATATGACGCATCTATTCCTTCATACTGGTTAGATATGTACTCCATCATCTTATCATGTCCGGCTTCTCGAACCGCTAAAGGCTCTCCGACACAGTAGATAATTTTAAAACCGAGTTCTTTATAAAAATTAAATTTTTTAACAAGCATCCCTTGTGTCTCGCCTATAACATGTCTTCGCTCACTATGCCCTATTAAAATAGTTTTGATTCCAAATTCTTCTAACTGTTCATATCCTGTTTCACCCGTAAATGCGCCGTTTATGGCAGGATATGCATTTTGTGCGCCTACTGTAACCTTGCCTACATGCAAATTTAAACTGGATATGGCAGGAAAAACTATAACCTCCTGAGAGATACTGTTTTTACTCAAAAAACTCTCTACCTCTTTTATATATTTAGCAGTTTTTTCTCGTGTTAGGTTTGTTTTTAAATTTGCAGCAATTATCATGATTTAATCCTCTTGAACTACTAAAGATGCTACGCCCGGTAAAATTTTACCCTCTAAGAGTTCTAATGTTGCTCCGCCACCTGTTGAAATAAACGTCATCTCATCATCAACGCCGATTCTTTGTACAAGGTCTGCCGTATCTCCTCCTCCTACTATGGTCGTCGCATAGCTATCTGCCACGTAGCGAGCTATCTCATTTGAGCCTCTTGCGAACTTGTCCATCTCATAAACACCCATAGGTCCGTTCCATAAAACGGTTTGAACATCACTTAAAACCTCTTTATACAATCTTACCGTAGCGGGTCCAATATCAAGCCCCATCCAGCCGTTTGGTATCTCTTGAGCTGCTATTATTTTAATTGCAGCATCTTCTGCAAATTTATCTGCCGCAACAACATCAACAGGAAGATAAAGCTTAACTCCAAGTCTTCTGGCTTCATTCATTATGTGCTGCGCATCTCCAAGCAACTCATCTTCAACAAGAGATGAACCAATATCGTAACCTAGCTGCTTTAAGAATGTAAACGCCATCCCTCCGCCAATGAGAATCTTGTCAACTCTTGGAAGCAGATTGATAAGTGCTTCAAGCTTTCCTGAAACCTTTGAACCGCCAACAATTGCGGCAAACGGTCTGACAGGTTTTTCTATAAGTTTGCTAAAAAACTCTATCTCTTTTTGAAGTAAAAAACCTGCTGCTTTATGATTATTGTCAAAAAAGTGAGTTATTCCCTCAACCGAAGAGTGTGCACGATGGCTTACGCCGAATGCGTCGTTAATGTAAAAATCTGCCATAGCTGCTAATTTTTGAGAGAGTTCTTTAGAATTTTTAGTTTCACCTTCTTCATAACGGAGATTTTCTAAAATTAAAACCTCTCCACCTTTTAGTGCTGAAGCTTTTTGCATAGCATCTTCGCCGACAACATCTTTTGCCAACACAACTTCTCTCTTTAAAAGATGGTGAATTCTTCTAGCTACGGGAAGCAAAGAGTATTTGGCAACAACCTGCCCATCAGGGCGACCGAGATGAGATGCCAAAATAACCGCACAGCCGTGATCTAGACAGTGGTTAATAGTAGAGAGTGCCGAGCGAATACGGCGGTCATCGGATATATTTCCAAATTCATCCATTGGCACGTTAAAATCACATCTGATAAAAACTTTCTTACCTGCTAAATCTAAATTTTTAATATTTAATAATTCCATTTTTTTCCCTATTTGCTAATGTGAAGAGCCATATCCAGAAGTCTTGTCGAGTATCCCCACTCATTGTCATACCATGCCATTACCTTAACCATGTCGCCTTCAATAACTTGAGTTAAATCTTCCGCAACAATTGAGCTATATTCACATCCCACAAAATCTTGAGAAACTCGCATCTCTTTATCTACTAAAAGAATACCTTTTAAAACACCATCTGCAGCTTTATTAATAACTTCATTTACTTCTTGCTTCGTTGTTTTTCTACTCACTACCACATTTAGATCCACCATTGAAACATTTGGTGTCGGAACACGAACACTCTGCCCATGGAGTTTGCCTTGAAGCTGAGGGAGAACCAAGCCTATAGCTTTTGCGGCACCCGTCGTAGTCGGAATCATATTTATAGCCCCTGCACGAGCACGGCGTTTGTCTTTTGAGTGTTTTACATCTAAAATATTTTGATCATTTGTGTATGAATGGATAGTCGTCATAAGACCTTTTTGAATTCCAAAAGCATCATCAAGAACTTTTGCAATCGGTCCTAAACAATTTGTCGTACATGAAGCATTTGAAACTATATTTTGCCCTGCGTAAAGATGCTCATTCACACCCATAACAAAAGTTGGCGTATCATCTTTTGCAGGAGCTGAGAAGAGAACCTTTTTTATCCCGTTATCGATATGGATCTGAGCATCTTCTTGACTTAAAAATACACCTGTGCACTCTAAGACTATATCTGCACCGCACTCGACAAATTTTAGATTTTTTGGATCACGATCACTGAAAACTCTGATTTTTTTACCGTCAATCGTGATATTTTCACCATCAAGTTGAACAATATCATGGTTGAAAGTTCCGTGAACAGAATCGTTTTTAAGAAGATAGAGCATCATATCAATACTTGCCATATCATTTATAGCCACTATCTCCACGTCATCTCTTGCTGCAGCTATTCGAGCTACACAGCGACCGATTCTACCAAATCCGTTAATTGCTATTTTTAATGCCATCATATTTCCTAATTAAAATAAAAATTGGGCAATTTTACCTAAACTTAGTTATAATTCCCTTTAAATATGGATACAATCGCACTTTTTGGCGGCTCTTTTGACCCGCCGCATATCGGTCATGAGGCTATTGTCAAGGCTTTGATAAAATTCAGAGATTTTGACAAAATTATAATAATGCCGACGTTTTTAAATCCGTTTAAATCTCAGTTTTATGCTCCTGCACCTCTTAGAGTAAAGTGGCTAAAAGAGATTTTTAACGACTATAAAAATGTTGAGATCTCTGAGTATGAAGTTCTTCAAGAGAAAAAAGTATCTACCATAGAGACGGTCAAACACCTTTTAAAAAGTTATAAAAAAATATATCTTGTTATCGGTGCCGACAATCTTGCTTCACTCCACGAGTGGAATAGATACAGTGAACTTAGAGATTTAGTTACTTTTATTGTCGTTCCAAGAGATGAGATTGAAGTTTCACAAGAGTTTTTAAAACTTGATATTGATGAAAAAGTTTCATCTACAAGGCTTAGAGAAGATATTGAAATTTCAAAACTGCCGAAAAAATGTGCAAAAGAGATATATAATTTTTACAAGGAAAACAATTGCAAAACAGAATAGAAAATATAGTTCAAATTTTAGACAAAAATAAAGCCGAAAATATTGAGGTTTTTGATCTTAGAGCAAAAAATTACTTTGTTGACTATGCAATCATAGCATCGTCACTCGGTTCTAAACACACGGTAGCTCTGCTTGACCATCTAAGAAGTGAGCTAAAACCGGAAGAAAAGTTCAATAACGTAGACGAAAGCAACGACTGGGTTGTTATAGATTTAGGCGATATCCTTATTCATATTATGACGCCTGAATACAGAATAAAGTATGACATGGAGAGTTTTTTAACTTCTCTAATTGACGGCAAAGAGGGCACACCTTTATAAAAACCATGCTTGAGTTTTTTTTAAACTCAAGCAATTATTCTGTCGTTTTAGCTGGTAATAAATCTACACTGTTTTTTTGTAAAATATTCATATAATCATAAACCGCATCTACATATTTTACGGCTTCACTGCCTCTCGCATACCCATGTTTTAATGTTTTGTGATACTTTTTCTGGGAAAGAAGCGGAAGAACCTTTTTTAAGTCTGTCCAGCTATTTTGATTGAGTCCGATTTGTTGTGCTATTTTTTGAGCATCAAGCACATGTCCCATCCCTATATTGTAAGCGGCAAGTGCAAATTTTAGACGATCTTCTCCAACTACTTCATTTGGAACAGCCTTTTTCATGTCATTTAAATGTTTTGCTCCACCAAAAATGCTCTCTTTTGGGTGTGTTCTATCTTTTACGCCAAGTCCCTCCGCAGTTATTTGTGTTAGCATCATTAACCCTAAAACTCCGGTATTGCTTCTTGCATTAGAATCCCAATGGGACTCTTGATAGGAGAGAGCTGCAAGCACAGAAAAAGGTATTTGATATTTTAGAGAAGCTTCTTGAAAATATTTTTCAAACTGAGGCAATCTAGATTTTATCCTCTCACTAAAGACTGCAGTATCATAATAATCAAAAAAGAGCACATAACTGTAGTAGTGATCTTTTAGCCTTGCCATCTCTCCGTTTTGTGTAAAAAAGTTAAGCCAAGAGTACATGTCCTCTTTTAGCTCAGGTATATCTTGTGTCAAAATCCACGCTTGCTGCACTCTGCTGCTTATATCAAAAGCGAGTGCTATATTTGAAAAATAGCGCTGGTTTAATACATAAATATTTGAATCAACTAAAGTGCAATCTATCTCGTTAGAGTCAACTTGTGCGATAAGCTCTTCAGTTGAGTAATCTGAAGTATAGGTAGCATTGATATCAAAACCTTCCGCCTTTAAAAACTCTATATTTTCGCTATACCCTGTATCTGCCCCTACAACAATTTTAAGTTTGGTTAAATCATCTACACTATTTGGAAATCTTCCATCAACCAACATCTTTTTATGGCAGATAACTTGTTCCTGAGCTTCAAAATAAGATGGACCGAAATTATAGATTTTTTCTCTCTCTTTTGTTTTTGAGAGAGCCGCCGAGATGATATGAATATCCGGATTTTTACTAAATTCGAGAGCCTCTTTTGTGGTATTTACCGTAATAATATTTAGCTTAACTCCCAAGTGCTTTGAGTATGCATTAAGCAAATCGTACTCAAAACCTTTGGGTCCGTCAGATCCTATGTAGTAAGTAGATGCAGAGTTTAAAAGCACCACATTAAGCACTCCACCCTCTTTTATTTTTGTAAGAGTTTTTGCTCCAATCTCTTTTTGTGCACCTTGAAAAATAGAATGGCTTATCCAGCCAAAAACAAAGAAATAGATTGCAAAATAAGCAATTGTTGAATTTTTCATAAAATTATTCATTTTAGCAGTTTACACTCAAAAACTTATGCAAATATAAAACGGTTGATACCGTTATCATACTCATGTGCTAAAACTTGTCCATGAGCTTTTAAGATGGAATCAACCAGATATAGCCCAAGCCCAAAACTATTTTTAGAAGGATTGTCTTTTGTAAAAGGTTCAATATAGTACTGTAGAGGGTGTGCTATGCAAGCTCCTTTGCTCTCAAAACAGAGTTCATTATTCTTTACCAAAATCCTTACATGTGCGTCGGTTGAGTACTTGATGCCGTTATCTATCATATTTTTTATAGCCGTAGTATAGAGCCTATAGTTTGCACTTATTTTATGTGCTGCATCTACCTCTACATCTATAGAACTTTTCTCAATCATCGCCATATCGATAGCCCCGTCAATAATGTCAACAAGACGGTACTCTTTAAATTCTGCCTTATCCCCAAGACTTGTCACCTCTTCTATAAGGGCAAATTCATTAATAAGCGACTCTAGGCGACCGAAAATAGAACAAAATCTATCTTTTTGTTTTTGAGATTCCAGCATTTGGGTTGCTATGGTTCCCTTTGCTATAGGAGTTTTTAGCTCATGCATAATATTTCTCAAAAAAAGAGTTCTTGATTCTAAGATAGTGTTTATTTTTTCTCTTGTTGATTCAAGCTCGTTTGATATGAGTGAAATTTCATCACACCCTTTTGTTTTAAAAGAGACATTCATATCTCCGTTACCGTAGAGTGCAATTTTTTTTCTAAGTCTGATAAGCGGACGCAATTTTTGTAAAATCAACACAAATGAAAAAGAGAGTATCGCTATTATTATCAAATATGCGTAAGCAACATTCCAGTATTTATATGGCTTTAAATCCTCATCCAAAATAAGTACGGAAGATGAAGGAGACTCAATATTAAAATATATCTTCTTGTTAAATTCAAGCATAGTGGCTTTTAAATCTGTAATAACCTTTTTAGTATAGAGACCTTTTTGGGAAAGCATCAAAGAAGCATCAATACTTTTGAAATCTTTTTTCTTTAAAACTTCTGCATTTTTTAAAATATTATCTATTACTCTTCTATCTTTTTCAAGTACAAACTCATAAATGGCTAAATTTGCTTCAAGCATAATCTGAGAGGTGACTTCCTGCTCATGTTGACGAAATATCTGGGTAATAGTTGCATGTTTTGTAAAAATATGATCTATATAGTGCTGTTTATTTAGTTGAAAGAATTTCCAAAAGACGACGCTCACACTTACCAAGGTAACGGTAAGTGCAAATAAAACGGTAATTAAGACGGCATGCTGACGCATAGAATCTCCTTTTTAGAGTTACTTAAGGAGTTTATAGCCTACGCCTCTGACGGATTCGATAAGAGACTTGTCTCCGAGTTTGTTTCTAATTCTACCCACCATTACGTCAATGCTTTTGTTTGAAGAGTCCTCATTAATCGCATTTACGTTGTGAATCAAATCCTCTCTTGAGACTACTAAACCTTGCTTGGCTATCATGTAGGACAAAATTCCAAACTCTGCGTTTGTAAGATCTATGTTTCTGCCTTTGTATGTAATCATCATGGATGAAACGTCACATTTAAAATCGCTTTTAGACTCCTCTTTTTGCTGCGACTTTGCCTCATAGCGTCTCAAAACAGAATGAATCCTAGCTTCAAGTTCACGCGGATCATAAGGCTTTGGAATATAGTCATCCGCCCCAAGTTCAAGTGCTTTTACCTTGTCGGTAACATCACTTCTGGCAGATGAGATGATAATAGGAATATCTTGTCGCTCACGAATTGCTTCACAAACTTCCAAACCGTCCATTCCCGGAAGAGTCAAATCTAAAATAACCAAATCAAATGGCTCCAACTTCAATATACTTACCGCTTTAAAAGGGTCGTCCTCTGTGACAACCTCAAACTGAAACTGTTGGAGATACTCTGTTAATATCTCCGCCAACTCCAAGTCATCTTCAATCATTAATATTTTTTTCATAAATGAATCTTAACAGACATCAACTAATAACAAGTTAACAATCTATAAACATTTTTTTCTGCTCTAACTATATAACATCGATGTAATATTAAATGCTAAAAAAGCAAGCGAGTAAGCTGCTATGGATGTAAAAGCCAAAAGATAAAAGAAATATTTTATACCGCCCGCTTCACGTGTAAATACAACCGAAGCCGCCAAACAAGGAAGATATATCATGACTACGACTATAAATGCCACTGCCGATGGAAGCGGAATATTTTTAGATATTATCTCTTTTAACGAGCTGTTCTCTTCATCTACATCCTTACCCAGAGCATATAAAACACCAAGAGTCGAAACTACAACCTCTTTCGCCGCAAGCCCTGTTTGAAGTGCTACGCTCATCTTCCAGTCAAACCCAAGCGGTGCAAAAACAGGCTCTGAAAATTTACCGATTTGACCTAAATAACTCTGCTCTAAATGTGCTTCTAAAAGTTCATTTTCTATATTTTGCTTCTCATCCTGAGTCTGTGCATTTTCGATTTTTGCACCATATTTCTCTTTAAGATCTAAATTGTGAGGATAGTTACTTAAAAACCATATAAGCATTGAAGCCGCTGCAATGAAAGTACCCGCTTTTTTTAGATACATCAAAGTTTTTGTAACAACCGTATGCCAAATTAGCTTAAAAGAAGGGAGTCTATACTTTGGCATCTCCATAACAAACGGTTCATCTATGCCTTTAAAAGCGGTGAGTTTCAATATCTTAGCTGCAAAGAGACCAAGCATCGCACCTGTAATATAGATGGCGAAGAGGACATTTCCAGCCATTGACTCCGAAAAAAACGCACCTGCAAAAAGCACATAAACAGGGAGCCTAGCCCCGCAACTCATAAAACCGATGATAAAAAGAGTCAAAAGTCTATCACGATCATTTTTTAAGATTCTAGCACTCATGTAAGCCGGAATAGAGCAGCCAAAGCCGGTTACAAGCGGAATAAACGACTGACCATGAAGACCGAATTTATGAAAAAAGCCATCAAGCAAAAATGCGACTCTCGACATGTAACCCGTACTCTCTAAAAGGGCAATCCCTACAAATAGTATTGCGATATTCGGAACAAACAAAACAACTGCGCCGACACCCGATATAACTCCATCCACAACAAGCGAACGAATATCGTCATTTTGGATTGTAGCTCCGACAGTAGAGCCAAACCATGAGAAAAAGGCATCTATCCAATCCATAGGAATAGAACCTATCTCAAATGTCAACTGAAACAGTGCCCACATAAAAAATAGAAATATCGGTATACCGAATGTTTGGTGTATTAAGATTGAGTCGATTTTATCGGTAATTGTTTTTTTCTCAATCTCTCTGCTTTGTTTTAAAACCTCGGCAACCACACCTCTGTTAAATGCGGCATATTCACAAGCAAAAGCCTCTTTTATATCATCGGTGTCATGGTGAAGTTCAACATGTTTTGACGCCTCTATGAGAATCGGCTGCAACTCCGTCCAAATCGGATCATCATGAAGTTTAGCATACGTTTTTTTATTGTTTTTAAGAAGGTTTATCGCTATGTTTCTATATGAATTTTCATCTTCATACTTATGCTTAGCCAAATACTCCGCTATTATCGAGATTTCCTCTTCTACCGCCTCACCGAAGATAAGCTTATGCTCCATAGTCTCATTTTCATACTCTTCTATTATCGCTTCTATAAGTTCACGAATACCCTCTTTTGTCGCAGCGGAGACTTTTACACAAGGAAATCCAAGAAGCGCAGACATATATTTGTTGTCTATCTCTATGCTCTCTTTTTTTGCTTCATCGCTCATATTTAGGGCGACTACCATCTTTTTGCCGACACTCATCAGTTCAGAGGTCAGTTGAAGATTTTTTTCCAAATTGGTAGAATCTACGACATTGATAATGAGATCATAATCTTCACTCAATAGATATTGTGTCGTAACTCTCTCTTCGATGGAGTAGTCGCTTAGAGCGTAAGTTCCCGGCAGATCCACTACGGTAAAGTGATAATCTTTATAGTCAAATAACACCTCACTCTTCTCAACCGTTACACCCGTAAAATTTCCTACATGCAGATGTGCGTTTGAGATAGAGTTTATAAGCATGCTTTTGCCGACATTAGGCTGTCCGACAAGTGCTACTTTTATGTGTTTTGCCGTAATGGGACATACTTTTACATTTTTCTTCATATTTTTTCAACCTCTATCAAATCGGCTTCTACTGCACGAAGAGCTATTCTTGTTTTTCCTACTTTTATCTCTATCGTACTCTTGGCAGGTGCGAGTTCCAGCACTTCTACAACCGCATCTTTCATAATTCCAAAAGAGATAAGTCTCTGTTTAAGCTCTGAATCGGCATTTAACTTTGTAATTCTCACCGTACAAGCTTTTTTGCAATCGCTTAATTTTTTTACTTTATTGGGCATATTCTTCTCTTTTTATCTTTTCATAATGATAATAAATATCATGTTAAATACTGGTTAAATTAAAAACTGTAAGAAGCCATTATTTGAAGGCGATTCCAGTCGTTTTCAGTTTTAGCAGAACTTTCTTTATCTTTTTCTATTGCATAAATTGCACTGAGAGTAAATTTATCCTTTAGCACGTTATATTCTAAACCAATATTTTGCTCTACGATATGTGCTTTATCACCTATACTGTCTGCTTTGCCGTCAAAATCGCCGTAAGCATAAGAGAGAGTAGTCACATTGTCTATCTCATATCTTATACCACCGACAATCGCTCTTGCATCACGATCATTTGTTATCTCATCCAAAATCATAGTATCCATGCTTGTAAAGAGTGTTCCTCCTCCAAATCCGCTAAAACTTGCTTTGCCGCTCTCTTTTTCAGATTTGTTATATGCTGCACTTAGAGTAAATCCGTAAGCTGAAGCCTCCGCCAATAAGCCATATATAGAAGCTTCGGTACTACTATTGCCAATCTCATTTTCTCTTAAGTATTGAGCTGCTCCCGAAACAGAGAAATCATCAGTTATCCCATGAGTAAACTTCGCATCTAGATATGTTGCATTTGTTAATTTTGAGATATTGTAATACCAAGCATTTGCTTCTAGTATATCGTTTGAATATGCGATACCGCTAAAGAGAGTACCGTCTTCACCTGTTTTTATCCATCTTTCATCTAAGCCCGCATCATAACCTTGCCATTTTTCGAGTTTTCCTGCCATAACACTAAAACCAGAAGCTTCATAAGTAGCGATATATGCTTCAAAAGTATTAAAAATCATTCTTATATCATCGCTGTCTGCCAAAGGAGTATCTATAAGCTGGCGACCAGCACGAAAATTAAAACTATCATACTTGTAGTTTAAATATACTTCACTCAGCATACTGTATTTTCCCTCTGATGAAGATAGTTCATCGTTGTGCTTGCTTTCTTTATCTCCGGTAGCAAAACCTATATCATGTGAGGTTGCAAAAGCCGCAGCTGCACTAAAGCCGTTTAGTTCAGAGAGTTCATATTTTAAATATCCGCCTATTGCTGTAGCATATATGTTATTTTCACCTGCTTGCTTTTGGTCATATCCCGCATACATAGATCTGAGGTTTCCGGAAACAGCGCTTTTTTCAAACATCTGTGCAAAGGTTGAAGCTTTATCTTCTTTTGCTTCCACATTTTCATCTGCGGCGATTGCCACACCTGATGTCAAAGTACAAATTAAAAGTATACTTTTTACCGAAATACTCATATAAACCCTTTTATTATTTTTAAACTTACGAAATGATAATCACTATCAGCTTATAAGCTTCTTAATATTGATAACAAGTATCAAATAATTTTTTAAGGCATTATGTTTGTATAAATTCGTTATAATTTTATATATTTCAACCATATTAGGCAATACATGAAATTTCTTTACAATGCATCATCACACTTTAACTTAGCAAATATGTTTACTTTCGTAAATATCACAGCAGGACTTTTGGCAACTTACTTTATTACTCAAAATAATTTTTTCCTTGCTATTGTACTCGCATGGGTTGGTGGAGCTTTTGATATATTTGACGGCAAAATAGCTCGAAAATACCATTTATCTAATGAATTTGGCGTTCAGTTGGACAGCTTTGCAGATTTTTTAAGCTTTGTGCTTGTTCCGGTATTTTTGATTTTTCAAGCAGTTTATACTGTTAATTTTTCTAATGCTTCGATAGTATTAGCAGCTATTGTAAGCATCTACTATGTTATCTCAGGACTTAGAAGGCTTATTCAGTTTAATATAAATACGGATGCAGGAGATGTTAAAAAGTTTTTTACAGGTGTTCCGACTCCTCTGGGTGCTATTTTGCTTTGGATAGTCTACCTAGCATCTATATATGGCATGTTGAACGCTTTTGGCGTTGTACTTCTTATGATAATAATAGGATGGAGCTTAAACTCTAAAATAAAAGTTCCCCATCTCTAGTGCTATTTATTATTAATAGCATATTTTCCGCTTCCTAACATAAATATTAGAATCGACATAACAAGATACAAAAACGGAAGTTCAAATACGGGAGCGCCATGTTTACCCAATGAAAATAATGAATTACCGTATGCCAAAAAAATAGCAACTGCCATATTAAATGCCAGAACTAAAGAGGCAGCTCTTGCGTACGCTCCAAGAAGAATAAATATCGGTACTACAACTTCTCCAATAAATACACTATAAGCTAAAAATTCAAGAAACCCGGCACTGACAGTTAGCTGTTTTATGCCATCTATACCGTTTATAACTTTGTCAAATCCATGAAAAAGCATCATGACACCAACACTAACTCTTAAAATAAGTTTTGCTATATCATTTGTCATTTTTTTTAACTCTCTTTTTTCTCTGTTCTAAACCTGCAATTTCCTACAGTTATTACTTTACCGCTCTTTATAGCTTCCTTAACATAAGCTAGTGTACCTTTTGGATCTGCATCACCAATCTCTTCTTCTATAATTTTTAAGAGAGCATCCTCTTTTGTCATTCTCCATATTTTCTCATAACTATATTGTGTTTCTATCTGCATAATAAAAATATTCCTCTACTTTTATATCAATTCTTACAATAATATCTAAAAATTAAAAAATTGTAGTTTTTACAGAAGAGCCAAAAATGCACCCAGCAGTAACTGCGTTATTTTCATCCATTTTTTACACACTATAAACTTAAATAATTTTAAATATAAATTATTTAAATCAAAAACAAAATATATTTGGGTATAATTCGCCAAATATTTTAGGGGAAGATGCCTTGTCATTAATGACATGCTTGTATCATCTCCTACTTAAAGGAAAATGATGCAAGAAAATGCACAAACACTCACAGAAGAAAAAGTAATCACATTTGATGATTTAGGATTGAAAAAAGAGATACTTCAAAGTGTCAAAGATGCCGGATTTACAACTCCAAGCCCGATTCAAGCGGCAGCAATACCGTTTATTTTAGCTGGTCGCGATATAGTTGGTCAGGCTCATACTGGTACGGGTAAAACTGCAGCGTTTGGTCTTCCTGCGCTTAATAATATAGATGTAAGAAACGGTGTAGGCATTTTGGTTATTACTCCTACTCGTGAACTTGCAACACAAGTTAGTGATGAACTCTTTAAATACGGTAGAAATATCGGTGCTAAAACAGTAACGGTGTATGGCGGTAGTTCATACAACAGACAGATAGATCTTATAGAAAGAGGTGCAAGCGTTGTTGTTGCAACTCCGGGTAGACTTTTAGACATACTTAAAAAGAACCTTATAAAAGATTTTGCTCCAAGTATTGTTGTACTTGATGAAGCCGATGAGATGCTTGACATGGGATTTTTAGATGATATCAATGAAATCTTCTCATACCTTCCGTCAAATCGCCAAACACTTCTCTTCTCTGCAACTATGCCAAAGCCTATCAAACTCCTTGCTGAGAGAATTTTAGATAATCCGGAATTTATTAGTATCACAAAAGGTGAAACTACAAATGCAGATATTAACCAAGAGTACTATGTAATCGAAGAGTCTGAGAGAGATGACGCTATCATTCGTCTTATGGATTCTGAAAAAAGTAAAAAATCAATAGTATTTTGTAGAACAAAAAGTGAAGTAGATAGACTCTCAAATGTTCTCTCAAGTGCCGGATACCTAGCAAACGGTCTTCATGGAGATATGGAGCAGAGACAAAGAGAAACTGTAATCAAGGGCTTTAAAAACAATAGCGTTAAAGTTTTAGTTGCTACAGATGTTGCCGCTCGCGGTATACATGTAGACAATATCTCTCATGTTTTCAACTATCATATCCCATTTGATCCGGAGTCTTATGTTCACCGTATAGGTAGAACAGGTCGTGCAGGAACAAAAGGTAAGGCGATTACACTTTTAACTCCTTTAGAGTTCAAAGAATTGCAAAAAATCAAAGTAAAAGTTGGAACAACAATGACTCATGCATTTGTTCCAAGCAAAAATGATTTAAGAGCTATTAACTTAAAATCAATAGTTACAAATATAGAAGATCAAAAAATTTATGATGAGGCACATCAAATTCTTGATATGCTAAAAGAAGATATAGACGAAGCAACTATTATGTTTAAGTTAGTTTCTATGATATTGGATAAGCAAACAATTCAAGGTCCAAATTCGATAGGAATACCTGCTGATAAATTAGCCGCTATTTTAGATCGCGCTAGCAAAAGAGGCGATAACAGAAGTGGCGGTCGTGGCGGCTACAAAGGAACAAGAAGTCGTTCAAGCAGCGGCAGTGGAAGTAGTGATAGAAACCGTTCTGGAAGTGGTGACAGAAATCGTACAGGTGGTGCTGAAAGAAGCAGCTCAGGTGAGAGAAGCGGTGAAAGAAGCAGTCGCCCAAGTAGCGGAGGCGGTTACCGTGGTACAAATCCTAGTGGTGGAACAGGTGGCGGAGAAAGAAGTCGCTCAGGAAGCGGTGATAGAAACCGTACTAGAACTAGAGACTAAAAAACTACTATAAACTACAAACCCGAAATTTATTTCGGGTTTACTCCAATATAAACTACTCTCAACCTCACTCAAAAATCCAAAAAACGATATAATTAAATCAAAAAAGAGAAAAATATGATTATTTATGAAGACAATGATTTTTTCATAGAAAAAGAGATAAGCAAAATTCCATGGCTTAAAATCTTTACAAAAGAGCCTTACAAAGAGTTAGGTGATATGCCAAAAGATTTACGCTCAAAACTTTGGAAAATTTACGATATTATAGAATATGAGATGAAAAAATATTACAATCCTACTAAAATAAACATGGCATCATTCGCGAATATGCTTCCACGTGTTCACATACATGTAATGGCAAGATTTGAAAATGACAGCCATTTTCCAAATTCAATGTGGGGGGAGAAATTAAGAGAATCAGATTTACAGCTCCCAAGTGAGGAAGAATTTTATAGAAAAGTTCTTAAAACTTTGGAAAAATAGCTAATAAAAGAAAACCAGATTTAAATGAACAAATCTGGTAAAAGAGTTACTTTTTTAACGGAGAGAATGGGACAAGGGCACTTCCCCATGTAAGCCCTCCGCCAAATGCGTCAAGCAACATAAGCTCACCTGCTTTTAGCGTTTTGTTTTCATAAATATCGTTAATTGCCATCGGAATAGATGCACCGGATGTGTTTCCATATTTTTCAACCGTGATTACTACCTGCTTGTCATCTAGCTTAAGAGCATCTCCAACGGCTTTAATAATTCTCAAATTTGCTTGATGCGGAACAAAATGCTTAATATCTGAAGCTTCAATACCATTATCATTTAAGATATCTACAACATCTTTTGTTAATGTTTTAACTGCAACTTTAAAAGTTTCATTCCCTTTCATCTGCATAAAACAACTCGCTGCTTCTTGATCAAGGCTATCGTGCATGGAGCCACTTCCACCGTTAGGCGTCATTAAGAGATCTGCAAACTGCCCATCAGCTCCGGTATGCACATCAATGATTGCCTCTTCTTTATTGTCCGTTGCACTGATAATTGCAGCACCTGCACCGTCCCCAAAAAGGATACATGTACCTCTATCTGAATAATCTGTGATTGCAGAGAGTTTTTCAGCCCCGATTATTAGAACATTTTTTTTCATTCCTGATTCAATAAACGCCTTTGCAATAGAAAGAACATATACAAAACCGGTACATGCTGCAGAAATATCAAATGCAGTAACATTTCCAAGACCTAATTTTGTAGATATTATTGTTGCCGTAGATGGCATGCAAAAGTAATCAGGCGAAATTGTAGCACATACGACCATGTCAATTTCACTTTTATCAATACCGCTTCTATCTATCGCTTTTTGGGCAGCTTTCGCACCCATATCACTTGTAAACTCGTCATCTGCTGCAATACGACGCTCTTTTATACCTGTTCTTTTTGTTATCCACTCATCCGAAGTATCAACCATTTGAGACAATTCACTATTTGAGAGTATTTTACTAGGAGTATAAGCTCCTATAGAACGAAAAGCAGCATATGCCATTATTTTTCCTTGTTTTTTAACGCTTCAAGTCTTTCGATAATATGTTCATTAACACCTGTATCAACATAATTTATTGCTTGGAAAATTGCATTTTTTATTGCTTTAGGATTACTTTTACCATGGCTTACAATCACACAACCCTCTATACCAATAAGCGGCGCACCGCCTATTTCTGCATAATCCATCTGTTTTTTGAGCAAAACAAACACTTTTCTCATCAAAAGTGCACCGGTAATTGCTACTGGAGATTTTCTAATATAATCTTTTATTAAACCGCTTATCGTTGAAGCTACGCCCTCAGATGCTTTTAAAACCAGATTTCCTACAAAACCGTCACAAACTATAACATCACAACTTGCATTGAAAATATCACTACCTTCAACATTTCCTTTGAAGCCTTTATAACCCTCTAACAGCTTGAATGCTACCTTCGTAACTTCATTACCTTTGCTTTTTTCTTCACCGTTAGCTAAAAGCCCTATCGAAGGAAGACTTATGCGAAACATATCTTCAGCATAGCATCCGCCCATTACAGCAAACTGTGCTAAGTGTTCAGGCTTAGAATCAACATTGGCTCCAACATCCAAAACTACTGATTTACGAGCACTTTTTGTCGGCATTAACGCAACAAGTGCAGGTCTTAAAACACCTTTAAGACGTCCCAATCTAAGAGTAGCCAGAGTCATCGTTGCTCCGCTGTGACCGGCAGAAACAACACCGTCAGCTTCACCATTTTTTACAAGTTCAATCGCCTTATAAATCGTACTCTCTTTTCTTTTTATTGCATCTGTTGCGGCATCATCCATAGATATAACATCATCAGCTTCAACTATAGAAATCTTATCTCTATAACGTTTTGGTAACAGAGGTAAAATTTCTGATTTTTTACCTACAAGAATAGGAATGAAATTTTTTTGTTTGAGAGCTTGAATACAACCTTCTACAATTGGCTTAGGACCGAAGTCCCCGCCCATTGCGTCAATAGCAATCTTTACCATTGACTATTTATACTCACCAGTCGTTGGGTTAATATGGTGTGGAAGTTTGTAAGTTCCATCTTTATCTTTAACCGGACGAGCTAAAGAGATTTTATAGTGAGTTCTTCTTTTCGCTGCGCGAGAATGAGAGACTCTTCGTTTTGGTACTGCCATAATATATTCCTTTCTTTTTTGTTTAAAAATGCAATGTGAGCAATACCCAAAAATAAGGATACTAGAACCCGTCTTGCTACGCCGGCCACTTGGGCACTAAAGCTTACCTCATATGAGGCAGAAACTATCTTAAAAATGCTTCTTCTTCAAAAACACTATTTTTTTGACAATTTTCACAGATATTATAATCGCTTTTTATAAGTTCTATCTCTGAATTCATAATCTCTTCTAAATCTGCTACAGAATTCAATACTTCTACAACATCCAACAAAGAGTCTTCATCTTTTTCATAGATACCGTCTGAGATGAAAAATTCTATATCTTCATCAACATCAAGCTTAAACTCATCAGCACAAATATCACAATCTGCATCAATTTTCCCACTTAACTTTGCTTTTAACAAAATTAATTTGCCGGAATCATACTGTAAATAACCTTTAAAAGTTATTTCATTAGATTTAATTTCAAAGTCTAAGGGCGTAGTATTCACTTTTCGCAATACTACTTTCATAAAGACAACCTCATTGGAGGAAGTTTTACTAATCTATTTTTCATTGTATTAAGAAATTTCTCTCTCTGAGAAGAAAAATGCGATTTCAACAGCTGCATTTTCAGCAGAATCACTTCCGTGAACTGCATTTGCATCTATATTTTCAGCAAAATCTGCACGGATTGTTCCAGCTTCTGCCTCTTTAGGATTCGTTGCACCCATTAAGTTACGGTTTTTCATTACTGCGTTTTCACCCTCTAGTACTGAAACAACTACTGGACCGCTAATCATAAAATCAACTAAATCCCCGAAAAAAGATCTTTCTGAGTGTACTGCATAAAAAGCCTCTGCATCTGCGCGAGAAAGCTGAATTTTTCTTGTCGCTGCTATTTTAAGACCATTACTCTCAAAACGATCTAAAATTTTACCTATAACACCTTTCGCAACGGCGTCTGGTTTTATTATTGATAGTGTGCGTTCCATCAAATCTCCTATGTAAGTATATAAAATTAAAATGGAATTGTATCCAAAAAGAGTCTGTTTTAAGTTGAAATAGGAAAATTTATTATCTAAAAATAAAAAGAAGTGGCCACAAAGTATTTTACTCTTTGTGGTTTTAATAGAAAAGTTATGCAACTATAGCTTTGCCGATTCCACGCATATCATCTGTAATATCATCGCGATGTGAAGGACTGTCACCTACCGCATCCCAAGTTATACACCCTTCGGTAGGACATGCAGTAGCACATGCCGGCTCATCATGATGACCTACACACTCTACACATTTGTTACCGTATACATAATAAGTCTCTTCACCCGTTGGATTATCATCCTCGTCTACAATTGCTTCTACCGGACACTCATCAATACAAGCGCCACAGTTAATACATGTATCACCAATAATTACTGCCATAAGAATTCTCCTAGTTATTAATTTCGAAGTAAGTTTAACCAAAGATTTTTAAACATAGCTAAAATATCTTTGATAAAACTACAATAATATAAATTTGTTACTCTTTTTATGGAGTATATCCCAAAAAACAAGGGCTTTGATAATGATTATTATTAAATTTTTAGATACTTTTTAATATCCTCAACCCTGTCTCTTCTCTCCCATGTAAAATCTTCATCTTCTCTTCCGAAATGACCGTATGCTGCCGTTTTTCTATATATAGGACGAAGAAGATTTAAAGATTTTATAATGCCTCTAGGAGAGAGATCAAAAAGTTCTCTTACACACTCTTCTATTTTTTTCTCTTCTACTATGCCTGTATTGTGAGTGTCTACCATAATAGAGACAGGCTGAGGGACACCTATCGCATAAGCAATTTGTATGGTTACCTTATCGCATACTCCGGCTGCCACAAGATTTTTAGCCACATGTCTTGCCGCATAAGCAGCACTTCTATCTACTTTTGTCGGGTCTTTACCGCTAAACGCACCGCCGCCGTGAGGGCAACTTCCGCCATATGTATCAACAATAATTTTTCTGCCGGTTAAGCCTGCATCACCCTGCGGACCGCCTATTACAAATTTTCCGGTTGGGTTTATGTGAAATATAGTATTTTCATCTATCATGTGTGCAGGAATCACATGTCTAATAACTTCTCTAATAATATCTTTATGAATCTTCTCTTGAGAAACATCAGGAGCATGCTGCGACGAAACGACTACAGTATCTACATAAACAGGTTTATCTCCTACATATTTAATACTGATTTGTGCTTTTCCATCAGGACGAAGATACGGAATAATTCCCTCTTTGCGAACCTCGGCGAGTCTTTGAGTTAAGCGGTGAGCCAAATATATAGGCAGCGGCATTAGCACATCCGTCTCACGACATGCATAGCCGAACATTAAGCCCTGATCTCCGGCTCCTATCTCTCCATCTGCAAGGTTTACTCCTTGATTGATATCGGGCGATTGCTCCCCGACGGCATTTAAAACTGCTGCGGAACGGTAGTCAAAACCGTAAGTTGCATCGGTATAGCCAATCTCTTGAACAACTTTGCGGACAATTTCCTGCATCGGTGCATATGTCGTAGTTTTGAGTTCGCCTGCTATTATACAAAATCCATTTGACACCAGTGTCTCACATGCGACATGTGCGAAAGTGTCTCTCTCAATAATATAATCCAAAATTGCATCGCTGATTTGATCTGCCATCTTATCAGGGTGCCCTTCTGTTACAGACTCTGAAGTAAAGATATACTCTTTTAGAGCTTTTGCTTCTTTTGTCATCGATTTTCCTTATTGAAATACAGAATCTAGTCCTGTAAATCAACAAAATTATATCTTATAATATTTAATATCTATTTTTTATAGAATATATTAATTATTAAATGATAAAAATTATCCTTAAGAATTAATATTACTTTTCAAAATCAGATTTTTATTACTTTTATTTAGTTAAAATTTTTCCAACAAATAAAAAGTTAAAAGGAAATTACATGTTGGTAACAAATAAAGCTCCGGATTTTACGGCAAAAGCAGTTTTAGCAGACGGTTCTATAGTTGATAGTTTTAAACTCTCTGAAAATTTTGGTCCAAAGGGTACAGTTCTATTTTTTTATCCACTAGATTTTACATTCGTATGCCCATCTGAAATTATTGCATTTTCACATAGAATAGAAGAGTTTAAAAGCCGTGGCGTAAATGTTATAGGTGTTTCGGTTGACAGTCAGTTTTCACACTTTGCATGGAGAGAAACGCCTGTAAATAATGGCGGTATCGGTAGAGTAAAATATCCGCTGGTTGCAGATTTAACTAAACAAATTTCTAAAGATTACGATGTACTTTTCGGTGAGTCCGTTGCACTTCGCGGTTCATTTTTGATTGACGGCAAAGGTGTTATTCGCCATGCAGTGATTAATGACCTTCCACTTGGCAGAAACATCGATGAGATGATTCGTATGGTAGATGCAATGCAGTTTACTGATGAGCATGGTGAAGTTTGTGCCGCAGGATGGCAAAAAGGCGATGAAGGAATGAAAGCTACAACTGAGGGTGTTGCTGAGTACTTAGCGAAAAACAGCGAAAAACTATAACTCTTTTTCATAGCATGTGAGTTTTCACATGCTGTTTTTACTGTTTTATACCCAAACAGCAAACTCAACCTTACAAATCTTTATTAAAACTAAGAGCTTTCTGATTTACAAAAACTATATCTCTCCACTGTTTTTTTGGGGCAATCAAGTTTAAGCGCTTGGGATTTGAACTTCTCGATATTGCGACATAAAACTGAGACGGAGCAAAAATTTCATTTGTCTCAATTATCAGATCTTCAATACTCATCCCTTGGGACTTATGAATGGTTATGGCATAGGCAAGTTTGATAGGGTATTGGTAGATTGTAAAAAGTGCCTCTTCTGCAATCTCTTTTTTTCCGCTCACACTTTTTTCGCTCCATACGCTTTTGCTTTGAGCCACAGCTTCAAGCTTTACAACAGTAGCATCACTTTTTTGTACATACACAAAATTATTCTCTATATTTACGATAACTCCGTGTTCACCGTTAAAATAGTTCCATGAGTTTCTGCTAAAAAGCACTCTTACGCCAATCTTTAGTTCTAGTTCTTTCTCTATTCTGGCATCTTCCATAAAACGTTCTATTTCAATATCTTTTACACTTTTTAGATGCTTGATAATTTGAGCCTCTTTAACATGCAGCTCTTTATCCACATGTAGAAGCTGATTTTTATTGTGAAGTGATGCCGAGCTGTTTTTACCGAATAAAAAGGTGAATTCGCTTAAATTTTCACTTAGAGGTTTTATAAACTCATTTAAAGCGTTGTGGATACATTCGTCTACAAAACCATTTCTGATATTTGACAAAAGCTCTATAAAATCTTTATCATCCGTTCTATAAATATGAGTTAACTCCACTATCTCAAAATAAAAATTCTCCCATGCAGAAGACTCAAACGCAAATCGAACTTCACTATTTCCTCTCACAACAGGAGGAAGCTGCAAAAAATCACCGACTACTAAAACAGAGCCTTTAAAATCAGCCTGTTTTAGTCTAAGTTCTATCATATCAAGCAAAGTATCGCTTACCATAGAAATCTCGTCTATAACTATAAGATCCATACTTTGAATAAGTTTTTTAATCTTTTTGCTAATTTCAAGCTTGCCTCTGTGCTCAAGATCTTTCAAATCATTAGCAATTCCCAAATCTAAGAAACTATGCAGAGTTTGACCGTTTATAAGCGTAGCTGCCATTCCTGTTGAGGCAAGTTTTGCCACTTTTTTTGCATCATCTTCATACTGTTTTATAATATTTTTAGTCATTGTAGTTTTTCCTACGCCTGCACCGCCGGTTAAAAAAACATTTTTCTTATCTTTTAATTTTTCTATAATATTTTTCAAATAATCCATAAAAAATTATACTATAATAAAAAAAAGTTTATAAGGATATTTATAGCATGGCAGAGAGAATATTAATAGTTGAAGATAACAAAACGCTAGCAAAATTAATAGCAAAAAAAATAGGTGCTGAACTTGATTTTGAAGTTGACATGGCACATAGCTTATCCGAAACCAAGTTGTTTTTAAGCAGATACAGCTACTTTTTAACACTTTTAGATATTAATCTTCCTGATGCTCCAAACGGTGAAGTTGTAGACTATGTTATAGAGAAAAAAAACCATGTAATTGTTTTGAGCGGAAATATTGACAAAGAGTTTAGAGCTAAAGTACTTAAGAAAAACATTATAGATTATGTAAATAAAAGCGGCATCAATGATGTAAATTATATAATTCAAATGATAAAAAGAGTTCAAAAAAATCAAAATCATAAAATTTTGGTGGTAGATGACTCACTTGTATTTAGAAAACAGATGCAAAGTATGCTTGAGAATATGTTTTTTAAAGTTATAACAGTTGCTCATGGCGAAGAGGCATTAGGCATGCTTAATGCAAATCCTGATATAAGTCTGGTATTAACCGACTATCATATGCCTGTTTTAAATGGGCTTGAGCTAACTTATGAAATCAGAAAAAATTTCACTAAAAATGATTTGGCGATTATAGTAGTCTCTAGCGACAATGATGAAGAGACAACAGCACTTTTTCTAAAAAACGGTGCAAACGACTACATTAAAAAGCCTTTTTCTAAAGAGGAGTTCTCATGCCGCATCAATAACTCCATTGAAGCACTGGAAAACATACATGCTGTAACAAATCATGCAAGCCGTGACTTTTTAACCGGACTCTATAATAGAAGATACTTTTTTAGCAATATGCCTGCTTATTTTGAAAAGGCGATGAATGAGAATGAATACTTTGCGATTGCTATGATAAATATTGACCATTTTAAAAAAATCAACGATACTTATGGACATGACTCAGGAGACAAAATAATAAATACTTTAGCCGATATTCTAAGAGCAAATACAAATCAAGATGATATGGTTTCAAGATTTGGCGGAGAGGAGTTTTGTGTTGTCGTAAAAAACACATCAAAAAACAGTGCATTGGAAATATTTGAAAAATTAAGAGAAATGGCACAAAATTCAACCACTCTCTCAGATAAGGGAGAAGCAATAAAATTCACCGTTTCTATCGGCGTCGCAATAAACCACGAAGATACTCTTGAAGAAAGTGTAAGTCAAGCCGACATGATGCTATATAACGCAAAACAAAACGGAAGAAATCAAGTAGTACATAACTAGTCTCTCAGAATTATAAGATCTCCAAAAGGAACTTCTCTCTCTTTTGGAGATACCCATTTCACGGCATAAGTCGGTTCATCTTTTGGAAAAATCCCCTCTAAATCACTAAAGTATAGAAGAAGTTTTACATCTTCAAGCGAATGTTTTACAAACTCAAAAACAGGTCGAAAATCGGTTGCTCCTCCGCCTTGGAATGCAACTTCTAAAATATCTCCGCTATAAAAAGTTTTATGTTCTTGAATCATATCATCACAAACCAGCAGCTCAATCTGATAATTTTGCAGCGTATTTGTAAGAGAGTTCAACTCGCTTACAAATTCACCTAAAAGTTTTTCATCAACTGAACCTGAACTGTCTATAGCTATGACAAACTTAAATCTTTGGCTGATACATGAGGGGAGATAAATTCCGGCATGAAGGAATTTTTTACTTGGAGGAAGAAGCGTATAGTCATCTTTATGAAATCTATCCAGTGTGGCTTTTAGCTCATCTCTCCAGTTGATTTTGCAATCACTCTTTTTTATGTTAAAAAATCTATCTATTGAAGTCGGCACTTCACCGTTTTTAAGCTCAGTGTCTAATAGAGCCTTTGCAAACTCTTCAAAAAGCTGTTCACTCAGCTCTTCATCATCATTGATACTTTCATTTTTATTATTATCTTGCTGTACGTCATCTAAAGTGTCTGCCTCATACTCTAGCTCATTTTGTAAAATATCAGCTTTCAACTCTTCATAAATCTCTTCGGCATAAAGTCCGCTAAATCTTTTTGAGTAGTGTGCTTCTATCGGGCAGTCCAACCCATTTTGCACCAGCATGTCATTGACGGCATAGTCCGTTGCTAACTGCCAGAGCCAGCCGCTTCTGCCGTTTTTTCTTCTCTCATGTGAGAGTGAAGCATGCATTGCACCGTTTGCAAAGACAAATTCCATCTGAGCAAGTTCGAGCTTTTCTAAAAAATCGCTGTTATATTCAAGCTTAATACCGTTGCTTTTAAAACTTTGTATATCACTGTTTTGCACAAGTTCAAGCTTTGAAGCCATCATGCCAAAGAGCGGATATTGAACTAAAAGTTTAGCTTTTGCCTGCGAAATTTTACTTTGAAGACTCGACAAGTATCTCAACTCTTTTTGCCAGTTGATGCGGAAGCAGTCCAAGTGACTCTTCTACCAACTTGGTGTTTCCGTGTGTTATAAAGCTATCCTCATATTCGAAACTCTCTACGCTTACATGTAGGATTTTTTCTTTTGCTAAAAACTCTAAAATAGCTGAGCCGACTCCGCCCATTTTGGCACTGTCGCTAAAGACAAACCATTTTTTATGTTTTTTTGAGAGTTCAAGAAGCATCTTCTCATCAAGAGGTTTTACAAACCTTAAATCTAATATGCTAACTTCCATCTCTAAAAACTCTGCGCTCTGGTATGCACGTCCGACTCCGTTTCCATAACCTATAAACAAAATATCACTTGCATTTGAACGAAGCAGTTGAGACTTTGCAAATGCAAAAGGAAGCGACTCCGGTAAGTTACTCTCCATAAAAGAGCCTCTTGGATATCGTAAAGAACATGGGTGTTCATACTGTGCCGCAAACGCCATTGCCTGATGAAAAGATTTTTCGTCTCTTGGAGCAAAAAGAGTCATGTTCGGAACAGCTCTTAAAAAACTGATATCAAAAACTCCTTGATGCGTCTCACCGTCTTCTCCGACTATTCCGGCACGATCAAGTGCAAAAACAACCGGCAAATCCATCAAACAAGTATCATGTATTATCTGATCATATCCGCGTTGCAAAAATGTAGAGTAGATGGTACAAAACGGCTTAAAGCCCTCTTTTGCCAAAGCTGACATAGAAGTAACCGCATGCTGCTCTGCGATTGCCACATCCCAAAATCTATCAGGGAATAGTTCCATAAGTTCGCTTAGTCCTGTGCCGCTTGGCATAGCTGCCGTTGCACCGACTATTTTTTTATCATGTTTTGCAAGATGAAGCAGAGCTTCGGAGTAGATCTGAGTAGCACTTTTAGAAGAGCTTTTTTTAGCTGAATTTCCGCTGTCTAAATCAAAAGGACCTACGCCGTGCCACTTCTCCTCTTTACCCTCGGCTATCTGATATCCTTTGCCTTTTAGTGTCTGTACATGAACTATTACGGGCTTTTTAAGTTCTTTTGCTTTTTGCAGAATTTCTATAAGAGACGATAAATTATGACCATCCACCGGTCCTATATAATTAATCCCCATTTCTTCAAAAAGAATCCCTGGGGTAATCAATTTTAAAGACTCTTCCATTCTTTTTGCAATGTAGTGTGCGCTCTCCCCAAAATTATCTACAAAATTCTCGGTATGTCTCTTAAAAGATTGGTAAAACGGAGATGCCATCGCTGAGCTTAACATTCTGCTTATAGCGCCTATCGGTTTTGCTATACTCATCTCGTTATCATTGAGTATGATAACCATCGGATATTTTCTATCACCCAACTCGTTTAAGGCTTCATACACCATACCTGCCGTCATAGAGCCATCACCAATCATGACTACTGGGACTCTTGAATCCTGTTCTCCTTTTAGTGCTATAGCTTTGGCGGCACCTACACCTAAAGAGATAGATGTTGAGCTATGCCCTGCTACAAAATAGTCATGTTCGCTCTCGTTTGGTTTTGTATATCCGGATATACCGTTAAATTGTCTTAGCGTGTCAAATGCATCCCATCTTCCAGTTAAAAGCTTATGAGCGTATGATTGGTGAGATACATCAAAAATAAAGGGATCTTTTTTGGAATCAAATACTTCATGCATAGCAACTATAATCTCTGTAGCTCCGAGCGTAGAACTCAAATGTCCGCCGTTTTTACTAACGACTCTTAATATCTCTTCTCTTATTTTTGCACAGAGATTTTCTAACTCTTTAATTGAACTTTTTTTTATATTCATTATCTTTTTTTACTCACTTAATGCCACTCGCTTTACCCTCTCAAATCTCTTTGCTATTTGTGCATCAATATTGCCTGCATCGCTGATAGCTATAACACCGCCAAGACTAACCGCACTGTCCGACATAACTTCTACATGAGCAAGAGAGCCTGTTGCTTGCGAAATAGCTCCATGATCTGCCGGATTGACTTTTAAAATTATTTTTGAAGAACTTTGCAACTCTTTAATAAGTTCTCCGGATAAAGTTATAGCAACTTTGCTTGAATTTTCACTCAGCTCAACCTTGATTACCTCTTTAGAAATATCCAAAGCTGCACCTATTAACTCTTTTTTTATCTCTTCCAATGCTGATTCAAACTCTTTTGCACTGCTTTCCAGCTTTACGATAGACGATGCATACAAAGAGAGAGCATTTACCATATTTTTATCTTCTTCTTTAAGAGCGAGTGCTTTGCCTGCTTCTAAACCTGCAGCATAAGACTCATCTTTAACTTTTTTAAGCTCTGCTTTGTGTTCATCACTCATACTCTCCAGTTTCATCTGAAGCTTTATGAAATTTGATGACATCTCATCTGTTTTATTGAGAAGAGACTCAATTAATGAGTCTTTAGAGCTTTGGCTAATCCCGCTAGTATCAACTTCACGTTCGACTTTCTTCTCTTCTTTAGAGGCAGGATTGCTAGATAAAAAGGTTTTCTCTGCCTCTTCCTGAGATTCTGAGCCTAAGGACAACACCTTAAAATTATACCTATCGACATTGTGCTTTTGAATCTTTTCACTTGTAATTATACTTGGCAAATTATTCCACCATCTCTTCCGAAGAGCTTCCTAATTGAATTGTTCCTGCCTCTGCAAGACCGTTTACAACCTCGACGATTCTTCTTTGAGCACCCTCGACTTCTTTCATTTTTACGGCACCCATAAACTGCATCTCTTCTTCAAATGCCTCTCTTGCTCTCTCACTCATAGCACTAAAGAACTTCTGTCTAAGATCCTCAGGAGCACTTTTCAGCCCAAGCATCAAATCCTGTTTTTCTACAGATTTAAGAATTTCATTAATTGCACCCTTGTCAAGTTTTGCAATATCTTCAAATGTAAACATCATCTCTTTGATAAGATTTGACATCTCTTCATCCCGCTCTTCAATCTTAGCAAGTGTCTCTTTAGAAGCTTTTGCTCCAAGTCGATTGAAGATATCTGCAACAGCACGAGGACCGCCGACTTCAACCTTGTAAGAAGCAAGAGATTCAAGTTTTGACTCTAAAACTGCAGAAACTCTTTTAATTACCGAAGGAGATATGTCTCCAAGTTTTGCCATTCTCATAGAAACTTCACTTCTAAGATCATCAGGAAAGTACTGAAGCGTATCAGCCGCTTCTGTAGCATCCATGTGAGCTAAAATCAGTGCTATCGTTTGAGGATGCTCGTTAATTATAAAGTCTGAGAGTTGTTGAGGCTTGATTTTTGAGAGATACGCAAAATTTTGGCTCTCTTGCATACTTCTTGAGAGCTTTTCTAAAACTTTTTTTGCTTCCTCAGGACCAAGTGTTCTATAAAGCAGTTCTCTTGCATACTCCATACCGCCTGATGTTATGAACTGACCTGATTGTAGAATTGCATAAAACTCTTCAAGCACTGCAGTTGCAACAGCTTTTTCTACACTTTTATTCATAGCGATATATTTTGAAACATCAGTTATGGCATCTACAGTCATATTTGTAAATATAGCAGCTGTCGCATCTTCGCCCATCTGCAATAGTAAAATTGCAACCTTCTCTCCCATCCCCATTTCATCAAATCTTGCTTGTTGCGATGCACTTAAATTCACTTGTTTTTCCCCCTTTTACCTATTAGAAGAAGATGAAGAAGCAGTATCGGAATCTTCCGCCACTAACGCCTGCAGAACTAGAGCAACTGCTTCAGGCGACTCTTCTATCATAGCCCGTACTTTTTCAAGAAGAACATCGTACTTAAGTTCATCTTCACTAAAGTTTTCACCGACACCTAGTTGCTCTTCGACTTTTTTACGCATTAATTGAACTTTTTCAACCAAATCTTCAGCATCATCAGTTCCTATGTCTAAAACAGGTCTATTAAACTCATCCTCTTCTTTTGAAACCTCAAGCATTCTCTCTGCGAACGGAGAGATAACCTTCTTGTAAACAATAAGAAGAAGAAGAAGCACAAAAATATATTTAAAGAGTCCAGAAAACGGCTCCAAATAGAGTTTAGAAAATTCAACTGCCTGATTTACTCTCTCCTCAGCCGTATTAACCTCAACAGTTTTAAATTGTAAATTTTTGACGCTTAACTGATCGCCTCTTTCTTCGCTAATGCCAATTGAGCGGCTAACCAAAGCAGACAGAGCCTCTAAATCACTCTCTGATAGAGGCTGATACTCTAATTCACTTGTTGCCTTTCCTTCAGCATCAGTTTTATACTTATACTTTCCGTCTACAACAACGGCAGCCGTAACTCTTTTGATGCGTGCGAACTCGCTTTTTACCGTTGAGACTGTTTTACCGATTTCATAGTTAGTTGTACCTGTGTTTTTTTCATACTTTTCACTTGTCTGGTTGTTAGACAGCCCTTCAACCGGTCCTATATTGCTTACAGTACCGGGAACTCCACCTACTTCGTTAGGACTCTTGCCTTCCCTTTTCTCTTCGCTAACCTGCTCACTTCTAATTACATTCTCGGGATCATATTTCTCGGAGGTAGAGTTTTGAATGGAAAAATCATACTCAATTGTAACTTGAGCAACAACTTTTTGTCCTCCACCTACAAAAGGAGAGACAACTTCTATAATTTTTTGCTGTTTTTTCTTCTCTTCTTTTGTTTTAAAATTTTGCTGAACAGATGATAACTCACTCATTTGAGCCATCTCATTCTCATCACCCAATGTTTCGCCGTCACTGTCAATCAACATAACATTTGCCGGCGTCAAGTTCGGTACGGCAGCAGATACAAGGTTTTTTATCCCTCGAATCTGCTTGGTACTGAGCTTTCCACCCTCAACCAATTTAAGCATAACAGAGGCTGTAGGAGCAGTCTGTTTTTCAACAAAAAGTGAATCTTTAGGCAGTGCTAAACTAACATTGGCACTCTCTATGGGAGCAAGTGCATCGATTGTGCGAGAAAGTTCACCTTCTAGCGCACGAAGATACTTTACATTTTGGTCAAAACTTGTAGCACCGAACTGTTGGCTGTCAAAAAGCTCAAAACCAACACCGCTATTCTTTGGAATTCCCATTGAAGCTACGGCAATACGTTCTTTATATACTACATTTTTAGGAACTTTAATAACATTATTGTCAAGTATTTCATAAGGTATATTGCCCTTTTCTAAGTACTCTACTACTTTTGCGGCATCCTCCGAGGTTAAAGAGTCAAAAAGCACTTCCATCTTGTTATTTGCTTCTTTTTTTGTGGTATAAACAACCATAAAAATTAAAAATGATACAATACCGACAATAGCAGCAGCAATTATAAACTTCTGCTGTTTAGTCAGCTTGTCATAGAAAATAACTAATTGCGAAAAAAGTACTTTAAAATCCATTAACTTCCCATTTTTAAACTATAAGAATTGTATTACTAAGCCAAAAAAACGACTGTTTTGTTCTTCTGTACCCACTGTTACTCGAATTGCATTCATATTATAACTGCTTAAATCTCTAACTATCATACCCTTTTGAAGTAATAAGTTTGATATCTTTGATGAGTTTTGGTTTGGATTTAAACATAACGTAACAAAATTTGTATAACTGTTTATTATATCAATTTTTTGTTCTTTTGCAAACTCTTCATATCTTTTCATCTGTTGTAAATTAAGCGTTACACTTTTTTTCACAAAATCTTCATCTTCCAAAGCGACGCTTGCAGCTTCAAGAGAGAGCGTCGTAATATTAAATGGCGGTCTGAGTTTATAAAGTTCTTTTATTATCTTCGCATTTGCCACACCGTATCCTACTCTCATTCCGCCAAGACCATAAGCCTTAGAGAAAGTTCCCAGATAAATCACATTGTCAAACTGCTCTATCAACTCTTTGACGACTATCTCTTTTTTGGCATCTTTTGCAATTGCATACTCCATGTAAGCACCGTCAATTACAACTAAAGTATCACTGTCTATCTTCTTCAAAAACTCAAATATTTTCTGTGCATCCAAAGCATCCCCAGTCGGATTATTCGGGGTACATATAAATATGATTTCTGGCTTTTCTTGCCTATAAAGCTCATAAAATTCATCCATATCATGCTCTTGTGAAGCAGTTCTTATAACCTCTGCTCCTACATGTTTTGCATATATCTCATACATAGCAAATGTTATGCTGTTCATCAAAATTTTTGAACCATGGGTTGCTTTTGCATGAATCAAAAACTCTATAACCTGATCACTTCCGGATCCGATTATAATATTCTCATTTGCAACACCCATTTTTACGCTTAGTGCATTTTTTAGCTTTATCATAGAGTCATCAGGGTAGAGTGCCATTTTGGATAGAATAGCTCCAACTGCCTCTACTACCTTAGGTGAACATCCGCTGGGGTTCTCGTTTGATGCCAGCTTTACGATATCTTTTGGATCTATGCCAAACTCTCTTACAACAAGTTCTATCGGCTTTCCTGCTTCATATGTTTTAATATTTTCTAAATTTTTATTGAACTTCAATGTTTTGTCCTTTTATGTAACTTCCTAGCCAAGTTACTTCTCCTTTATGTTTTTGTAACACTTTTTGAAACTTCTCATCATCAATATGACCGTAAAAATCTATAAAAAACCAGTAATCAAAACCGCCTTTATCTTTAGATGGACGAGACTCTATTTTTGAGAGATTTATATTTTGATCGTCAAAATCCTGTAGAAAATGAACAAGAGATCCGGCTTTTACAGAGTCTTTGAGTCTAACTAAAATAGAAGTTTTGTCATCTTGGCTTTTTTCGTTTTTAAAGTCGCTAAGTATTACAAATCTTGTCTGAGATCCTATATCATCTTCTATACGATCAAACATAGTAGGTATGCCGTATAACTTTGCCGCAATATGGCTGCAAATAGCGGCTGCATTTGGATTTTCCGCTGCAAGAATTGCCGCTTTTGCCGTTGATTCAACAGGTATTTGCTCGACATTTACAAGGTCATGTTCTATTAAAAACTCCCTACACTGTCCAAATCCCTTATCTTTCGAGTAGATCTTAGTTATTTGAGAAAGCTTTGTCGCTTTAGTGGCAAAAGACATATGTATGGGCATATAAAGTTCGGCTACGATTTTTACAGAGCTTTTTGCAAGCAGATCTAAAGTTTCACTTACGATTCCGTCTCTTGAATTTTCAATCGGAACTACGCCGAATTTAGCGCGTTTTGCTTCAAGAGTTTTAAAAACGGAGTGGATAGAGCTTAGCGAAAGATAGTCACTCATAGCCCCAAAACGGCTCTCTGCCGCTTGATGAGTAAAGCTTCCCTCCGGTCCGAGATATGCTATACGTTCAGGCAGTTCCAGATTTCTTGAAACTGCAAAAATTTCTAAAAATATCGCTTCAATAGCACTTGCATTTAAAAGCCCTTTTTGCTCAATACTATTTTGCGTCAATCTTTGAATAATAGCATTTTCCCTCTCAGGTCTGTATATTGCCCCGCCGTTCTCTTTTTTTATCTCGCCTACTCGCTTGACTATCTCCATTCTTCTGTTAAGAAGTTCCAATATCTCATCATCGATAGTATCGATAGCGACTCTGCAATCATCTAAAGTTTTCATATACTCTCCAAAATTTCCTGCATATCTGCATATACATAATCAGGTCTTAGCTCAGGTTTTAAAAACGGGACTATCTCATCGGCACTCTTATATTTTCCGCTTGTTACAAAAATAGTTTTCATCCCCATCTCCTTAGCACCCCCCAAATCACCTTTTACATCATCACTTATAATCGTTACGTCACAAAACTCGGCATCTGCAACCTGCTTGCGAAGCATTGCCAACGACTCCTCATAAAAAGCTACACTGGGTTTTCCCACTACGCTGTAACTGCATGATGTTGCAAATTCAAGCATTTTAAGTATTGCCCCTACTCCCGGATAACGCTTGTTATTTTTAGCATATATTGATGTCTCATGCATACCAACAAGCTTTGCGCCACAGAGTATAAAGTCTATCATCTGTGCAAATTCGTCATTCGTAAAACTATCTTTTATGGAAACCAAAACTGTTTTTGGGTTTTTATAATCTAGCTCAAAACCCATATTCACTAAACCATCTAGAAATTCCTGCGTACCGTAAGCTGCAACACCCGCTTTTTCAACATGCAGCTCTAAAATCATCAAAGGATCCAAGTAGAATGAAAAGTCAAAATCAAAACCTATTGATTTAAGATAGGCATAAAAATCTTTTGAAACATTTTTGGTATTGTTGGTAATAATCATATAAGGAATTTTTTTCTTATTTAGTATGTCGATAAACTCCCTGCTTCCACGGATAGGAGATTTATCACTGTCGCTAATCAAAGTACCCTGAACATCAATAAAATACATCTTACTTAACCAAAAAATCTTTCTCTAAGGCGATTAAATCTTCAAACTCTTCTCTTTTTCTGATAACTCTTGCCTCGCCACCCTTAATTGCAACTTCGGCACTTCTTCCTCTTGTGTTATAGTTGCTTCCCATGCCAAAACCGTAAGCTCCTGCACTGTGAATAACAAGCAAATCATTATGTTCTAAAATAGGCAGAGAGTAATTTTTTGCAAAAAAGTCACCGCTCTCACAAACAGGACCAACAACATCTGCTTCGCTCTCATCAGTCGTGCTATTTGTAATCGCTTCTATCTTATGATATGCTTTATATAGACTAGGGCGCAGAAGATCATTCATAGCACCGTCTACCACAACAAATCTTTTAGAACCGTTTTGCTTCTCATATAAAACTTTTGTTAAAAAATATCCGCCGTTTGCCGTTAAAAATCTTCCCGGCTCACAGATTATCGTTAAATCCAGCCCTTTTAATGCCCCTAAAATTGCTTGTGCATAATCGTAAGGTTTGATTGTCGTTTCGTTTTTGTAAACAACACCAAGCCCTCCTCCTATATCAAAAAACTTCAGTTCTATCTTTATATTTGAAAGAGAACGAACAAGGTCCGCCACTATTACCGCAGATTCATAAATCGGTTTTAGTTCGGTAAGCTGAGAGCCTATATGAAAGTGAATTCCGACAGGATCGAGATGCTCAGAGTTGTTTGCTTTGATATACATTCTCTTTGCGGCATCTATCTCAACACCGAATTTATTGTCATGAAGACCCGTAGAGATATAAGGATGCGTTAAAGGATCTATGTTTGGGTTAACACGAATACTGATTCTGCATACCGCACCAAGCTCTTTTGCTATAAGTTCTACACGTCCGAGTTCTGCTTCGCTCTCGACATTTATGTATAAAATATCGCTCTCTATTGCTTCACGTATCTCATCATCGCTTTTTCCGACACCGGAAAAAATAATCTTATAGCTAGGAACTCCCGCCAAAAATGCACGACGCACCTCACCGATGGAGACACAATCAGCGCCGCTTCCTAAAGTGGCAAAATGTTTGATAACACTAAGGTTAGAGTTGGATTTTATAGCATATGCCAAGATAGATTTTTTACCTTTAAAAGCCTCTTTAAGCTCTTCATACTGCTTTGTCATGTAATCTAAATCATATATATAGAGCGGAGTTTTATATGTAGTTGCAAGTTCTTTAAAATTTATCATAAAAGTCCCAAATATTTTTTGAGCCATTCTATCCAAAAAGTACTTATATTTTTGTTATGAGCCGATGATTATGTTGCTAAACGATACTTTCTCCACTGTCCAAAAGCGACTAAAAACAGAATCATAACAGGAACTATTATACCGATTTCACTCGGTATCACTTTATGAGTGGAGAGTTCAATAAATGTAAAAAGAAGTGCCCAAACCAGAAGTGATGCAAGTATAGCTCCAAAACTAAATAGCGAAACATTTAAAAATCTCACACTCACGGGAACAAAAAAGAAGATTATAACAATTACAAAAGGAACAAAAAACGGATAAATAAATATTTTATATAAAGAACTCTTTATGACATTCGTATTGATTTTCTGCTCTTTTAGAAGTACATATGCATCTATTGCATCTTTTATCGTGAAGTTCACTTTTCCCTCGTAAACCTGATCTAATATTTTTGGTCTAAAGCCCTCAAGAATTTTCAGGTTTTTATGTTCATCTACTTTTATTCCTAGAGAATCAAAATTAATTGCGTCAGGTTTGGTAATAACATCGGCACTATTTATTTGCCATGCATCATCTCTATAGAGTGCTTTTGATGCTATCAATACCTCTTTTAGGGAGTTGTTACTAAAACTAAAGACCCTTATGTCTTCGGCACTCTCTTGCAGAGGAAGCATTTTTGAAAAATAGACAAATTTATCTTTATATGTGAAAAACAGATCCCGTGTGGGGCTTAGATATTGTGCATTTTTACGAATATTTTTTGCAAACTCATCGGCTCTTGCAAAATTTGAAATTGAGTGAAGTGATATAAAAAGTAAAATAATTAGTGTAGATACTACGATAAAGGGCTTTAAAATATCTACTCTTGAGTATCCAAGGGAGTAAAACGAAACTAACGCATTGGAGCGGATTAATAATATTTTAGTACTTATCATCGCAAATACAAGTGAAATAGGAAGCAGCATATCAATAGCAAAAAAAGCTTTATAAACTAGATATATAATAAAAAGGTTTGCCGATAGCTCAAGTTTTTCGGCACTTCCTATATAATCAAATCCGACTAAAAACAGGACAAGTGCAGATAATATGATGATGAAATATTTTATATAATGAAAAGATATATATTTAAAAGCCAGCATATATTACAAATCCCACAAAGAAGTTAGGTGCTATTTTAGCTGAAAATTTTTAATTGTATATTTAGTGCTAACATCTTCCAGTGAATTATTTAACAAATACTCAACTGCCTTAGATGCGGCAGAAATCCACTCCATGAGATGTTCTTGCTCACCTTTGTTAAAATCACTCAAAACATAGGAAGCGACCTCACCTTTATGCTCAGGTTTCCCTATGCCCATCCTAACTCTGATATACTCTTTTGAGATATTTTCATCTGTAGATTTAAGCCCGTTATGCCCGCCATGTCCGCCCCCTTTTTTAAAGCGAAGCGTACCAAAGGGCAAATCCAAATCATCATGTATTACAACTACCTCATTGATTTTATAGAACTTTTTGACGGCTGCTATAGCATTGCCCGACAGGTTCATAAAAGTAAGCGGTTTTAATAAAAAATGATTTGAAAATTTGAAAAGTTCGCCGTTAAATGACGATGAAGAGAGTTTTTGTGCATTTTGCCTTTTAACAAGCTCGTCAATAACCATAAAACCTATGTTATGACGAGTATGTTCATAATTCGGGCCAGGATTTCCCAGTCCGACTATTAGCATAATTACTTAGCTTTAATGATACTTAGTACTGATACACGCTCAGCATCTGTAAATGTAACATTATCAATTCTTGCAATATCACGAACAAGCATAGAATCACCAACATCCATTTTTGCGATATCTACATTGATACTATTTGGAACGTTTTCAATTGTAGCTTTAACTCTTAAACGAGATTTTGAAAGATTTACAAGACCTTTGTTTTTAAGACCGATTGCATCACCTTCTGGAACAACAGGAACATGATAATGAGTTAAAACACCTGATTGTGCTACCATTAAATCTACATGTAACAGTTTTCCTGTTAATGGGTGTGCTTCATATGATTGAACAACAACATTCATCTCTTTTGCTCCTATCTTGATAGGAAACGCCAAAGTCTCTTTGTTGCGAACAGTACGGATATACTCATTGTCTTTAAATGCAGCGTGAATATTTTCAAGCCCTTTTCCGTAAATGTTTGCAATTAGATAACCATCACGGCGAAGCGCCTTCGTGCCTTTTTTGCCAGTACTCTCTCTAATAATGCCTTCTAACATATTAAATCCTTAATAAAAAATGTTTGGAATTATACCGACTCAAGCTTTAAGTGCAGTTAAAAGAGATTATTTCAAATCAAAAACTTCATCATCAGAGAATTCTTGTTTACTTTTTTTCTCAGCCATGTTTGCAAAATCAGATGCTTTGCCACTGTTAAACCCACTCATTTTCAACTCCAGATCTGCAGCACTAGTTGCATAATCTTTTGCTTTTTCTTTTGTGATAATTCCTTGATTGTATATATCCAAAATATGCTGATCAAAACTTTGTGATTTATAGTGCTCTCTACCCTTTTCTATCGCATCACGAATCTCATAATCTCTATTTTCTAAGATTAACTTCTCGATAGTAGGTGTTTTTACAAGTACCTCCATTGCGGCTACTCGCTTACCATCTATTGTAGGGATAAGTCTTTGGGAGACAACACCTTTTAAAACTCCTGAAAGCGAAAGGCGAACACGATTTTGCTCCTCATTTGGGAACATTGCTATTATACGGTTTATAGTCTCTTTGGCATCTATCGTATGCAGTGTTGAAAAAACCAAGTGTCCGGTATCCGCAGCATGCAGAGCTAACTCTACCGTCTCACGATCTCTCATCTCTCCGACAAGTATAATGTCCGGATCTTCACGCAAAGCTGCTCTCAAAGCTCTACCAAAAGAGAGAGTATCTTGTCCCACTGAACGCTGATTTATGACACATCCTCTATCTTTATGAACAAACTCGATTGGATCTTCAATAGTAACAATATGCTTTTTTTCTGTTAGATTAATCTCATGTATCATAGCCGCGAGAGTTGTTGATTTCCCGCTTCCGGTTGCTCCCGTAACAAGAACAAGTCCACGCCCCTCTTTTGTAAGAGTCCTAACAATTTCCGGAAATTTCATCTGATCAATCGTCGGAATCTGCATGGGAATAATACGAAAAACAAAAGATGGACCATCCGTCTGAAAAAAGATATTTACACGAAAACGGTTGCCTTCATCAAATTGGTAGACCAAATCTATCTCTTTATTCTGTACAAACTCAGAAAATCTTCCTCTTAAAAGCTCTTTTGCAAGCGTCATAGCATCCTCATACGAAAGTACCGACCCAGAAAATGGGACTATACTCCCGTTTACCCTTGCACGAATAATACCTTTTGATTTTACATGTAAGTCACTTCCACCGTTGTCAATAAGCTTTTTAAGATACTCTCGAATCTTTTTTAGCTGCTCAAACGTTAACTTGCTTATATCTACTTCATTTTTTTTATCACTCATAATGACTCCAGTATATCATTAAATGCGTCTTTAAAAGATTTCAACCCATCAGATATCTGCTTGTCCAAAACAGCATCAAAATCTATGCCTAAGCCTCGGATTTTTTCAAAGTGCTTCTCTATAGTTTGAGCTGCAATTGGCAGTGCACTCTCTTTTGCTCCATCTGCATGAAAAGCTTTTATAGTGTCTACCGGTGCGGTATTTACGCTATTATATGCCAAAAGTTTTTCTACATAGTAGTAAGGAGGAAGCGAGTCGTCTTTTACGCCGGTACTTGCGAAAAGCACCCGACATCCGTTAACTTTCATCTTTTGAATCTCTGCGTAGATGTCGGCACTGTTATATATTCCGCTGAGTGCCACATCCACACCTCCTTTAGCCAAGAGATCATCTAAAGCTCTATCTACACGACTTACAAAAACACTTATAACCGTATCAACTTTTGCTCCATACTCTAAAACTCCCTCTTCAAAAGCTTTTGCACATTTAACTGCCTGCTCTTTTTTAAAGATAAGCGTTGCGTTTACCGGAATTCCTTTAGCACTCAGAACTCTCATAGCTTTGTAACCTGAGTCTGTAGCAGGTACTTTTATCATAACATTTTTGCGATTTATCTCTTTATAAAGTCGCTCTCCCTCTGCTGCAGTCGCATCGGCATCATCACAAAGAAATGGATCTACTTCTATGCTAACATAACCGTCATCACCTGCTTCATGCAAAGATTTCAATATATCTGCGGCTTTTCGTATATCATGGATTGCAAGAGCTTCGTATTTCTCCTTTGGACTAAAAGAAGCAAGAGTAGAAAGCTGATCTTTATATGCATTTGAGCTAAGTATTGCATTTTTAAATATAGCAGGATTTGAGGTAGCACCGTTTATGATTTTATTATCTATAAGCTCTCTAAATTCATTGTCCAAATAGTCTCTCTCAATAAAATCTGCCCATAAAGAGAACTTCAAATCTTCTAAATACATCTACACACCCTCGTTTTTTGATAAATTATATCTCAAAAACTATCAAATTATTGCTCTTATGCAATGTTTTTAGGGATTTTTATAGTAAATACAGCTCCGCTTTGAGAAGTTTTAACATCAATTACGCCGCCAAACTGTTTTTGGATAATCATCTGGCTCATGTAGAGTCCAAGCCCCGTTCCATTTTTGCCTTTTGTACTAAAATATGGCTCAAACAGATGTGCCAAGTGTTGGCTTTGTATCCCTCCCGCATTATCTTCAATAGATATAAAAATGCTATCACTCTGCGCAGCAACCTCTATTGCGATAAAAGGGTCTTTAACTTTAAGCTCATTATGCGCATCTATTGCATTGTTTAAGATATTTAAAACAACTTGAACAAGTTCATTAATATATGTTTTTACCTCTATATCAAGATGTTTATTTATTCGTATCTTGATATTTTCATATTTCACTCTCGATAGTGCAAAATTAAGAGCTCTTTGAAGCAGCTCATGTATTTCGATAGAGGCAACCTCTTTATTTGGGCGAAAATAGGTTTGAAAATCATCCACGGTATCGGACAGATATACTATGGTGTCGCTTATATTACTCAGTGCTTTATCTATATCCTCATCACTTCTACCCTTTCCAAGCATCTGCTTAAACTGCAAATCCGCTATCTGAAGCGTAATCGTAGAGAGAGGCTGTCTCCATTGATGTGCAATCATGCTTATCATTTCTCCCATTACGGCCTGTTTTGACTGGGATTGGAGTATCTGGTCTTTGCTTCTTAGCTCTTCTAACTTTTGTTCAACTTTAAGCTCCAAAGATTCATTTAGCTTCATAAGCTCAATCATTTTATCTTTTACCTGTTTTTCAAGTTCTGAATTAAAATCATGGAGCATATTTTGTTTTTCTAAAATAATGGTTCTTGCTTCATCTATTTTCTTTTGATAAAAATAGATAATTATGCTGATAATTATTAAAACAAACGAAATATATGTCACTTGATACATGGAGTATTGTATCTCTACAAAATCTTGCATCGGTGCAACAAGAAGCATAAAAATGATAAAACATAGCCAGTAGAGTGCACTTATGGTTTTTTGAAAGTAGAGAAGTATTATCGGATAGGTAAATATCCATAGATGTTTTAACTCACTCGGCTCACCTACATAGATAAGGTACAAAAATAAAAACGTGTATTGCAACGTCATAGTTATTGCAAAAAACTCAAAAAAATGGCGATACACTCTCAAGGCAAAAAACATTACAAAATTCATACATAAAAGAGCAATTTCTATAGGAATAAACCCTTGCACATCTCTTACATAGTTTCCTATAATTCCATAAATGAGCCCACTGGCAGAGAGTAAAATGCCAACATTTACCATCTGGTATCTATTTTTTAAATAATGTTCGGATTCATCAAATGTCCATCCGCTTGTAAAGAAACCATCTATTTTAAACATTTGCCAAAAACCTCTTTTAGGGTAGATAAACCTTATCCAAAAGCTCATCATATTCGCTTTTTGCATCACTGTCTATCGTGATACCGCCGCCGCTTTTATAAATATAGCCGTCTTTTGAGTTTTGAACAAATCTTATCATAACTGCACTATCAAACGTTTTACCGTCGTAAACACCGAAAACTCCGCTGAAATATCCGCGTTCATACCCTTCAATTTGGTTAATTATATCCAATGTACTCTTTTTCGGTGCACCGCTTATACTTCCTGCAGGCAGAAGAGAGTTTAAAATATCGCCTATTTTTTCATGCCAATCACTTCCGACATCACCGCTGATATGCGAGCTTACATGCAAGAGCTTTTTCGAACCGGCATCTATCTCATGAACATATCTAAAATCTTCAACTCTTACCTCTTTTGCCACGATTGAGAGATCATTTCTTAGTAAATCTACCACCATTACATGCTCTGCCATCTCTTTTTGATTGGCTAAAATTATCTCTTTTGCATTTAAAATGGATGCGTCAATTGTGCCTTTCATGGGAAAGGTAGAGATTTTGGACTCACTTATTTGGATAAATTTTTCCGGAGAGAAGCATACAAACTCATCTTTATATCTGAGTTTATAGTGGGCATTGGCACACTTAAATATCTCTTTTAATGTAAGCTGAGTTTTTATAAATGAGGGCTGAGTAAGATTTAAAAGATAGGTCTCGCCGGCTTTTATCTTCTCTATGACAAAATCAAATTTTTTTTTATATTCGTTAAAATCTACACCATTTTTCTCTAAAAAATCTACATGCTCTTTTACTTGATAATTTTCATCTATACAAAATTCAACATCATTTGCCTCAAGCTTGCCTAGAGGTATAACCTTTAAGTTTTGGGCTTTAAAATCGGATATAAATAAAAAAGGCTCTCGTCTCTTACCAAAAGAGTTTATATCATCAAACGTCATATATAAGTTTTTTTAGCACTGCCATTCTGATTGCCACGCCGTTTGAGACTTGCTCCAAAACTTTGCATCTTTTATCTGCCAAAAGTGCATCGCAGATATCGATATTTCTATGAACTGGTCCGGGATGAAGCAAGATTATATCTCTCTCGCCCACGATTTCAGAAGTGATACAAAAATCACTCGCATAATCTTTTAGTGAAGCATAAGTTTGAGAAGAGTGTCTCTCCGTCTGAGTTCTAAGGCTCATGATGGCATCCACTTCATCTATAACTTCACTTAAAAAGTGGGTAGTTTTTAGATCTGTTTTTGGCAAAAATTGCGGAGGAGCAACCAAAATAACCTCCATGCCGAATCTGCCAAGCAAATCAATATTTGAGTTTGCAACGCGTGAGTTTTTTATATCTCCGACGATTGCAATTTTCTTACCTCTAACATCACCAAAATGTTTTTTTAGCGTAAAGAGGTCTAAAAGTGCCTGCGTAGGGTGTGCATGTGCCCCGTCTCCCGCATTTATGATAGAAGCATTCGTATGGTTTGAGAGAATTTTGGGAACACCTGAATTTTGATGTCGCACAATGATGGCATGCGGACCCATAGCATCCAAGTTCATAGCAGTATCCACTAAAGTCTCACCTTTTTTGGTAGAGCTGTTTGCAACATCAAGATGAACTATCTCAGCCCCAAGCCTCTTTGCGGCTATCTCAAAAGAGCTTCTGGTTCTTGTCGAGTTTTCAAAAAAGAGGGTAATTATAATCTTGTCTTTTAATATTCTATCGAATCTGCCGTCACTAAAAACTTTTGCGTCATCTAAAATCGACTCTATCTCTTGAAGTGTTAAATCATTGGTTGCAATTAGATGCTTCATGTTACTCTTTTTTTAAATAATTTATAAATTATACAAGACATCGCATATTTTTTCAATATCATCGCCTACTTTTAACACCTCAAAACCCGTTCTTGAAAAATACGGCTCTGATATTTGTGAAAAACTTGTATCATCATCTCTACAATTAAAAGCTGTTACATGTGGGATATTTCTTTGCTCTAAAACCTCTTTGCTCAAAAGCGTATCGTTGATGCAGCCAATTGAACAGTGCGTAACCAAGAGTGCTACAGCCTCTAATTTGGCAATTAAATCAATCATCATGTTGTTTTCATCTATCGGAACATAAAGCCCGCCTGCGCCCTCTATGATTATAATATCGCAAGAGGCTTCAAGCTCTTCGATTTTAGAGATAATTTTTTTTAAATCAAGCGCAGTGTTGTTTGATGCCACAAACGGAGAAGCTGCCAACTCATAAGTGATGGGGACGATATCTTCAACCTCTAGAGACCACAACTTAGGATTTAGCTCTTTTACACATTCCAAAAGCTCTTCCCCATCAAGCGGATAATCAACTACTCCGGTTTCTATAGGCTTAATAACACCGACTTTTAATCCGCGAGATGCAAACTCTTTTAATAATAATTTAGTTGTATAAGTCTTACCGATATTTGTATTTGTAGCGGTCACGAAAATCCGTTTTGTCATAGTTATCTCAATTTCGTTATAATTTATAAATTGTTAAAAGATAATTATTATAGGAAAATTATGGCAACAAATACAGAATTAGAAACTATCAATGAGATATCGATAAAATATCCTAAAAAATATAAAGTGTTTGTTTTGAATGATGACTATACTTCTATGGAGTTTGTTATAGATATTTTGATGAGCATATTTCATAAAAACTATGAAGAAGCAGAATCTGTGATGCTCGAAATTCATAAAAAAAACAGAGGTATTTGCGGTATCTATACACATGAAATTGCAGAAACAAAAGTTATGCAGGTTCATAAAAAAGCAAGAGACAACGGTTTTCCGCTAAGAGCCGAAATGGAGGAAGAGTAATGATTAGTTACTCGCTAAATGAGGTTTTCCAAAAATCAATTATCTATGCAAAAGAGTTAAAACATGAGTACATCACTATTGAGCATGTATTTTATCAACTTTTAAACTCTCCAGAGGGTGCAAAAATCATCTTTACATGTGGCGGTGATGTTGCAAAGATGAAAGAGCTTATCAAAAGCTATATCTACTCAAATATAAACGCTCTTCCTCCAAACATAAATGAAGAACCTTTTGAGAGTGTTGCACTATCTAGGCTGATAGATAGAATGATAAAACATATTCAAACATCGGGACAGCAGAGCGCCGATATTGGCGATTTACTGGTAGCCATCTACGAAGAAGAGAACTCTTTTGCTTACATGCTCCTAAATGAATATCAAATTTCAAGGCTTGATATTTTAGAGACCATATCGCATGAAGAGGATAAGGAGAGTCCCAAAACAAAAGAGTCTTATCTGCAAAAGTATTCTATAAACCTACTTCAAAAAGCAAAAGAGGGTAAAATTGACCCCGTAATCGGACGAGAAGATGAGATACAAAGAGTTACTCAGATTTTATGCCGCAGAAAGAAAAACAACCCTATCTTAGTCGGAGAAGCAGGGGTCGGAAAAACTGCTATCGCAGAGGGACTGGCACTAAAGATAGCGGCACGCGAAGTTCCAGAAATTATCAAAAACAGTGAGCTTTATGCACTCGATTTGGGAGCGATGCTTGCAGGCACAAAATATAGAGGCGATTTTGAGAAGCGCTTAAAAGGCATTATGGACGAGCTTAAATCTATTCCAAACGCTATTCTTTTCATTGATGAAATTCATACCCTAATTGGCGCAGGTTCAACAAGCGGAACCATGGATGCAGCAAACCAGCTAAAACCGGCTTTAGCTTCAGGCGAGCTAAAATGCATGGGTGCTACAACATTTGCAGAATATAGAAACGGTTTTGAAAAAGATAAAGCACTAAGCAGAAGATTCTCTAAAGTTGATATCAATGAGCCTTCAGTAAAGACAACATATAAGATTCTAAAGGGGCTAAAGAGCAAATATGAAGAGCACCACAATGTAATATTTACGGATAAAGCTCTAAAAACTGCAATTGATTTGTCAAAAAGATATATTACAGATAAATTTTTACCAGACAAGGCAATCGATCTCATAGATGAAACCGCGGCGTCATTTCATCTTAAAAACAAGAAAAAAAGAGTAGTAAACTCACACGATATTGAAAATACCATCTCAAAAATTGTCGGTATTTCAGGTTCAAAAGTAACACAGGATGAAACACTCTCTCTAATAAATTTGGAAGAGAACTTGCAAAAAAAAGTAATTGGGCAGGACAAAGCCGTTGCAGAGGTGGCAAAAGCCATAAAAATATCTAAAGCAGGTCTTACTCCGCCAAACAAACCAATCGCTTCATTTCTATTTTCTGGACCTACGGGCGTGGGCAAAACAGAACTTGCACTCTCTCTTAGCCAAATTTTAGGCATTAATTTTGAGAGATTTGATATGAGCGAATACATGGAAAAACATGCCATAAGTAGGCTTGTCGGAGCACCTCCTGGCTACGTAGGATATGAGCAGGGCGGCTTACTTACAGAGGCGATAAAAAGACACCCTTACACTGTTTTACTGCTTGATGAGATAGAAAAAGCTCACCCTGATTTGGTAAATATTTTACTCCAGATTATGGATAACGCAACTCTTACCGACAATAACGGATATAAGGCAAACTTCCAAAATGTCATACTTATTATGACATCCAACATCGGCGCTACAGCTAGAAATGTCATGGGCTTTAACAAAGACAGCTCGCTCTCAAAAAATGAGGAGTTAAAACTCTTCTTTACACCTGAATTTAGAAATAGGTTAAGCGCTGTAGTAGAGTTTAATCAGCTAAATATAGAGGTAGTAAAAGGTATCGTAAATAAGTTTATAGATGAGCTAAACAGCGACCTTAAGAAGAAAAAAATAACCGTTACTATATCTCCTAAAGCCGCAGAGTATATAGCAGAGAAATCATACTCGGCAGAGATGGGAGCAAGACCTATAAAGAGATATATTGCTGATAACATAACAAACAAATTAAGCGATGAGATACTATTTGGCAAGCTAAAAAACTGCGGCAGCGTAAACGTATCGTATAACAAAAAGCTAATTTTAAATTTTAAAGAACTTTCTTGAATATACCGCAGCTGAAAAAGCATGAGCTGACCTTTCCAAATCCAAACGATGCGAATGAAGACGGCATCGTTGCATGGGGAGGCGACTTAAACCCGCCTAGACTAATCAGAGCCTATCAAAATGGGATATTTCCTTGGTATGCAAAAAATGACCCGATAATATGGTGGTCTACTGACCCCCGACTTATAATGGAGTTAGGTGATTTTAAGTTAAGCCGTTCTCTGAAAAAAAGCATGAAAAAATTTCACTATAAAATTGATGCCAACTTCATAGAGGTTATGAAACAGTGCAGCAGCGTAAAGAGAGAAAACCAAAACGGAACTTGGATACAAGATGAGATAATTGAGGCATATAGCGCACTACACGATATGGATATGGCACACAGCATTGAGAGCTATCAGAATGGAAAACTTGTCGGCGGACTTTACGGAGTTGTTGTAGGAAAAGTTTTTTGCGGAGAGTCTATGTTCTCTCTTGTAAATGATGCCTCAAAGTCAGCATATGCGATACTTATTAAGCATCTCAAATTTTGGGGATATGATTTCATAGACTCTCAAGTACCCACAGAACATCTAAAAAGTTTAGGCGCAAAAGAGGTAACAAGAGAGTATTTTTTAAGTAGACTCTATAAAGTAAATATGGATATTATAAAACATAAATGGCAGATAGAAAACTCTATAATAGATTAAAATATAGTAATAGTTAATACTGAATTAAAATTATTTGTAATTAGATGCTAGTTTTTTATGATTGTGTTGTGCGATTGGATTAAAAATTAAGAAGTTGAATAAGAAATGATCAACTAGGCAGCGACCTACGTTCCCAACCCTGCAAGGATCAGTATTATCAGCGATGAGAGGCTTAG